>JAVBKF010000024.1:0-42829 GCA_031554215.1 Caryophanales bacterium
TACAACGTATTTACATTCTCTCCTGTGCTAATCAGCATTGTAATTAAATTGTCTACTGTCGCTAAGTTCGCATCATTGGCTACTTTCAGTGACCCTAGCCTATTCAAAAGTTCGTTATAGCGTGTTTCGATTTGCGCACTCGTTACTGCCGTTAATGTCTTTGAAAATGAGGCGGCATCTAATGCTTGATGTTCAAGTAACCAGTAAATCGAATGACTTGGCTGTTCTGCTGTTTCCCCAGCAGCAAACATCATCGGGGTATGAGCAGGCTCTCCTGGTGGAACTGGCTCATTTAAATAGGCCACAAGTGCTTGATACGACGCTACAGTACCATCTGTGTAATAGAGAGAAATGAGCGACTGCATCTGAAAGTATTGTTTATAAAAGGCGGCTCTCTGATAGAAATCTTTATTTCCAGCCTGCTTGACATCAGACAAAATCATATCTAATTCAGCAGGATCAAAATGAAACAGTTTACCTGTCCCTGTATATTTCAATTCACCATCATCTTGGGGAATGATTACTCTGGAATCAATTGGCTCAATTGGCTCAAGTGTCTCAATCTTAATATCAAAGGTTATCTCAGTGAGTGGTGTCACAATGATCCCTTCCTGCGGGATATATTGCATGCTAAGATCTAACACCCCTTCCTTGTTAAACTCAGTCTGAAGTGGTTGCCAAATGACTTCATAATGGTCTTCCTCGAACGTTGCTGGGTGATCATTAACAACCAGATCGTAACCAGAATAGATAGAATTTTCAGGAATAGGCGGGGCAGGCATTGTTGGGTTTGTTGGCGTAATGGTTACTTTCAACCTGTCTCCACTATAGCCCGGGATCAGGATGTCTTCCTGAAAATGATAAGTATATGTAGGGATTTTCTTAGTAGTCACTTCAATTCCGTTGCTTTGATCAGGCTCGAATTGACCAGCCATCTCGTATCCTAAGCTATTACAAATCTGAATCACATCATTCATTTGTGTCTTCAAGGCAGAATTCAGAATCATTCCGGGATCAGCATCCAGTCTTAAAGCAAATTCTCGCATGGTACTTTCAAATTTCGAGGCTGGTAGGCTGGAGATATCATTCAATGTCATCCGGCCATCAGCTGTGCTGAGTACACCTAATAGTGCATTGTACAGATCCAGTTGCATCTGGCTCATACCATCTGGATTTTCTGGTACCGGGGGTTGAAGACTTATGTAGTTTGTAATGGCTAAAGCGAGCGCATCTATTTGTGCACCATTATCATTCATCATGCTTTTTACACTATTAGCGTTATCTAGCAACTGGGTTGACCCTTCAGCGAACATCGTTTGTACTTCAGCTGAAAGTGCTTCGGTACTCTCGATCATTTCGTTCACCGATGCTGCATTGGTCTCTTGATCATAGGCATGGAGCGCAACTTGATAATCCATCAATGCTTGATAATCAGTACTGACAACTTCCTGAAAATCGTTGTAGCTCTCTAAATAGCCAGTGAGCCCTTCGACACTTTCTTGGTGCCCTTCCTGCAGACCTGTTGCCGTTGTAACAAAACCATCAACCCCTTGCGATCTCGCTACTTGGCTTTCAGTTAGCTGAGACATTTGTGTTGTTACATCAGTGATATTTTCATTCACATCCTCACTTAGTAGCGATGAATAGCCTTTTTCACCATCAACAATTGCCAGCGTATTCTCTTGTGCTTGCTGAAGATTATCAATCATCATCGCAAAATAAACATCAACGATTTCCTGATTCATGACACTCTCAAGTTTACCGATTGTTGCCTCAGCATTACTCTTCTCAAAGAAACTACTATTTGGATTTGTTTTATAATTAAGAGTTGCAAACTCTGGATTTTCTGAATCAACCTGTAACGCTTTCTCTGAGAAATCGTCCGGAATAAACACGACTAAATCATAATAATTTTCTCTAATTCCCTTTTCTGCTAGCCCGCGTGAAACGATACTCCAATCGTATTCTTCATGCTGCTCAATTTGTTTCACAAAAGCCTTGCCAAATTCAAAGGTATCATGATTAAAAGTAGCACCCTTATCCTCATTGACAAGTGCTACACTCAGCTTCGGCTGAGACATATTCGTAAATACCTCACCGAAAGAAAAATAGGCAGCGATAATTGGTAATAAAAGTACTAAAACAAGAATTACATACGATAATTTCTTCATTCTATTTCCTTTCACTCTAAAAGCGGGAATAGGTCAAGCAATAGCTCGAACTATTCCCTTATAGTTTTTAGTTAAATCCAATACTGTTCCCTAGATCTTTATCAAACTGTTCCATTTGATCAGCTACTGAACGCATTTGCGCACCAATTTCATCTAAAAGTGTAGCAAACTCATCAACTTGTGGTCTTAACTCATCGAATTGCTGTTGGAATTTCAACATTGCTTGACCTTCCCATGCAGATTCAAGTTGATCTTGCATTGCTTGAATTCTAGTTAAAATCTCTCTAATTTCATCTGCAGATTGGTCATATGTTTGTGAATAATCACGCACTTCTGACGCTTCAATTTTGATCACCATTTAATTCACCTCCTATTCATTTGGAATACCTAGCATATGTATACAACAAAATGACAAATTGTTGATACAGTATTATCGTACCATCATTCTACGAAAAAAGACAGTATGTGACAAAATAGAGATATATTCCGAAATGGAATTAAATAAAATAAAAACAGACACAATTCAGACACAATTATGTATTGGAAATTTATGTAGAATTGTCATTAAAAACAGTATTTCATGGCGTTTTTCAAATTTTCATCAGAATAAATTAAACTGATTGGTTAAAATTTTTTTTATTCAAGTCAATAAATTGTCATTTCAAAATGTCATTGATAAAAAAAATTTTTTAAGTTTTTTTTAAATTGTCACAGAAAAGACACAATTACAAGCTAGTTGATGATCAACTGGCAACATTACAGCGCATTTTAGATTGAAATAGGCCTTTGTGCCTCCCCAAAAACGGACTGCAAAATAGTCAAATTGATTGCTTGAATAAGAAGGAACAACGTGAACACTACGCACGCTACTCGCAAACAGCAAACAAAGAAGTACACCTGAACAATCAAACAAGAAATGCAAATCCTTGACAGCAGGAATCCCGCTCGCTATACTAGGACAAAATACTTTAGGAGTGACGAAGATGATTAACCAACAACTATCACAACTAAATAATTTTTATTCCAGCTATTATAGATACGGTTTGTAGAAGTGACCTCTGTCGTCATAGATACAAACCTTCAAGACAGAAGTTTTGTATCTATGATGGCTTAGTTCCTTGTACAATTTTATGGAGCCACATAGATAATGAATGAATCTATGTGGCTCCTTTATTGATTGAAGATTGATTCAGTCGCCACTTGGGTTTAAACCTCTAGTGGCGACTTTTTCTATATATAGCGAAAAAAAGAAAGGAAGATGAAAAATGAAATGGCATGTCGTCATCAAATTGACTGCTGTATTACTGCTGGCAGTAGCGGTTGTTATCACAAGCCCAGCATCAAAATCAAACAAAGAGAAATCAGCCACATCAAAGCCGATGGTCAAAATCGGCATCTTGCAAATTGCAGAACACCCTGCCCTTGACGAGGCTAGGAAGGGATTTATCGACGGACTCGCTGAAGCTGGTTTTGTCGATGGAGACAATATCACGATCACCTACCTAAATGCGCAAGGCGATCAATCAAATTTAAAGGTGATGAGCCAGTCACTAGTGGCAGACGAAAACGATCTGATTTTAGCGATTGCAACACCTTCGGCACAGGCCTTAGCCAATGAAACAAGTGAAATACCAATCCTAGCAACTGCCGTCACCGATCTTGAGGCTGCGAAACTTGTCGACTCAAATGAACTACCTGGTACCAATGTCACGGGAACAAGCGACATGACACCAATTAAAGAACAGTTAGCATTGATTGAACAATTAGTACCTGATGCGGAGACTGTTGGGTTTTTATACAACTCAAGTGAAGTCAATTCAAAGTTGCAAATTGACATTGCTGAGCAAACTGCCAAAGAACTAGGCTACCAAACAACAACTATGAGCGTGACCAATACAAATGATGTTGCACAGAGTATGCAAATTCTTGCGCAGCAATCGGATGTTGTCTACATACCTGCGGACAATACGCTAGCATCCGCTATGGCAACAATTGGCGAGATTTCGATTGAAACACAGGTGCCTGTTATCGGAGCAGAGGCCAATCATGTGAAAAGTGGTGCACTTGCCACAGTGGGAGTTGACTACAATAAGCTTGGCAAACAGACTGCCGAGATGGCGGTAGCTGTACTGAACGGAGAACCAACCGAAACAATGCCAGTTCAGACGCAAGATGAATTTGAAACTGTCATAAATGGGGCAGTAGCTGATAAATTAGGCATTACGATACCAAAAAAACTGGAAGCAAACAGTCACTAGTTTGCATAGAAAGGGAGGCTGAAACGGATGGATGTATTAATTGTCGCTATTTCACAAGGGCTGCTGTGGGCAATCATGGCAATGGGGGTTTTTATTACTTACCGAATTCTTGATATTGCAGACTTGACTGCAGAAGGCAGTTTTCCGCTTGGTGCTGCAGTTGGCGCAACACTGATTGCAGGTGGTATGAATCCACTGCTGGCAACACTGATTGCCATGTGTGCTGGTATGCTCGCTGGACTAGTTACCGGGATTTTGCATACGACATTCAAAATCCCTGCACTACTATCTGGCATTCTCACCATGACAGCATTATACTCAATTAATTTGCGAATCATGGGAAAGGCTAATATCCCGCTGCTAGGAAATGATACTTTATTCAGCAATGTAGAGGCACTTGGCGTGCCTGACCGCTGGACTGGGTTTACTTTGGGACTCATTTTTACCATCATTTTTATAACAATTTTGTTCCTATTTTTCAATACTGAACTTGGATTTATCATTCGTGCAACCGGCGACAATGAACAAATGGTTCGTGCGCAAGGAGTCAATACCAATACGATGAAGATACTCGGGCTGATGATTTCCAATGGCATGATTGCATTTTCAGGTGCGCTGATTGCACAGGACAATGGCTACGCCGACATTTCCATGGGGATTGGTACCATCGTCATTGGTCTTGCATCAGTGATTATTGGTGAAGTCATTTTTGGAAATCTCTCGATAGCGAAAAGACTCATTTGCGTGGTACTCGGATCAATTATTTACCGGATGATTATCGCACTCGTGCTCAACCTCGGCATGCAGCCAACCGATCTTAAACTGATTTCATCAATCATACTCGTCATCGCCTTATCCTCACCAACTTGGAACAAGGCGCTAGAGAAATCATTCAGAAAGCGAGGAATCACACAATGAACCAAGCACTAGCCATCAAACAACTTCATGTCTGTTTCAAAAAAGGAACACCTAATGAGAATCATGTGCTAAGGGGACTTAATCTAACGGCCAATGATGGGGATTTCATTACGATTATTGGCAGTAATGGTGCCGGGAAATCAACATTATTAAATAGTATAGCAGGTGCCTTCCCTACTGAGTCCGGTGCCATTGAGGTGGATGGAAAGAACATTGACGGTATGCCAGAACATAAACGAGCGCCTTTGATTGGACGTGTCTTTCAAAATCCACTACTCGGAACTGCTGTGCGGATGACGATTGAAGAAAATATGGCGATTGCAATCAAACGCGGAAGCCGCCGCGGACTCACACTCGGGCTATCGCACCAGCTACGCGAGCTTATTCACGAACAGGTACGTAAACTTGATTTGGGACTAGAAAACCGGTTGAAAACGGAAGTTGGCCAACTCTCAGGTGGTCAGCGGCAAGCATTAACACTACTGATGGCAACAATTGCACAACCTAAGGTACTCCTGCTTGATGAGCATACAGCTGCGCTCGATCCAAAAACGGCTGAACAAGTGCTCTCACTAACAAAGAAGATCGTCGCTGAAAACAAAATCACCACACTCATGGTCACGCACAATATGGAGGATGCTCTCGCATTCGGTAACCGGTTAATCATGCTTCATGCTGGTCAGATTGTCGCTGAGCTTTCCACTTCCGAAAAGGCAAACGCAAAAACGAACGACCTCATGCGTTTATTTAAAGAAAATAGTGGTACCGCACTTGGTGATGATCAAATGCTTTTAAGGTAAAGAAAGCATCTCCATCACCGATTTAATCAGTTCACAATTGTATGAACAAATCGTTCATAGCTGCATCAAAACAATAAAAACGCTAGCCACCTCATCCAGTTTGCCGCGGGCGAGTGACTAGCGTTTTCTTCGATGTTTCCCTTTATGAAGTGCATCGCCACTCCATTCGGCAATCCGCTTCCGCTTCGACTGTATACCATCGTTCCAAAGGGAAAATGACATTGGCAAGAGACCAAACCAACGCATGAGCCACGGTTCCCGTTCCGCTTTGCGCTGTTGCCGCCGTTTCCTTCTCTCTTCCTCAGGCTCATCAATATATCTCATCATTTCAGTCGTCAAATATTTCACATAGTCTTCCGATTTCATCATCATCACCTACGACCATTATCGGCCAAACAGCCAAAAAACATACAGATGAGAAATGAGTAGCGAATAGACCACAATCAATCGTGTTTAGCTAAACCAAGCAAACGGATGATTTCACAACTGATCTCATCTGGTGATTTGTCGTCCACATTTACGGCATACGCGCTTATCTTATCATACAAAGCAGTACGACTTTTCCGCAATGCGACTAATTTCTCGCCTATATCCCCTTGCAATAATGGCCGTCCACCATCTGCAGCAAGACGTTTTCGCAACGTCTCATCAGCTGCCATTAGCCATACAATATCCCCTTTGGCCTGTATCCACAGACGGTTATCTGCATCCAGCACAATACCGCCACCCGTTGCTACCACTGCATTTTCTACTGGCACCGAATGAAGAATGCTTTGTTCTAACAAGCGAAAAGCCGCTTCACCTTCTGCTAAGAACAGTTCGCGCACAGACATACCAGCATTCGTTTCAACCGCAATATCTGTGTCGAAAAATGCGAGACCAAGCCTCTCAGACAGTACTTTTCCAACTGTTGTCTTCCCTGTTCCCATCATCCCAATCAAAAAAATCGTCCTCATTTTTGACTCCGTTCAAAATAGTTTACTTCCCGAGAAATGCTAGATATAATGGTACCACATTTACAGCTACTTGGGGGTTTCACATGAATAACATGTATAAGGTATGTGGATTTTGGACTGGGATGATGGCTGTCATGTTTTATCTTGGACATATGAATGGCGTGGCACTCATTTTCCTTGCACAAACAGCCATTTTTGTCTTACTAGGTTACCTAAAGCTCACGGAAAGAATGTATGTGTATCTCTTTTTTGTTTATTTAACTATCTGTTTTATCGGCTTTACCTACTATACGAGTTTCATTCTCGTGCCAGGTTTTGAATAAACGCATCGACAAAAGCATCTCCTTATTTGGTAGGTGCTTTTATGATGTGAAAAATGGCTCATCCACAATCGAACAAGGGTTTACATGACTCGTGCACAATTTCTTCAAACGACCTATTTTTTCAATAACGAGACCGGCTATTTCCTAGCATCTTGACAGCAGAAAGCACGCTATGAATGCCATGTCCCTCGTGTTTTTTTACCAAAAAAGTGACCATCTACTTGAATTTATGGAATAATAGATCGTAGCAACCGAATACCATCACCATAAATTTGCCCGGAAAGGAATGATCGTTATCAGCAAGTATCAAAAACCAGCTGATCAGTTGCTACGCAAAAAGCTAACGCCCGAGCAATACGAGGTGACACAGAATAGCGGTACAGAACGACCATTTACCGGTGTCTACTGGGATCACAAAGAGCATGGCATCTATGTTGACATCATTACCGGCGAACCATTGTTTAGTTCACAAGCAAAATTCGATTCAGGATGCGGCTGGCCAAGCTTCAGCGCACCGATTACACAGGATGTTCTCACTGAACTTCGTGACCTGAGCCACGGGATGACGCGAACCGAGGTCCGTAGCCAAAGTGGCGATTCCCATTTAGGACATGTCTTTCCGGATGGACCAAAAGACAAAGGCGGACTTCGTTACTGCATCAATAGCGCTTCTCTCCGGTTTATTCCACTGGGGGACATGGAGACAGAAGGCTATGCGGAACTCATCCCACTAGTCCGCGAAAAATAATGCAACTAAACAAAGCGTGCTGACTCAATTGGATTGATTCAGCACGCTTTTTCGGCCTAAAGTTAATTCAAATAGGCCCCCCGTTTTTGTTCTAGCACGTAAAAGAAATCACTCATATCCCCACTCGAGATAAATTGAATGATCGCCCTATTTCTTTTGGACACTTGCGAAAATGGATTGGGATCATGATGTTCAGTCAGTAGCTCAAGGATGCCATGATCCAGCAAAAACTGCCGTTGCTTACTGATTTGTGTCGTTGTCAAACCGCAGCTCGCACCACACGCTGCTAACTGGTCAATCAGTACATTCGCGGTAATGTCCATTTCTCCAGGATAAAGCAGGACATTTTCAATGAGTTGGTGTTGGTAAAATCCTCGTAAACTCCCATTTCTTCGTTCTGGCAAACGTAAATCTTCTGTGAACATGCCATAGTCAATGCTGAGGATATGTCCGCGCCTTAGTCGCTGACATATCGTCTTGTAGACACGAACCATTTCAAGCGGACTTTCAATTCGCTGGCCAATTGCCGGTTTCGGGATATCCAAAGCAGCAATCCAGGCCGCAAGTTCACTATCAACAGGTCTAGTACATTCTGCTAATTCTTCTCCTTGAACAGTAACGCAGACCTCCTCCCAAACTTCACCCGTAAAGCAGACCAGTTTCACAGGCAGTGCATCAAAGAACTCATTTGACAGTATCACCCCTTCAACAGCAGTTAGCGCCTCCAGCGAAGAAACAATCCGGGCATTCGGTGCGGCTTCCCGAATCAGCTGTTGATGGTATGGGCTTGATTCGACAACCGTATACCTGAAATCAGGTAGTTCCCTTTCTAACACCTGAATTATCTGGCGCGCCATTTGTCCATTTCCAGCACCTAATTCGACAATGTGAGCAGGTAAATGATCATCACGAATCTTCCTAACAATCCACTTTGCAATGACCTCTCCAAAAACTGGCGAAACTGAAACTGAAGTAAAGAAATCTCCTGCTCGTCCTATTTTCGTCTGCATTTTTGTATAATACCCATTTGGGTGATAAAGTGCCATCGCCATAAACTCATCAAATGGCATCATTTCGTTTTCAAATTTCTTGATTTCCTTGATAATAGTTGCTTTCATCTGCGCTACCACTCCAATCAATATCCTCGACAAGCGCCCCGAACCAGTTTAAACTAGGGTGTATTAGATTGTCTTTCAGCCATTCATGTAGTTATTCTTTCTATACGGTCCATGGGGTCAACAGATTTCCGGACACCCAGACCTCTTGACAAATATCATACCACATTCAATCAGTGAGCACGGTCGTGCAGTGCAACTCATTTCCTAGCTCACGGAGAAACATACCACATCTAGGGGGAATCATCATGGGGCTCGTTATCATTTTTGGTATTACAGCAATCGTTGGGGCTTTTGCACTCGTTGATGCGTTCAAAAAAAAGAACAAACTTGGGATTGCATTTGCGCTGCTCACAGCACTGATTTTTGGTTGGTTCGCAGTGATGACCGTCATCAACAGCGGATACCCTGCTCAAATCCATTAATCAATAGCACCACAACCACCACTCCTTACTGTAAAAATTGATTGATGTTGGTGCCAAATGGCTCAAATCTGAATTGAAGCGCACCAAAACTTCCCGTTATGCACGGATATGTTTGGATCATTTCAAATCTGATTTGTGCTATTTTTATAGGCATAAGCACCAGCATCCTGTACCATCCGCCGCGCTGGATACTGTTACTGCCACCGAACAACCTCTACTGCACCACTAGTCAGCCCTTTGGCAGAGAAATCACAAGTACACAGCAGCATGAATCAATCGCTGCACATCATGATAAATCTCATCAAATTGTTCCAATGGCAATGGGTTTTCACCAATACCAAGCTCAACTGTGAAGCCAGGTTTACCAAACTGGTAAATGAACCAATCACGAAAACCAGCATGACTATCTACATGTTCAACTGCTTTGTATCCACTCAGTTCAGCGAAATGCTTTGCCAAGTAACTCGACAATGCCGGATGGTACTGTTCATAACCCCAATAGAATTCCTGCCCTTGCGTATGGAGCGCAATAATGCGGTCAAATTGTGCCTGATTTACAAGTTGTGCCATTGCCCTTGATTCTGGCTCAGACAACGGATAAAACCCCGGAAAATCCCTTGGTGCTGGTACTTGCGCTTCTTTGCGCTCTCGTTCAATCTCCCACTTTGCCGGAAACTGATTATTAAGGTCTACCCCGCGAATATTGGCTTTCCACTGTGCATAATCTGCGTTACCATTATTCAGTGCGAGGCAATATACCTGCCATTCGAGCGGTGCCCCGATTGTTACAAGATCAACGCCATCAGGATTGACCATCGGCACAATGGAAATTGTCGTCTCCTCCAGTAATTGACTAGCTAGAACGTCGTGTCCAATATCAATGGATGCACCCGTGCGAACAGCTTCGAGAAAATCTTCGACCCATTTCATGAGTACAAGACTAGTAATCCATTCGTTCGCATGAAAAGAAGCATTGAGGTGAACTTTCTTCGCACCAGAACCTAACCGTACTTCATGGAGTGGCTTTCCAAGACAAGAATAACCGATGACAGTCACTGTTGTTTGCGGAAAACGCTTTTGAATCTCTGCTACATCATCGACAAGTCTACCATGTGTATAGGGCAAACACGTATTGACCACTTGTTTCTTACCCAATAGAAAAAACCCCTTTTTTCAATATTTATGAAAAAAGGGGTTCCGTCAGAACTTGGAGATTTAAAGCGAGTTTACCCTATTATCAGCACTATTTGTCCTGAGCAGCAGACATTCATTTCTGTCTTTGCTTCGGTTGCCTATTGAAACTGGAACGCTCACGCAAGTAACTTCAGCTAGTTCCACAAAACAACCCTATATCATAACGCAAGGCTATTTTAATGTGATACGCCTTCAAGATCCGCTTTGATCAGTGAGAGGAAAGCATCTAGCCTCATTTCAGACGATTCTGCCTCACCATACTTACGCATGTTGACACCGTCATTCCCTTTTTCTTGGTCACCAAGGACAAGCATGTAAGGAATCTTCTGCATCTGCGCCTCACGAATTTTATAGCCAATCTTTTCTTCCCGGATATCGACTTGGACGCGAAGACCTGCCTTTTGCAGTTCAGACTCGACAAGGCGAGCATAATCTAAGTGCACATCTGGCGAAACTGGGATCACTTGCACCTGCACTGGCGCAAGCCATGTTGGGAATGCACCCTTGTATTCTTCGATCAAATACGCCACAAAACGTTCCATTGTTGACAAGACACCGCGGTGAATAACAACCGGGCGATGCAGCTTACCGTCTTGCCCGACATACGTAAGATCAAACCGTTCCGGCAATAAGAAGTCTAACTGCACAGTTGACAACGTTTCATCCTTACCTAGTGCTGTGCGGACCATGACATCCAGTTTCGGGCCATAGAACGCCGCTTCGCCTTCAGCTTCGTAATAATCATGCCCCATCTCATCCATCGCCTCTTTCAGCATGGACTGCGCTTTTTCCCACATCACATCATCATCAAAGTACTTTTTCTTATCTAGTGGGTCGCGGTAAGAAAGACGGAACGAGTAATCCTTAATAGAAAATTTCTTATACATTTCCAAGATTAATGTGACAACACGCTTAAATTCATCCTTAATTTGGTCAGGACGAACAAATACATGTGCGTCATTCAGTGTCATTTCACGGACACGTTGGAGACCCGAGACTGCGCCGGACATTTCATAGCGGTGCATCATCCCAAGCTCTGCAATCCGAATCGGTAATTCACGATAACTATGTTTTGAATTTTTATAGATCATCATGTGATGCGGACAGTTCATTGGCCGCAAAACCAATTGCTCATTATCAATGTCCATTGTCGGGAACATGTCTTCGTGATAATGTTCCCAGTGCCCCGATGTCTTGTACAAATCGACATTGGCCATAATCGGTGTATACACATGGCTATAGCCAAGTTCTACTTCTTTATCGACAATAAACCGTTCGATCGTCCGGCGGATCGTTGCCCCTTTGGGCAACCAAAGTGGCATACCAGGGCCCACTAAATGTGAACTAGTAAAGAGGTCAAGTTCTTTACCAATCTTGCGATGATCACGCTCTTTCGCTTCTTCTAGGAATTGTAGATGTTCAGCCAGTGCTTCTTTCGTGAAAAATGCAGTCCCATAAATGCGTTGCAACATTTTATTTTCGCTATCACCACGCCAATAGGCCCCTGCCACCTTTTGCAGCTTAAAAATCTTGATTTTACCAGTTGAAGGTACATGTACACCGCGGCAAAGATCGAAAAATTCTCCCTGCTCGTAGATCGTTACCTGCTCATCAGCTGGAATCGCTTCTATTAATTCGATCTTATAAGGATCATTGATTTCTTGAAAACGGCGCAAAGCCTCGTCTCGCGTGACCTCTACACGTGTAATCGGCATGTTTGCATCAATGATGCGCTTCATTTCTTTCTCGATCAGTGGCAAATCATCTGGACTAAATGCATGTTCGCAGTCGATATCATAGTAGAAACCATTTTCAATCGCTGGACCAACACCAAACTTGGCATCTGCATGAAGGCGTTTCACAGCATGTGCCAGTAAATGGGCACTACTATGGCGAATGATTTCTAATGCATCGGCATGATCTGGCGTAATAATTTCAAGTGTTGCATCCGCACCAATTGGTGTCCGTAAATCAACATTCACACCATTCACCTTACCAGCAAGTGCTTTTTTCCTGAGTCCCGGGCTAATTGAAGCTGCAATTTCTTCTGTTGACGTCCCTTTGGGGAACTCTTTCTCTGATTTGTCTGGAAAAATAATCTTTATCATGGCGGGCCGCCCCTTTCACAATTTGGTTGATTAGTAAGTCGTGGTTCTTTGATAGAGTAGCGAAAAATGTGAACACAAAAAAATCGCCCCTAATTAATAGGGACGAGTAACATTTATATACCCGCGGGTCCACCCACGTTCCGCATGTAAACATGCGACGCTTATGAGCATTACTGCCCGAGTCAGGATAACGGTTTCGCCGTCAACCATTTTGTGCTTTTTAGTCCCGCACGCCTTGGCCGAGGTTTAGAGGCGGTAAATAGTTGTGCTGTTTAAGAAGCTTGCAGCGGATGCTTCTCTCTCTGGGAAACAGGTACAAATACTCTTGTCCTCATCATTACGCTTACTTATTATATACGAAAGTATACAGGATGATGCGGTTGTTTGCAAGGATGAATGGGAAATAAATGAATCAAACCGGGCCTTTACAATTTCCAAGCTTTTTACTGTGAATCTTTTTTACTTTTTTTGCGTGGCAATCATGTTCATTTTAGGCTTTAATTTCTTATTTTTAAATCGGTTTATTTATTATTTATAAATCGTTTTTTTCTTATTTATAAATCGGTTTATTTCAATTTTATATTTTTTATTTTTTACTTGTAAAGTATAGCAATTGAGTGATATGATTAGAATATATTAAAGGAGCAGAGCTCGTAACTCTACTCCCGGGGCAGCACTGCGGTAGCAGCCGGCTTGCCATGATGGATTTGAAAATCTGGGTTGCGACTTTTTAGGTGAGTGCGCAACCTATTTTTTTTGCTTTTTATCAATGTAGGTCAGTAAGCCAATCAAAAATGTCCCGGAAAAGATCATTAGAGAAATTGCTTCATAACTAGTCAATAAGAGCACCCCTTACCCGCGGCAAACCAACCACTGAACCGTTTTACTGCCTTTAGAAAAGTATAGTGTAGCACAACAACTTTGTCTATTAAATCCGACAAATTTCATCCTATTTTTTACAGAATTAGTGTTGTCTCCGATTCATCTTTTGACAATTTGTTCATTTTAAAACACAAAAATGATGATATCGTATACCAAAGTGTGAACTTACTCATTTTTTCATTGTTTTAAATTTGTAGCTGGTGATGCTAGTCTTGAACTAAAAATGATACCCAAATCCTGCGAATGGGCATCATCTTTTCTTCATAAATCCCAATTATCCTGTTCACACCATAGCTCAGACTCACTTAAAAAACTGCGGCAAATATGCCTTATGTGCTTCCATCAACTCATCGACAACAACCTTGGCAATATCATCTGACGGCGTCAGCGGATGAATCGTTAGTGCTAGAAGTGCTTTTTCATAACTGCCCTCGACAGCGGCTTCAATGACAACACGTTCAAATGCCTTCATTTGCATCACGAGTCCATTAATTGCATGTGGCAACTGCCCAACATGCAGTGGTACTGGTCCCTCTTTCGTAATCAGGCAACTCACTTCCACTGCACTATCAACATCAATCCCGGCAATCGTCCCATTGTTACGAGTATTAACTGGCTGAATATCACGACGATCATTATAAATGGAATCAATTAAACGACAAGCTGCGTCAGAATAATAGGCTCCACCGCGTTTCTCAAGTTGAGCTGGTTTTTCTCTGACCGCTTCATTCTGATAAATCTCGAAAAGCTCCTTCTCTATCTGTTGCACAGCCTGCGCCCGAATATTGCCTTTCTTTAACTCTTCCAGCTCACTTCTGAGCATCGTATCTGACTTATAATAGTAATTATGATACGGACAGACAAGCACGCCCAGTGCTTTTAAGAACTGATCGTTATAGTCAACTGGCAATATATTGCTAACAGACAAATTGCCTGTCTTCTCAGGACTCGTAATATCATCAATTACACGCGCTGTAACTTCCTCACCGTCCAAATAAACATGAAGTCCATAAACCATGTGATTAAGCCCAGCAAACTGAATATACACACGGCTTTCCTCAACACCCAAAATCTTCGCTACCGTTTTCTCCATATGAATTGGCACATTACAAAGCCCAATCACCTTCTTAATATTGCTGTGACGAATTAACGCCTCCGTCACAATTCCTGCCGGATTCGTGAAATTAATTAACCAAGCATCCGGGCAAAGGCGTTCCATATCCTTGGCAATATCAAGCAGCACCGGAATGGTACGAAGTGCCTTAAACAAGCCACCTGCCCCATTCGTCTCCTGCCCGAGAATCCCATGCTCGAGCGGAATCGTTTCATCCTTCTCCCGCGCTTCCAGAAAACCGACCCGGATTTGCGTTGTCACAAAATCAGCCTCTTTCAGCCCTGCGGCGCGGTCTGTGGTCAGATGAATCTCAATCGGCACACCCGCTTCTTTGACCATCCGCTTCGCAAGATTCCCGACAATCTCAAGCTTCTTCCGTCCAGCTTCAATATCAACAAGCCACAGCTCAGTAATCGGAAAAGAATCATGCCGCTTAATAAACCCCTCAACAAGTTCTGGTGTATAACTAGAACCGCCACCAATCGTACATACTTTTAATTTTTTCATCATTGTCACCTTCCATTTGATAGCAAAGCACTACCTGTTTATTTTTATTCAAATAGCTTTATGCCTACCCCCTTAGTAGGGAAAAGCTAACCAATTCAATTTGATTTTCATCTATAAAAGCACAAGCAGCATCACTGGTTAGTAATCGGTACTCTTCAGCTCTTTGCATCAGATAAGAACTCTTCTGAATCAACACATCATCAATATAGGCCGGATGACTCATCATTTCCACTGTTTGTTCCGTGTTCAAATAGGGTTCACAAATGGCTTTAAGCGATGCCAAATCAATCTGCTGACCATAAAAAGCGTCCGAGAAAACATCCGTTGTCCTGAGCCTATGTTCTGCGAGTTGTGCCGTTGATGCGCGCCGAATTGGTAGCTGATAATGGCTAGCAACAGCGGCAAATGCATCCCAAACACCTGGCAACATATGAACATGGTGATGACTATCCAGATGTGTTGGCACAATCCCCGCAGCGAGAACTTTCTCAACTTGAGCAGTAAACTCTCGCTTGACCGCCTCTGCTTTTAAGGCAAGAGAATTTTCTGCCACAGCCCCTAGCTTCAGAAACAGTCCGTTATTCGTTGTCAATGTTTCAGCTGGACCCGCAAGTGCATGACCACTGGTTAACACTAAATGAATCCCGACACCAAGCCCTTTGTTTTCCTTTGCTAACTGAATCGCATGTTCAAATGCTGGTGCATTCGCCATCAGTGTTGTTGAACGAACAATCCCTAAATGAAAACTGTCAAGTATCCCATAGTTCACACTTCTAGAAAGTCCAAAATCATCTGCATTTACAATTAATTTCATTTTACATCTCGCCTTTCATTCTTGTACCCTCTAACAATTAAGCTTTCATTTGCCGATATAAATCAACAAATTCTTTCGCTAGATCAATAACCACAATACTCGTCATCAGATGATCCTGCGCATGGACAAGTAGTAAACTAACTTGCGTATGATTTCCATTAGCTTCATTCTGAATTAAATCAGTTTGTGTATGATGTGCCAGTAGCATTTCCTCAGCTGCCGACTCAATATACTTCTGACTCTCTTCAAAATGACCAGCTTTCGCCTCAGAGATTGCCTCCATAGCAAAGCTTCTTGCACTACCCGCATGCACAATAATATTCATAATTGTCACTTCTAATTCTTCCATATCAAGCAGCGCTCCTTTCTGACCTTCAAATACCACTCGTTCTAAAATGAGAAAGTGACTCCCTTGATGAGAAACGTGATCAGCCCGCGCAGATGATGTAACAAGCTATTCCTCGCCATATCAGGCCTCAGAAACAACTCGCTATTCATTCGCGTTCTGTACTCACCTCTCCCCCAAGAAAGTCACAACCTCGTTTAGCTAGTTTAAATCGAGCTTACCTCGCTTTTGCTTCTCGTTTCTGTTCAAGCTGGTCGACGATTCTCACAAATGGCAAGTAAATCAGGATCGCAATCGCTATATTGACTGCTTGCAAGATGATTGCGTGCCAGTCACCCCCAGAAACCATCCAACCGGATAGAAACGGTGGTGTCGTCCACGGAATCAGTGCCACTGTTTTATCAACCCAGCCCCATGCCAGTGCATAGTAACTCGTAATCGTCAGAATCAGTGGTCCAACTACAAATGGTATAATCAAAACCGGATTAAGGACGATTGGCATTCCGAAAATAACAGGTTCGTTGATGTTGAATAGTCCAGGACCGATACTTGTTTTACCAAGCGTTCTGTTCAACTTCGTTCTTGAAATTAAGAATATCGCGATAACCAGTCCAAGCGTTGCACCTGATCCGCCTAAATGCACATACGCATCTAGGAAAGGCTTGGTCACGATATGAGGAATCACATCACCATTTGCGAATGCTTCCATGTTCTCTGTCATTAGTTTCAGTGATATCGGCTCGTATACCCCGCCAATAATATTAGAACCATGCAGACCGAAACTCCAAAGAATTTGGTTCAAGAGGACAATCACAATCGCCCCAATTAGTGTGTCTGATCCACTGACAAGTGGTGCAAACAAATCCGTAATCAGTGTGAAGACATCTTTGCCGATAATCTCATGAACGGCAAGTCCAATCACTGCAACTGCGGTAATCGTAATGGTTGCTGGCAAAAGAATAGAGAATGAACGACCAACTGCCGGCGGAACGCCTGCTGGTAACTTAATGGTTAGTTTATCAATACGGCTAAAACGAACAAATATTTCAGTGGCTACCAGCGCAACAATGATACCAATAAAGAGCGAGTTGGCGCTCGTATATGAAAACCCTAGATTTCCCCAAAGTTGAAAACTTGTGTCTAGCGTTCCTGCACTAACGACTTGATCCGCTGTTAGCCCCGTGTCACCGAGAACGGCTGTGGCAACTTGTGGTGTTAAAGCGATATACGATGCGAGTGCAATAAATCCAGCACCAAGACCGTCAACATTATAGCTTTTTGCTAAGTGGTATGCGATTGAAAAGACCGCGAAAAGCGTCAACATACCAATCGTGCCCCACCAAACCATATTGCAAATATTAATCACAAACTCCGGTAAAAATGCTTGCCATTTTTCCACTGTTGGTAACGGTAAATTCTTTATAATAAGCGCAAAAGATCCTGCAATAATCAGTGGCATTAGTGAAACAAAACCATCACGGATGGCAGCTAAGTGTCGCTGTGCACCAAACTTTGCAGCAACAGCAGTTAAACGATCAACAAAACTCATCTTCATACACTTCCTTTTATCGTTATTTGACGTACCCCTACCGCCGGAAACACCCGCCGTTGGTTCTCTCCGTTTATTGTTTCATATTACTTGTAAACGGAGTCTCCAGGGCATTTGAAAGGCGACAGATTTATCAAAATCCTTTAAGTCATTTATATCAATCAATGACCGTGCTGATTAAAAGTATTTCATGGCTTGCGCTAGAACTGCTTCACCATCCATACGACCATAACTGACAGTTTCAACCACATCGACTTTAACATCCTTACCAGCTATCGCTGATACCACTTTCCCTTTCAAGAAACGAACCTGAGGCCCAAGTAAAATGACATCAACATCATCGTAAAAATTCTTGGCTTCAGATTCAGATACTGCCCAAACCTTCACATCAATTCCCTTCGCTTTTGCAGCCGTTTCCACTTTCGTTACCAATAGGCTGGTTGACATACCTGCTGAGCAGATAAACATAATTCTTTTCATCACATTTCCCCCTTTTATGTATCACTTTCCGATGACTAGCAAGGCTCAAGACCCACACCTCATCTGAGCAATTACCTACTAGTTCAGTAAATTGCCTAACCGGTATGTAACCAATGAATCAGTAGGATACAGCCAGTATCAAATCAGTGCAAGTCTCTTTATACGTCTATTGTACAAGCACCCCATTTACTTTGCTGACGATAAATTTCCCTTTTACAACGGAAATCGTTGTTATTAAACTTTAATAGCTAAAAAAACCGTACAAATGTCGTTAGAATCAGACATCAATACGGTTTAGTGACAAGATCGTTTTTGACAGAGAACTACAAATGAGAATCTGGCATTCGCACAACCTAGAGAGCAACAAAATCCCCTCCTCCCAAGTTGTCCTATTGTTTTAATTCAGTAGGAGGCAAACGATTAAACCTGTAGTGTAAATCGGTGCACCTTCAGGCGACAATAATGACATTTCGGATGCAGGAAGGGATTATACCATTTACACTGAGATAGCATATGAATCAATCTAGCCAATGGCTGACCTTCAAAGAAGTTGCCGCCCCTAGTATCAGCACTACTTTACATGTAAGTGAGAAACCAAATCATTATAACTGCGGCATTTTATGAGTTGCTGTACCATTGAAAAATCTTCGACAACTTTTACGATTGATTTGTACAAATGCTGCAAATCATTATTTTGATTCTTTGCCACATTAACAAGGATGACGACTTGGACTTTTTCCTTATCCCAATCAATTGGTTTCGCCAAGGTAACAACGGTTAGAAATGTCGATTCTGTTTGTGCCATAATCGGATGCGGCAGTGCCACTAAGTTACCAAAGGCTGTTGAAGATGCTAATTCTCTCTCATACACTTTTTCTAAATAATTTTCTGGTACGAGGCTACGAGCTTGTAGTTGTTCGTTGAGAAATTTCAGTGCCTCTTCCCTTGTCTTTAGCTTTTCTCCAAAGAAAACGAGGTCCGCATCCAGAAAGGGATTGACCTGTTCAATACGATTGGAGATAACCCTTTGAATCGCTTGTAAATCAGATTCACTAAGAATGGGATTGACTTCAACGACATGGAGCGCACAGTCGATTGGTAACGTGCTAATCACAAAATCAACATCTAGGCCGCTTACCTCCTCATCAGTAAAGGCTGCGGCGGCACCAACAATGACAACTTTAGTACCAAATTTTGATTCTAGTCGGTTCACCATCATTCGGATCCCGCTAGAGCCAGCCGAACTGACAATGAACGCACGTCTTTGTTGATTGCTTGGATTCCCTTTTTCAATTGTCGCTCCAATATGCAGCGCCAAATACCCAAGATCATTTTCATGCAAAATAACATGAAAGTAATCATTAATCACTTTCCCAGCAAAAATTGCTGCTTGGAAAGCAATTGGATAATTTGTTTTAATATCTTTCAACAATGGATTTGGCAAGACAATGCCATATTTATAACGGTAAACAGATGATTTCAGATGTGAGATTAGGTTGCGATTAAAGACCTGATCACCTGAGAAATCAATCCCTAGATTGGCTTCAATTTCCTCAACAATCGACTTTGCTACATCGGAAAGGGGAACATTCAGTACAAATAAATGATCATCTCCATGTGCCTCTGCTGCTGCATCTAGTGAATGAATACTGAGTAGATGTAATGTGAAGAAAGCCATCTCTGCCCGATTAGATTCTGCGACAACTGCCTCAGGCAACAGCTCGAAAATAGACCTTGCAAGCTGGTACGCTGGCTCACGGAAAATATCACTTATCTCTTCATCACTAATCTCAATCCGGTGTCCTCCGCTGAGCCTTAGGCGAGCAATGACCAGTTGCAAAATCAAATGATTTAACCCCAAATAGGATAGAGACATGCCGTGTTCGTTTGCGTGGTTTACAATGACTGCTCTGATTTCCTCGATTTGCAGTGCACCAAAATCAGGGAATTCCTCCGATAGGACAGAGAGACCTGATGACACACCAGTCATTTTTTCATAAATGAGATCAGTCAAACAGACCCGGATATTAAATTCATTCCCTCTTATTTTGACACCGTGCTTCATACGAAGATCGAGTAAAATGCCATGTAGTGAAAGAAATGCCTTCACATCACGCATATCATTTTGCAAGGTTGAACGACTAATAAACAGTTCATCAGCGACCGCTTCAATTTTGAGATAGTCCGTTGCTAAGAGTAGTTTCTTCAAGACGTACCTGACTCGGTCATGCTGAAAAATCGGTAGCTGACTACCTTGCTCATGCGCCTCAACTTCTTGCAGGTTCATTAACTGCTCAAAAGCATCGTGATCGTGAATGACTAAGGTAAATCCGACACCCCTTGTGGATGAGATTTCTGCACCGTAGTGCTCTGTTAGT
Organism: Caryophanales bacterium; assembly: GCA_031554215.1. GTDB lineage: Bacteria > Bacillota > Bacilli > JARBTR01 > JARBTR01 > JAVBKE01. The sequence continues at coordinate 21,087 of JAVBKF010000024.1, forward strand.
TCGGTAAGGGTTTTCATATCAGAGCGAATGGTACGTGATGATACATGGCATAGTTGTGCCAAATGCTCACTCGTGCACACTGCAGGTGATGACGCGAGCTCCCTTAAAATAGCTTGCATTCGTGGTTCAATCATTACAAAGCCCCTCATTATATACATAGGTTAGAATAACTCTATCATAGCACGATGTCACATTTTTGAGGAAAAAAAAACCTTTTAGCAAATAAATGAAGAAAATGCAGCCGTTTCTGTATTTTGGATGAATAGCCACTAGGATGTCTCTGAAAAAGCTTTATGAAGAATTTCCCGCTGTACTTTACCCGAAAAAAGCCTTAGCAGTACGTTGTTGCTAAGCCTCGCTAGGGCGATGTGTGCTGTCCCTTCTGTTTGCTAAATCGAAATTCTTGATCTTTGCGATTTATTCCACGATATACTTACCTGCATCGCAGATTAGCCAGTAGCGTGTATATCAAAACAGTCTGAAACGTTAGTGAAGCAACTGTTGATACCCCTTCACGCTAATCGAAAAATTCTTGTCATAACCCTTTCATATTTTTCTCAGACACACCCTAGAGAGTCAAGTTGAAAATTTGACCAGTCCTTATGGAAAGAGGTTTACACATAGTTATGAAACTGGTACATTCAAAGGAGAAAAATAAACTGCAGGAGGTATTTATGAATAAAATTCAAGAAATCTCACATTGGCTTAAGGTAAAAAATGTGGATATGACGTTCATCACTTCAAAGGAAAATATCCTCTATCTCACTGGATTTGATTGTGATCCGCACGAAAGGATGCTGGCACTGGTGGTATTCCAAAGTGAAACACCACTACTAATTGTTCCAAAGCTTGATGAGTCAGACGCACAGCAATCTGCTTGGAATCATGATATTCTCGGAATTGATGATACAGATGACACTTGGAAAATGATCCAAACCGCAGTTTATCAGCGGAGACAACGGATTGCATCTATTGCCATTGAAACAGAGCACCTCATTTACGACCGAGTAACGGGCTTAAACGGGGCTTTTGCAAATCCATCATTCGTGCGCGTTGAGGAAAAAATCCAAGCGCTGCGCGCTGCAAAATCACAGCAGGAACTTGTGATCATACGGGAAGCGGCTCGTATCGCTGACTATGCCATTGAGATTGGTGCACAAGAACTCGCAGAAGGTAAGACAGAAATGGAAGTCCTTGCAGCACTAGAGTACCAATTGAAAAAAGAAGGCATCACAAAGATGTCGTTTGAAACCATGGTACTAACGGGTACAAATGCTGCTTCTCCGCACGGCGTACCGGGGAATACAAAAATCCAGAAAGGTGATCTGGTTCTCTTTGATTTAGGTGTCGTTGTCGATGGCTATTGTTCTGATATCTCTCGGACATTGGCATTCGGTGCTGTAAACGAAAAGCAAAAAGACATCTATCAGACCGTGTTAAATGCCCAAGTTGCCGCCTGTGAAGCGGTAAAGCCCGGTATCACTTGCGCGGCACTTGACAAAATTGCGCGTGACGTCATTGTAGATGCAGGCTATGGGCAATATTTCACACATCGCCTTGGACACGGGATCGGCATTTCGATCCATGAATTCCCATATCTCACTTCGATTAGCGATACAATTATAACGCCAGGCATGACCTTTACGATTGAACCTGGCATTTATGTCCCAGGGATCGCTGGCGTGCGCATTGAAGATGATATTTTTGTGACTGAAACAGGTGCAGAAATTCTCACAAAACACACGAAGGAACTTATCATCTTGTAACTTTCTCACAGCTAGTTTTATTACAGAAACAGGATAGCACCGCTTGTTCAAATAAGACTTACGCAATCTATTTAGATAGTAGGCGGATCCAATTTGACAAGCGATGCTTTTTATTTGTTGTAAGCAAAGATGGTTCAAATCACGCGATCTCAACAAGCAAGAAAATTGAGGAGTCATCATCACTTTGATACGATTTAACGAAAAGATAGGATGGGGAAATGTGATCGAGGACAATTTTACTTTTAATGCGCGCCTTGGCATTGCGCTACCATGTTTGAAAGGACCATTGCAACAAAAACCATTGGAAACACAGCATCAAATTTTGCTTCATTGGGAAAAAATACGCGGAACAATTCCGGAACGGATTGCCGCTATTGAACAAGAAATTGCATTCCACCAAATATTGCTCAATCAAGAAGGAAATCTTGATGAAGCGAGCGCAATTAATGATCAAATTGTTGCATGCGCTTCAATGATTAATGACCTACACATCTGGTACCGGCTTCATGGTAATGCTGTACAAGGAAAGCTCGATTTATAATCAGCAGTGAGCTATATTTGTCAACTCACGGAAAAAAGTTTTCACGAGAACACGTAATTTTAATTTCCCTATCAAACAAATCATGATAAAATGAGGCTGAAAGAAATGCAACATTTCCTTTAGTAAACAATAGAAGAGGTGCACGAAGTGGCAGTAGAAGTATTTATTAATTTTGATGGTAATTGCCGCGAGGCAGTTACATTTTATGCAGAAGTTTTCGGGCTTGAAGTACCGAAAATGATGACTTTTGGCGATGCACCACCGAGTCCAGACCACCCTGTTGATGAGACAACTAGAAATTTAGTCATGTATGCCTGTATGCCAATTATGGGCAGTAATACAATGTTTTCTGATTGTTTCCCGGGCAGTCCGTTTGTTGCTGGCAATAACATTACAGTTACGATCAGCAGTAGCGATGTCGAGGAATTGAAAACGTATTTCAATCGCATGAAGAAAGCCGGAAAAGTAGGCATGGAATTGCAGGAAACTTTCTGGAGCAAATGTTACGGCTCAATCGTAGACCAGTTCGGCATTCATTGGCAATTCAGTCATGATAGCGGTGACATGAATTTAATCTAGTATCAATGAGTTGCATGTAAGAAATTAAATGAACAGAGCATCCTTTGAAGGATGGCAAAGCCGGATTTCTCCACGCTTTGACCACTTCAAAGGATGCTCTTTTTTGATATGGGGGGACTCGATTAAGATATCCTCATCGACACAATTGTCAAAACGTTGGTTTTGTCTTTGCGATCCGGGTATTAGATTGACAAATCCTGATCGACAGCTGAATAATCTTTTTGTTCATTCTTTTTCTTCATGTCGGAAACAAACGTCGTCATCTTCTCGAGAGCAACTGGCGCTGCATCAAAGACTCTTTCCACCAGATGTGTTTTTTCATCAAGATGAAGCATCTTAATCCCGCTTGAGTTGATAACAAGAAAAGCAACTGGTGTGATTGAAACACCACCACCACTACCACCACCAAATGGATGCTTGCCTTCAGTATGCTCACGCTTACCAGTATTCGTACCGAATTCACTACCACCTGCTGCGAATCCAAATCCAACTTTTGAAACAGTCAGAACGACACTGCCGTCTGGCGTATGAACCGGGTCACCGATAATTGTATTGACATCTACCATGCTTTTTAAATTTTCCATTGCAGCATTCATTAAGCCTTGAATTGGATGATCAGCCATACTTATTTTCCTCCATTACGCTGTTTTTTGCTCAGATTTCACTACTGGAATAATCAAATATTTACGTTGTCCGTTCCAGTTGTAAACAAATTTGAAGCCCGCCCATATAAGATGCCCGATCCGAAAATCAAATATACATTTGACGTGGATTAAATGGGTTTTTTTATAGAAAAATGGGTCCACTGATATTTGTGGTACACAATGAACTGTAAACACATTTTCAAGAATTGGAACGATTGTGCCGAGAATACTCCAATATCCACCGACATACATCGCTGTTTTGACTGCATCTACATCCCCAATCACGCTGGCAATCTGTAAATCCTTAATGTGAACATGTTCAAGAAATTTAAAAACAATCCGCTTCAAACTAAATGTAAGGGTAATCATTCGCTTAAATTGATCAATTTTCTCCATCAAGTTAGCCACTGTGAAATTCTTTTTCTCTGCTGGATTGCCGTCTGTTGTCCCACTCTTTTCTTTCACACCAATCGCAGCTTCATCTAGTTTTGCCTTTATTTCTAAGGCTTTCTTATAATGAATCAGTCCGCGGATTGCACTGAACCGAATCATTAGATGATTGGTGTCATCTTCCTTTGCATAGTTGACCTCAATTTGAATCTTCAACATTATCACTAGAAGAGCCAATAACAACACGATTAATATGAACCACTCCAAAACGGCTTCCTCCAAACACCACGATCAATTTATCAACTTCTATTATTGACAAGAAAATAAAAAGTAAACAAGTTGGCATCAATTTGATTGGCATCTTGTTTACTTTTTTATTTTCATTTGATTTTCATTGCGCTACCTTTTTTCAAAAACAACAGCGGTATCTGCGAACAGGTCATGTAATCCTTGTTTCTTCGGTAAAAACGCAACCAACAAGTAGGTGAGTTTCATAAACCAAAATACAGAGACGATATAGCGGCCAACGAGCTCCCGGAAAATCGTACTCCCCCATGTTAAGCGGTCCGTCTCTACAGAAACGACTTTCAAACCCAAAATCATTTTCCCAAGTGTCGCTTGGAAGAATTTCGTCATCAATACAAAATAACTAAAAAAGATGACTTGTGTTACAACTGAGAAAGGCGAAAAACGCGTCTGTTCTGCAAAACTGATATCGAAAATAAGGAATACTGGTGTTATGAAGATGTTACTAATGAAGCCAACAACCATTATATCAATTGTAAATGCCCAAAAGCGCATCCAAAATCCTGTATATGCTTTCTTCTGCTGCTTATCTGTTTTAACTGTCCCGTGAAGTTGCTTGCGAAATGAAGCCCGAGAGGCAGTCAACCTGTTCAAGTTCTTCTCTTCGGCCCCAACGTCTGTCAGCGGCTCTTGCAACTGCTTCACAGGGCTCATCTCTGTGCTCGCTTGCTGATGAGCAGGTGTACTGTTTTTGGTGGCACGACTCTCTACCACACCAAGAGCTTGCTTACGAAACCCAGAGCGGCTTGTAACGGTCGCTTGCCGTTTCTTACGTTCGTCTGCTGTGATGACTGTACGCCCAAACTGGGTCTGAAATCCGGGGCTCTCTGAAGCGCTTGGCTGATCAATCGTTACTGCTACTTCTTCAGTTGGAGGAGGTGCAATTTCTGACGAGCGCTCTATATAAGCTGATTGCCCTGCTCCATACGCTGACCGAGTCCCTGGAACACTCCGCGGCTGCCGAGTATCGCCTGTCCCTTTCGGTGGCAGCTTCCGGAACGTATATCGTTCTCCCGGTTTAGGGAAAACCAGTTGATTTAAGTCCTTTTTTCTATCCATTGCATAGCCCTCCTATTCTGCTGTATACAGGTACATTAGACGTGGAGAATTCGCTTGCTGCAATTCATTCAATAATGCAACCGACTGTGCCTCTTGATCAAGCATCCCCTTCGCACCGTAACTAAGCATTGATGTGAAATTCGCATCTGCTGTAGGTGTCCATTCGACAACTTGTGCACCTTCAATTCCTTCATCCGCAAGCATTGCATCGACTGTATCTTCTAAATAACCAAATTCATCAATCAGTCCTGCCTCTTTTGCCTGCTTCCCGTCCATAATCCGTCCGTCAGCAATCAGCTTCACTTCATCAACCGACATGCCGCGTCCTTCCGCAACAATTTCGACAAAACCTTGGTAAGCATTATCGACCATTGACTGCAAGATCTCCTGATCTTCTGGTGTTTGTTCCCGTGTTGGGCTACCAATATCTTTATAAGGGCCACTCTTCACCGTTGTATCCTTAATGCCGTACCGCTCAAGGAGTCCGGTGAAATTAAGCCCAGACATGATGACACCGATTGAACCAGTCATGCAAGTCTCTGGTGCAAAAATTTTGTCAGCACCAGCTGATATGTAATAACCACCAGAAGCTGCCATTGTCCCCATTGATACATAAACAGGAATCCGCTCCTCTATTTCTGAAAGTTTTGCAGCAATTTCCGCGCTCTCCGTCACCCCGCCGCCCGGTGAATTAACTTGAAGTACTAACCCCTTCACCGTTTCATCCTCTAGCACCGTATTCAGTGAGTTCATGAACAAATCGTGGTTATAGCCTTCTCCGCTCAGATAGGAAGTAGAAGAATCTTGAATGACACCATCAACCTCGAGAATAACAACCTTCTCTGCAGGGTTTCCTTCAAGATAAACAGCTTCCTGATATTCACCAGTCGACTCAAACAATCCTGCATAGACATCCTCACTGTTTTCCTTGATTTGAAAAATACTCATTGATGTTGAAAATAGTAATAGTATGACTGCAATTAATAATGCAAACCACCTTTTTTTCTTCAATCTAAACACCGCCTTCATTTCTATTTTTTCTTGCGAGGGAAAATCTTTTTTAAAAATTTTTATATCCACTGAATTCAATTGAATAAAATTGAACAATATTGATAGATAAGCAAGTATTCTCTCCCGTGCATTCCTTATTATATCAAAACATATCCAATGCAAGCAGAAAAATTTTCCCTGAGAAAAGGGAAAGGGTTGTCGAATCTTGTTTTTTTGACTATGATAGATATAGACTATTTGTAGAAATGAGTGTCATTATGAGTGTAAAGTTAAGTAAAGTTCAGAGAAGAATCATTTTACTAACATTAGTATTAGGGTTGCTCTCGATTGTTCTATGGCGGTTCACCACTGTAGAGCCAGGCGGTACATATTCAGTCAATTTAGTGCCAGCTGATAACCTCGATAAAAGTATTCCCGGCGAGGCAGAAATTGTCTATGAGGAAGACATAGATGGTGGACAATACTTCTTGAAAGAAGTAAAAACTGAGGATGGCGAAGAAATATTTTTCTACGAGCAACCACAACCCATCAAGTTTGGGGCGACGAACACGCTAAATGATGATGAATTCAACACTTGGCAAATTCATATTGGCGAAAGAGTTGACCAATTGGGATTTTGGGGTAAGTTTTTTGTCATCTTACCGAATGTCTTGTACTGGTTTGTTATCGTTTGTCTATTCGCATTTGAAGGCTTTTTAAATGACATGATCGCTTTGCTTGAGGTGAGTAAGGAAGATAAGCGTACATTTAACAGTTTTGACCGTTTTGCTTCACGCCTAGGGGTTCGTTTGAAGAAATGGCGCGACAATGTAAAATACAAAAATAGAATTTCATATTTCTGTATGTTCCTTGGAACAGTACTCGCGCTTCTATGGTTCTTACATCAGTACAAAATTTTGTAAAAAGAGCTGGTGCATCCTAAAACTAGCGCCATAAACAAAAATGGGACAATCTTGACCGAAAGGTCGGTGTTGTCCCATTTTTATTGAGGTACTGACTAGGGTCCCGTTCCCCCTAAGCTACTAATACGAATACTGGTTGTACATTTATACCGAACGATGTGTGTTCTCACCATTTCCCGGGCAATTTACAGGCGCTTTAGAGCACCCTGTTAGCACTTTTATTACCCGGTTATAAGAAGGTTGAGAAAATTGTTTGCTAGTCGCTGCCTCATTGCAACGACAACCTAAGAATGGATTGTCTATTGCAGTTATCAGTCAACAACATAACCTGTTTAAACAGAAGCTTGCTTTGATTTATTAGATGAATTTTTAGCAAATATTTTGGTTTTGGAGAGAGAGAATATCAATAACCCGATCCAAATCAGTGTAAATGACACTAGGTGTGCCATTGTGAATGTTTCTTTATAAACAAATACGCCAATAAATAACATCATGGTCGGGGCAATGAATTGAACAAATCCTAGCGTTGACAGTGGAATGAGTCTTGCTCCTTTAGAAAAGAATAACAGCGGGATTGCAGTGACCGCTCCAGCTGCCACTAACATGACTGTCTGTTTCCAGTCAGACCCCATGTTGACATCACTACTAAATAAATAGAGAAGCGCCACCGGAAACACCATCATCGATTCGACTGCGATGCCGATTTCCGCATCGATTGGAATCATCTTTTTAATCAACCCATATGTGGCAAACGTCCCTGCAAGTGCTAATGAAATATACGGCACTCCGCCAGAATCAATAGAAACGACTAGAACGCCTAAGAAAGCAATTATCACTGAAAAATATTGGATAATTGTCAATCTTTCCTTTAACACAATGATCCCGAGTACAACGCTCACCAAGGGATTGATATAGTAACCTAGACTCGTTTGTAGAATATGACCATTATTTACCGCCCATATGTAGATGCCCCAGTTTGTCACCACTAGAAAGCTAGCAATTGTTAAAGCAGAAAACTTCTTCTTTTCTGCAAACAATTGTTTCACTGTGCTTAAAAACAGCTGCCTCTTTCCAACCACAACGAGTAATGACATCATAAAGACAAATGCCCAAATCACTCTATGTGCCAAAATTTGACCAGCAGGCACCGAGTCAAGCTGATGCCAATAAATCGGCAGAATCCCCCAAATAACATATGATAAAATAGCATAAAAAATCCCCTGTTGTTCTGATTTCTGCTTCATAACTCATCTCCAATTTTAAATAAGACCATTTTAACACACTTTTTTAGTACCGAACTGAGCTGAAATAAAATACTGGTTCTTCTATCATAGTTACTTTAGGTCATGCACAGCACTGATTACTGAAAATTTATTGACAAGCGCAAAACGGAATGCGGGCAGTACCAGAGAAGTAGCACCACTATGCAGAGAGAACTAGATCGTGCTATCAAAAAAGGTTGCTCGCCACAAGATACAACATTCGGTGCAACCTGTCGCCTCTGGTAAGTACAAAATTCTCCTCACCACTCTTTTCTTGCTTCTTTAACAAAGTCCAGATAATGTCCGTAAAAAGATACAACGAACACTGACAACATGCGTCTAGTTGCATAAAACCTCATGAAACCAACACCAGTGAGTCATCACTTTGCAAAGACAGCTCTGGTCCAGCGCAGAAATGTTCATAAGGCCGCCAAAAGTCATCTGCCAGAAATGGTTCCCGATCCAGTAAATCATCAATATCAAAATGCATGATGGAAAGAATGTGGCTCATTACGTCCCGATCATCAAATAGAAATCCAAGAAAAGCTTATGGTCACCTGTTGATAAACCATTCCCACTCGCGAGTACAGTAAACAAAAAATAGACAGCGCCAAATGAACCAATTGGTGATATGATGAAAGTATCATTTTCCTTGGGTAGAAATGCCGACTTATAGAAGATAGAAGTGAAGTCATTTCGGTCATACCCGTGTAGGAATTCAAGTAGGCGGAGGTTCAACAGATGAAGTTTGTGATATCTTACAGTGGTGGGAAAGATAGTGCTTTAGCGTTTCACAGAATGTTGAAGGCAGGTCATACGCCGGTAGCTATGCTCACGACAATCAATCCAGAGCAGGAACGCTCATGGTTCCACGGCATGCAAAGCGAATTATTACAGGCAGTTTCTGAGCGGCTAGGTATCCCGCTTATTCCTTGCTATTGCAAGCCAAGTGAATATGGCAACGCTCTTGAAACCGGATTGCGCAAAGCGAAAGATCTGGGTGCAGAGGCATGCGTTTTTGGTGATATTGATATTCCCGGGCATCTCGAATGGAATACAGAACGTTGCAAGCATGCCGGACTCGGCTGTATCCTTCCACTATGGCAGGAAGATAGAGAGCAGTTAGCAACCGAAGTCATTACCAGCGGATTTAAGGCTGTCGTCAAGATCGTCCAATGTGAAGCACTTGGGAGTGAGTTCCTCGGGGAAACCCTGACATTGCCACTGCTGGGCGATATCAGTGCTACAGGCAGTGACGTCTGTGGTGAAAACGGTGAGTATCATACCTTTGTTTACGATGGTCCCATCTTCAGCGAAGCAATCCCTATTGCTCTTGGAGACATCATTGATCTTGGCACGCATCAGGCGATAGACATTATTTATCAACCAAAATAATCACTGATAGCACGCCGAGTGGTGTGGGAACAGGCACAAAATGACTACAGTCCTTTATGCGGGGTACCAATATGATCGCGCAACACGTCAAATAGCATGAATTTCGGGTAAATTAAAAGGAAGTAGAATCGCCAGTGGCGATCCTACTTCCGTAGCCATAGTCTATATTATTTTGAAAGGCTGCTTTGAGCAATGTGGACTAAACGCTTTGTGATTTCTCCACCAACTGAACCGTTATCACGTGCAGTTGAATCAGCACCAAGTGTTACGCCAAATTCTGAAGCGATTTCGTTCTTCATTTGGTCAAGAGCATGTTCGATTCCAGGAACAACTAATTTATTCTTTTGCATGAGTTTTCACCTCCTTGTGAAGTTAGAGTGTGTAAAAACGCAAATGAATATGCAATGTGTAAATTAACAATTTTTAGCTATTTATTTTCGAGGCACTAAACAATTGTGTGTAGACGGACATTTCCGGTCTTATTTTCATTTCTTATGCGCAAAAAAACATGTAAATAGCTGATGCTATTTACATGTTTTTTTTGGAATAGCGATTAAAATAACTTGTCAAACGCATCCTCTTTCTTCGTTCGATTACTAAAAACCAATTTCTCCGTATCCTCTACCGCTTTCGCGATCATTGGCGCAAAATCAAATGCATCTTCAAATTGATGAACTTTCTCGCGCCGTGGTTTTGTTTTTGGACTACTTGGTTTGAAAATAGTACAACAATCCTCGTATGGACGGATTGAAATATCATACGTATCTAGGTCCTTCGCTATTGCGATAATATCGTTTTTATCCATTGAGATGAGTGGGCGCAAAATCGGTGTATTCGTCACTTCGTTAATCGTATACATACTCTCAAGCGTCTGACTAGCCACTTGCCCAAGATTATCGCCTGTAACGATCGCCATTGCTTCACGTTTCGTGCGTATCGCTTCTACAATCCGAATCATGATTCGGCGCATCACCGTAATCGAGTATCGGTCAGGGATACAATCATTGATTTGTTTTTGAATCTCAGTAAAGGGAACAATATGCAGCACCATTTTACCGTTTTGATGTGACAGTACTTCAGCCAAATCAATCACTTTCTGTCTTGCACGACTACTTGTATACGGCGGGCTTTCAAAATGAACACATTCTATCTCAACTCCGCGCTTCATCACCATATACCCTGCAACCGGACTATCAATACCACCTGAAAGCATCAGCATCGCCCGACCACCAGTTCCAATTGGAAGTCCGCCAACAGCCTTTTCAGTTTTCCCGGAAATATATGCAGCATCAGTCTTAATTTCAACTAGAAGCCTCAAGTCAGGATTGTGAACATCCACCGTTAGTGGCTGCCGATGAATGAGTAAATGCGCACCAACTTCTCGGCTACAGGCCACCGAATCCAGTGGAAAATTTTTATCTGCCCGCTTCGTTTCGACTTTAAACGTCTTAATCTGATCACCAAGCACCCTCGCATAACCAAGTGCAGTCGCTTTAATGGCATCTAAATCAGGTGTTGTTTTAAGCGCTGGTGTCAATGATAAAACGCCAAAAATCTGGCGAACAGCCGCGACTACTGCATGGTAATCTTCACCATGTAACGTGAGGACCATCCGCTCGTAGTGTGCATCTATTTCTACAGCTGGAAATCCCTTTAATGCGTGCTTGACGTTTTTGCGCAGCTGCTTCACAAACTGTCCACGATTTTTTCCCTTTAACGTAATTTCGCCATAGCGAACAATAATATGATCATAGTTTACCATTTATTTACCAACCTCACTTAATCGAACAATTGATGACTTAATCGTTTCAAGCGCAACCATCAGCTCTGACTCAGTCGTCTCATAGCAAAGACTAACACGGACAGTACTACCAGCAATCGCTTCACTTTTCCCCATTGCTTGTACAACCTTACTCACGGACTTCATTTTTGAAGAACATGCGCTCGTTGTCGAAAGGTAAATTTGCTTTTCCTCAAGCATTCTCATGAACACCTCAGTGTTCACGGCTGGAATCGAAAAATTAACAATATGAGGTGCACATCCTATTGACGGTGTATTCATAATTGTTTCTGGTAGCCGGCTAATTTCCTCGTAGAATCGCAATTGCAACCCCTTTAACTGATGTACTTGATGTGCAAGCTTATCCGTAGCAATCCGCATCGCCTTCGCAACAGTCACTGCACCAGCGACATTGACAGTACCACTGCGTAGCTTTCTTTCTTGACTGCCACCTGCAATAATCGGTTCGATCAAAATACCACTTTTGATATATAAAATTCCTGTCCCCTTAATGCCATTAAATTTATGAGCTGACAATGAATATAAATCCACCGAAGAATCAACAATATCAAGTGGTACCTTCCCAAATCCCTGAACACCATCAACATGAAAAAAAGCTTTAGGATAAGCGCGAACAATCTGACCAATTTCAGCAATCGGCTGCACAGCGCCTGTTTCATTATTCACATGCATAATCGAAACAAGAATCGTATCATCTCGCATTGCATTCTTCACATCTGTTACCGAGATATGCCCATTCTGATTCACTGGAAGAATCGTAACATCAAAGCCAACTTTCTGTAGCTGCTCCATTGGAACGGAAACCGAGGGATGCTCGGTAGCGGAAACAATCAAATGTTTACCACGATTCTGATACCGCATTGCAATGCCCTTAATGGCAATATTGTTGCTCTCAGTTGCCCCCGCTGTAAAAATAATTTCACTACTCTCAGCACCAAGAATATCTGCCACCTGTTTGCGGGCTCTTGTCAACAACTGCTCTGCTTGCTCTCCAAAACCGTTACTCGAGGACGGGTTTCCCCAGTAAGTATTGTTGACCTCTGTGAAAGCGCTTAATACCGCTGATTCTGGTTTTGTTGTAGCGCTATTATCCAAGAAAATCATCTGTTCTCTCCTTTATTTGCTTTCTGATTCAATTGATCATTGATCTTTTGCTTTTCAACGCTTCCGCTTTTCTATTGTTCCAACGCGCAGCGTGGGGTTTTCTTTTTAATTTCAAAAAAGCGGAAATTAAAATTCCGCATACCTTGTCTTTCCTCCGGGGGGGTAGAACGTGATTCGGAGGAAAGACTATTTCTTTTCTACTTTATTGCCTGTTTGATGTGAGTCACTCGCTTGTCTCGTTAGCTCTGCATCATAAAATTCATTCACCTCATTTACTGAGCTAAACGTCGTATACGCTTTATTTTCTTTAAAAATTTTACCAAGTGCAGCATCTGCATCTGCAGCTAATTGGTCAATCTCATTCTGATTACCTCCAGAAACTGGGGCGCTTTTATCATGCTGATGAGATGACTCGGTTGCATTGCTGGCTCTCCGAGACCTTGCTATTTGTTCTAAATCTGGTGCAGGGCTCTTTTGTGATTGAACTTGATTTGTGTTCTTCTCCCCATGCGGCCGGTTCTTCTTTCTTGAAGGTCTTTCATTTTCTGGGTTTCCGGTGACTCGCTCATCATTCCTACGAGAGGTAGCCATACCCGGCGATAGCTGGTCTCGATCACTTTTACGATCTAACTTTGATTCTAATGATCCCATTTGTTCTACATGTTCTTTCTGACGTTTGGTTTCATCTAATGCTGATTCTGACAAGCCCGATTTCAATTGAAAATCATCTAGCCGCCGCGTTCTATCACGATTTGAATTGGTGAATTCTTCACTACTAGCTTGTTCTGATAATGCTTGCGACTGCGCGTCTTTAGCCTGTTCTAGTAGTGCATTATCTTCGTCTTCATCATCACTTGCCACAAAACTAGCCGTTGCCTCTTTGACTTTTCTCCACAGGGACATTACGCTACTTTTAAATGGGACACTCGCTACTGGCTGTTCAGTAACTGCCAATTGTTCACTAGTTGTGATGACAACGGGTTCATCCTTTTCAGTTGCTTCTTTCTTTACAGGTGTAATCGGCGTTAATACACGATCACTGTTTTTTTTTGCAGTTTGTTGATTGCTTAAGCTCGGTTTGTCATCGGCATCATCGGCTTTTATACTACTGGAGACAAGTTGACTAGGTGAATCATTAACATTTTCTTCTGTTTTCTTACTGTCAGCCTTCTCTACATGGTCAGCATCTGCCGCATGTTGAGCAGATTCGATTTGATCTTGATCATCTGTTTCTGACAATTTAATAGGCAAAGCTTCATCCTCTTTTGCCTGCACCTGAACCACTTCTAAATTCTCATAAAACCTACTGTCAATTTTCTCAATTGCTCCTGATGCAATCGCTAACGCTTCGCTATATTTGCATAGTTTAAAATGAATTTCCGCTTCGTTTAAAGCATCGGCTACCGCTGGATATTTTAATCGGTGGCGATTCCCATAAAGAATTACCTTTTCCACTAAATCAGCATCACAAATAATTTTCTCAGATTGGACTTTCAATGTACCGACTTTATCCTTCGCTTCTGACAATAGCGCTAAAATGAGATTCATATCTAGTGGAACATCTTCTAAATTTTCGTCCACTGTTGTGACAGCAACTTTCACTTCAGCTAAATACGCAGCAAACGCCTCAGGTACGCCTGGCAAATTAGCCATTTTAATCGCATATGAAACATCTTTCACCGTTTCTCGCAAATTGACAATTTTTGTTCGCGCATAGATTTCATCTTGACTCAGCGCAAGTAAACGACCACTATATTGTTTTTGAATCACTAGATACTCATCTATAGCATTCTCCACTTCAACAAGTCTTGTTTTAATTTCTGAAAAGGGCTTCGTGCGTTCTAGAAATCCCTTTCTGATCACAGTCCACTTCTCTTGCAGAAAAACAATATCGTCTTCGAGTTTCTTCTTCATCAATAAATCTTCTGTCTGCAAGCGATATGCAGCTAAAGATTTTGTGGTATCTTCGCTGATGACTTTAATCTGCTCAACAAGTAATTTCATATTGTCATCGATTCGATGGCGTTGTTCCAAAATATACGCCTTGGATTTTTCCTCTGTCTCCAGCTGTTCACAAACCAAATTGATTGTTCCTTGGAGTTCTTGAATAATCTCCTGCGCCTGGAAAGCCTCAGCTGATGATAATATATCGAGTAAAACTGAGATGGTTTGTTTCATTTGGGCATGACGCTTCTCAAATTTGAGATTTTGCAATGGATACCCTTCATTCTTCATATCGTGATAGGTTTGCATCAATATCGTCAATGTATCAGGCAATTTCTTATTCGCTTCTTCATAAAGCTTCGGGATCAAAATAGACTTCTCAATCAAGGTGTCATGTTTTGCCTCAAGATCGTCTAGTAATTCACTAGCAGAAAAATAATCACCTGTTGTGAGTTTTGTATCTACAATTGGGAACTGCTCCATACATCTCTCAATCGCTCGCTCCATTGCCGTGAGGCTTTTGCCAAAGGAATGATTGTAGACGATGATATACTTCTTCAGCTCTTTGAAACGCTCTTTAAGGCCTTCTAGTCTATCTTCATTTTTACTTGCAGTCTTCATGAGTGTATCTATTTCAGAAAAAATTTGATCAATTGACTTTTCAATTTCATCTAATCGTGCTGTAATCATTGCACCTAGATATCTCACCTTTGCGAAATGGAACGTATCCGCATTTTCCTCTGCATCAAAGAAAAGTAGTTCCACTTCTGGAAAGCTAATCGACAACATCACATCCCAACGCTTGCGCCAACCAGCAAATGACTCTTCTGTTTCTCCATCAAGATTTAGATCTTTTACCCGAGAAACTTCTTCAATCACTGGCCTACTCATCAAATCTATTTTTCTAATTTCAAGGTCATCTATATAAGCAAATTGTCGACGGCGCATAAAAAATCCAACTAAAACTAAGATGACTGCTATCGTAGCAATTATTAGCAGCGCTAACCACATGTGTTGTAACTCCTCCTGTTTACAAAAAACCGTTATTTATTAATTTTATACACAATACCCATTTTATCATGAAATGATGCTATTTGATACGTTTTTCTATGACTAACGAAAGCCAATCACATTTATAGACAAAAGCAAACAAGCTGGCTGTAGATGCACCTATCGAAAGGATTGTTGTGACTGTTTGCAACAGAAATTGATGCAGAGGCCAATAGAAAGAATGATCATGTCGTTATCAAACAATTGACACATTTCTTTTCTGGTGAACCGGCTAATGTAAGTCGTACAGCAGCCCTACTCACCCGTTTTCTAAAGGGGGATATTAATGGAGCAGTTTATACGACAGGTAAGCACTAATGAGAGAGCCAGCCGACCAGACAGCATTAAGATCCCACTTAGACAAGGGGGATTACGAGACTGCGGCACCAATAAATCAGGCTTATTTGTTATTTTTGCTTCTTTCGGTATTTCGCTCAGCGAAATCTATATCTGTATGAATTTTATATTTTCTTTATCTTTATCAACCGTTCAACAAATTGAATCAAGTGCAATGTGACTTTTTTGCTTGTCTACCTATCAACTCAAATATGAATTTATATTTAGACAAGTACATTACTTCATCTGAACTGATTATTCTGTTAAGATAATTGAATAACCCAAAGGAGCGGTCACTATGTTTGAAACTATTTCGTATACAGGTACAAAATCCGAAAACTATCAAGAGGTATGCACACAGCTTCACCACTTGCTTGACGGGGAAGACAACCAAATCGCTAATTTAAGTAACGCTGCTGCCCTTCTAAACTTCTTTTTGGAAGATATTAACTGGGTAGGGTTCTATTTAATGGATCAAGACAAAAATGAGTTGGTTCTCGGACCATTTCAAGGATTACCAGCTTGCATCAGAATCCCACTCGGTCGTGGAATTTGTGGAACGGCTGCTGAAACGCGAAAAGTCCAACGAATTGCCGACGTTCAGGCTCACCCAAATCACATTTCATGTGATGCGCTATCCAAATCAGAAATCGTATTACCATTGATCAAAAATGGAGAATTAGTTGGTGTTTTAGATATTGATAGCCCGATTTATGACCGATTTGAAGAAGACGACGAAAGCGGATTGGTACAGTTTATCAATACGCTCATGAATCACATCTAGAGATTAGCATGTTATTACTTTTATGAAAATTGCCTTTTCTACAAATCAAAACATAGCAAGGTAGAGGAAAAAGTTGCGCTTTGGCATGCGTGACAATTCTTTTTAATATCCAGTAAGGACCATTCATAAGATAATCTGCACCTTTCGTTTCATTAACGGATTTATGAATCCCTTCGGCTTCATCTGTACAATGTTATTTTGCTACTGTAATTCCGCATCAAAACGAATGTGAACGAATCGTAATAAGGGTACTTTCATGCTTTAATCCATTAAAAATACACCTTGAAATGTTGGTTTTACCACTTCCATTCCAGCTTATCTTGCTTTAGTGCATCTTTAAACACCATTTTCCATGTAAAACCACAGACTGTTGCTAGCAAATCGGTACGATTTGTTCACTAGAAATATTTCAGAACCTTTTTCCTATTTAAGAAGTGGTCAATCCACCAAACGATTCTCGAAACAATTCATGGAAACAATTTTCATTTTAAGAATCAACTTTTAAAGAACTAGCATAATGTAGTAAACTATGTTATCATAATTCATCGCTTCATTTGGTTGATAGTAGGCTCTACGTCCAACTAAATGAAGGATAGACAATATCTTAACAAGGGTGGTCATGGTATGGAAATTGCAGAAGTAGGAAATATAATTGAATTTCATGATGGTTTGCAAGGCATCGTGGAGAAAATCAACGAGAACTCTGTAATTGTCGATCTCACGTATATGGAGAATTTTGAACAACTTGAAATTGATGAGAAAACTGTGGTTAATCATAAGAACTATAAGATTATTCATAAATAGAAGGAAACAATGTGAACAATAGAAAAGTAGAGAGACGTGAAAATGGGCTCTTTATTTTTTTGAAGAAAATCAATTCGTTTGGTTGTTGTAAGATGAGTAAGCGCAGCTTTTTTACTGGAAAAACTAGGTCTAACCAGTTGGTATCGATCATTTATGTGAGAATGTCTGACAAAAACAAATTATTAGCGTAAAATGATTTACATCATGCTGAATAGTTTTACAAAGAAAAATTTTGAACAGTAGAGGGATAAACAATGATTGTAAATGGTCAAGAAGATTTAGATGGGTTAAAAACAATTGGCAACATTGTTGCGCGGGTTCGTGACAAGTTAAAAGAGGCAACGATGCCAGGGATTACAACGAAGGAACTTGACGAACTTGCTGGCAAATTACTGAAGGATTTTGGTGCTGCTTCTGCACCGATAACGGAATATGATTTCCCAGGCAATACTTGCATTAGTGTTAATGAAGAAGTGGCGCATGGAATCCCAGGAAAGCGGATGATTCAAGATGGCGACCTGGTCAATATCGATGTATCAGCTGTTTTAGATGGCTATTACGGTGACACTGGTATCTCATTCGTTGTGGGGAATGGCTCAGATGTCAAAGTCGCACTCTGCAAAGCAGTGGTAGATGCTTTTAATCAAGCGACAAGCAAAGCAAGAGCTGGTTCAAAGAAAGCAAACATTGGTAAGATAGTAGCCAAAACTGCTCGTGATCATGGATTTAAAGTCATTAAAAACCTGACCGGTCATGGCATTGGCAAAAGTCTTCATGAGGAGCCGCACCATATTTTGAACTACTTTGATCCATGGGATAGTGAACTCCTACAGGAAGGTCAGGTCCTCGCAGTCGAACCCTTCGTAGCGGAAGATGCTTGGAATGTTGTGGATACAGGTGATGGCTGGACATTTGTCACGCCTAACAAAAGTCTTGTTGTGCAGTACGAGCACACCATTGTCATTACAAAAGATCAGCCGAGTATTCTGACATTATAATATGCCAGTTGCATTCTTCACCATTTTGATTGACGATCCGATTCTGGTATAGTAATAACCTTTTGATGGAGCGGGCTTTATCCATATTGGAAACCCTGCAATCCAGCCGATTAAGCGAACTTAATCGGTTTTTTTTATGAATAATAACAATAGAAACAACACGCTGAGGTAGCCAAAGAGTGGATAAAGTAACGACAGTAGTTTCGCGTACTCAAACTGGGCAATCGCTAAAGCACCAATGAAAAAGAATATGTAAATCGTTACTGACGACACCCTCACATGTCGATGTAGTTGTCGTTCGAGTCCATAGGCATTCCCGATAATTGAAGTGAAAATTTCCCCGAAAATAATCAATAAATACAATCCGCCTAGAAACGGTGCTACCTGCTTCATGACAGCAGCCGTTGGAATGCCCTCAGCTTGAAGTTCACTGAAAGTAACCAAAATTAAATGGCTCAAAATTAAAATAATTGTCAGTAACGCCCCTCCTAAAAAAGCACCATGCTTAATGACAAGAGGCTCTTTCACTTCTTTTGCAAGCGGTACAAAGACAGGCTGTGCCAGTGACAGATTGAGCGCAACATACGCAAAGGGCAGGACTATTGTTCGCCACATTTTCGGTTGCTGGGGAATCTCTAGCACATAATCCCAAGAAAAACTGTGCCTTAGCACCAGAAATGCGAGCAACAGATTAAATAGAAGCATGGTTGGCACAATCACCATATTGACAATGCTAAGTCCCTTAAACCCCCAACTCATGACGATAATCGATAACACAGCCGTCAACACCATACCAGTAAACTTTGGCAAACCATACTGCTGAAAAAAAACCTCTCCTGCCCCTGCGAGCATGACGGCGGTAACACCAAACAGCATGCAGAAGAAAATACCATTAACCAGTCCACTGAAGCGTCTGCCAAATAGCCAGCGATTATATTCAAAGTAATCCCTTGCTTGAATACGAACAGTAAGTATCATCATTTTATATCCAAAATAGATAAACAAATAACCAGCTAGTAAGATGCCCAGAAGTCCGGGTAACCCAAACTGAGAGAAGAACTCAACAATTTCTCTTCCAGTGGCAAATCCTGCACCGACAATTGTCCCTACATAGACCGTAGCTACTTGCCAAACTTGTTTCAAATGCTTCATAGGTCTTGTCCCCCGTTTACACCATATGCGCGAGAACACTGATTCAGACTGAAAAATCACGAATAGCGCATAGAAATCTGAGGTACAGACGAGCATTTCTTTCTCATCAATTCCTTCCTACCAGTTCAAAAACAGCTTATTTCAAAACCCTTAGAGTCCAAAAAGAATCTTGTTTAGCGATGCAGAAAATCGGTGCAAACACGCCATAGTAAACCGCTCTGTCCATTCATCCCCTTAAATTCCTATTGAAAACTAATGAATTTTGACCCTTTATTTCCATTATTTTATTGACTTTAGGCATTTAAATACATATAATATGTCACTAGAGGATTATAGTTTCACTATAGTCTTACTAGGAAAAGGGGGATCTATTTCATGGTTAAGCAAAGAAGTTTACTTGGTTATTTTGGTCTTACATTTATCACATTCGGCATTTATGGTCTTTATTGGGTTTATGCAATGGCAAGAGACATCAACACTGTGACCGATGACGACTCTGGACTATCTCCAGCACTCGTACTTGTACTTTCAGTGTTCACACTAGGCATTTTCATGATTATTTGGATGTACATATCATCTGCTAAAATGCAAACTGCTGGTATAACAAAGGGCGTACAAATAAACGACTCTGCACGATCTATCATTCTTTGGATGACAGTCGGAATCTTTATCTTTGTGGGACCGTTCATTGGACGCTATAAATTTATTAAAAACTACAATACTTTAGCGACTGTCTATAACCACCAAACAGTCAAGAATGCAGCCTAAGCGTAAAACCACGGACACCTAGATGACAGAGGAAAAAGAGGATAAACTAAAAAAGCCAAGATCTGAAGATCAAGGCCCAAGAGTTTATACGACTTTGTTTGAATGGAAACAATCAGCTGGTAAGCTAGATGACCATGGGAGAAGTGCCTCAATTTCTTGAGGGTTATCTCTGTTAACGTTGGCAAGTTTTTCAACAATACTGTTTGATTCTCTATTTTTTTCATGAAGCTATTTTATCAAAAAAAAGCTGATAAGTCCTCTGTTTATCAGCTTTTTTCACCTTTTAATAAGAAACTCTGGCAACAACCTCCTCATGCTTTTCTTGATATTGAATGAATGATAAACCACTTAGTACCCACTCTATTTCTCGTCGATTTACTGTGCTGATCTTCTCGTTTTCTCCTAGCCATTTGAACTTTCCTGTTTCTAATCTACGGTAGTACAGCCAAAAACCATTGTGCTCCAAGTGAAGGACTTTTAATTTGTTTCTATCTCTGTTACAAAAGAGAAATAGCTCGTTTTGAAACGGATCGAGTTTATATTGTCCTTTTACGATTGCCGTTAGACCATCCACTGATTTTCTGAGGTCTGTTGCTCCTCCTGCTAGATAGAATAGCTTCTCCTTGTTTATGTTTAGCATTCAGATGCCCGACTTTTTTCTTAGCGTTTACATCTTCTTTGCCTCTATTCACAGGTGTTCGTGGTTTTATGCTTACAAAGCAACAAGAAAAAACGACAAGATGTTATCCCGTCGTTTTAGTGGAAAATTCATAGAGATCGCTCAGTATGCACTTCTGCATTGAGCTATCCTGCTCTATGACAGAAGCCACTTATCAGTTTAGTCAGCTGCTTTATATCTACTATTTATCCTTTTTTGCCTTGCGAAGCTTTCGAGAACTACCTACACAAGTTTTTACGTAGCAAACCCTAAGAGATATCTGTAACCCAAATGCGATTTGACAAGTTGGGTTACAATCTCGATTAAGTACAATTTTTAGCTTTTGATAAAAGTCGGGGTTGATGGTTGTTCTTTTGTTCAGGCGTACCCAAATGGCTTTAATACCTGATTTCTCCTATACAAACCAACTTTCACTCCCTAATTTGGCAGCCCTTATCATTGAGCTTTTTCCTTATTTTTGGGACATCA
>JAVBKF010000014.1:0-4659 GCA_031554215.1 Caryophanales bacterium
TAGCGAAGCTTTCCTTGTTTTGTGCTACCAGTCACTTGTGCCGCGATTGATGCTAGTATTGCTTCGTGCTCAAAAGCATTTTCCCTACGCTGCGAAGAAATCTCGAGCACTCTCAGACCAGTTTGATCTTGCCAGAACTGAAATGCTTCTGCTACCGCTTCTAAGGTCGATGCCTGCCGGTATTTACCGCCAACCATTTCAACAGGCTTTGCAAAGGCTAAACCATGTGGTGTTCCAAATAACTGTTCAAAACGATCCGCTATCTTTGCCTGTGGTAACACTGAAAAAATACCACCGCCATCATTATTTAAAACGATAATGAACAAGTTTAGTTGATTCATTTTTGCTAGTATCAAACTATTTAAATCATGAATAAAACTGATATCTCCGATAATGAGGAACGTCGGCCACTCGCTTGCAGCACTAACACCGAGTGCTGTAGACACAACACCATCAATTCCGTTTGCACCACGATTACAGTGAATTCGGACCTGCTTTGTCGTTGCGTGGAAATAGGTATCTAGATCTCGGATTGGTAAACTATTCCCAATAAATAAATTCGATTTTGTTGGCAATAGGGATGCTAGGTTCGCAAATAATTGCCCTTCTTGAAATGATTCAACCGTGTTGATTGTTGCAAGCTCCAATTGTGCAATCTGATTGATTCGTTTCCACTCGCTTAGGTAATCGTTCTTTTCTTGCCGAGCAGGCACGCTCTCCCCAGATTCATGACTGTCATCAAACGTTGACATCATCTCCTCGCAGAAAGTGAGCTCATCACAGTAAATCATTTCCGTTGCAGTACCAGTCGGCTCTCGCCATCCATTCGCACTATCGACGACAATATAGTGTGCAGATGCGTCTTGAATAAACAATGTTAATGCCTTCGATACAGGCATTGCCCCAAAGCGAATAATGAATTCAGGTTGCAGCTGTTCAGCAACCTGCCCTGAACGTAAAATACTGTCATAAGCATCTATGACATCATTCGCAGTATCACCTGTCCCTGAACGGAGCTGTGACAAGGGGTCTGCGAGTAATGGAAACCCTGTTTTCTCAGCCAGTAAAAGGACTGATTTTGCAAAAGCTGGATTGTCCATCTGTCCGCAAATAATTAACCCTCGGTTTGTCTGTTTCATTAGTGCTTTGACAGCATATAGCTGCTCAGTAGGTGCTCGCAATTGTCCATTAGCAATCGCAATCACTGCTGGCGCGTCAGTAAAGTGCTTCTTCATGAGTTCAAAATCTGGAATCAGAGGTTCTCTTAGTGGAAAATTCAAGTGGACAGCCCCCGCGGGTAACTGCTGCGATGCCGCAGCTGCTCGGCAAGCCGTTGTTCGTACAAATCGTAGCATTTTCTCCGTACTTTCCGGAACGGCCATTTCGATAAATAGCTTGGTATGTTTCCCGTAGAGGTTGATTTGATCAATCACTTGAGGTGCACCGATATCTCTTAATTCATGTGGTCTGTCCGCAGTTAGCACGATCAGCGGTACACGTGAAATATGTGCCTCGACGACGGCTGGCAAATAATTAGCAGCCGCAGTGCCAGATGTGCAGAGTAACACAACAGGTTTGTTCATTTCCTTTGCCATCCCGAGCGCAAAAAAAGCGGCTGATCTTTCATCCACATTCATCCAAACACGCATGTCTCTATGTGCTGCGAGCGTATATGCAAGCGGTGTTGACCTTGAACCAGGGCTCACAACCGCATGGGCGACCCCAACTTTTGTTAATTCATCTACAAACGAGGCGATAAACGCAGTCAATCCTTCATTTTCACCCATCTAACCTTCTCCTTACACGTCATTTATTGACTGTTATTTTGTTTCAAATCACCAAGAAAAAGAACTGCTATGGGCTAGGAGCCGAGTCCCAAAGCAGTCATCATCGGACGAAACTTCACAGCTGTTTCTTGAAATTCTTTATTTGAATCTGAATCAGCGACTACGCCACAACCAGCATATAATATTGCCTGATTCTTTCGTATCAATCCCGAGCGTATCCCAGCAGCAAACTCACCGTCACCAGCTGGATTAAACCAGCCTATCGGTGCAGCATAGAAACCGCGATCTGTTTTTTCAATCTTTTTAATCATTTTCAATGCATTCTTTGTCGGCGTACCACCAAGTGCAGGTGTTGGATGAAGCTCTCTGACAAAATCAAATAACGAGACGTCGGGCAACACTTCACCTTCAATTGGTGTATGTAAATGTTGAACAAAACGATTTTTCAATATTTGTGGATCAGATGGAAAATGAATTTCAGCACATAAATCCATCAATTTGCCACAAATGAAATCAACAACAAACTGATGTTCTTGGCTATTTTTTTTATCAAGCGTCAGATCTTCTGCGATTTTCTTATCCTCAGCAGTTGTTTTCCCTCTGATTGCCGTACCAGCAAGACAATCCGTATCGACCATTTTGGCACGCTTTCGGATAATGCTTTCGGGTGTGGCGCCTAGAAAACTACTAATACCACTCTCTAAACTAAATACATAACTATTCTCTTCATTTCGCAGTGCATCGACAATCGCACTTGCAGATAGTGACTGATCGAAGGTTAATTGCTTACAACGCGCAAGCACCACTTTCTTCAGCTTCTCAGCACGTGGGACATCATCACTACAACTTTTCCGAATCACACCAATGGCATTGGTGACTTCCTCTGTCCACCAAGTAGCCGCAACATCTTCCGAAGACACCAAACGGGGTAATGCCACTTGCTGATCAGCACTTGAATCAGGCGATAACGCAGATCGTGCCACCAGAAACGCCTCTAGATCCGCTTCGGTCGTCTCTGGCTGTATCAAGGTACTAGAGGTCATGAAAACACCAGACTCATTTGAAGTCACTAGAAATTTAGGCACATAGAAAAGTACACTGCCAAAGTCTTGCCACTGCTCACCAGTAGAAGCTTCTTCATGGAAAGAAAAACCGCCAAAACAAATAGGACCAGTCCCCGGCTCGCATGGAACGCCTTCGAGGATCTGCTGATTCGTTATCTCATGCCAAAAATTCGCGACTTCTTGATAGCGACAAATTGTGCTTTCTTTTCTCCGGAAAACGGCAACTGTATCAACCCCTGCGAAAGATAAGGTACGCTCAAGGTTCCGCCAAAAAAAACGCTTTCCCTGATAGGCCGCTTCTGTTGACTGATAAAATGCTAACGGAGTGCCTGTGTCAAGCTGTTCGACATAGCTCCATAGTACCTGTTGTTTTTCTTGCTTTGCCTTCTTCAGTGCTGCAAACAACGACTGAATGAACCCCTCATTATCTAAAATCATGACACCCTCCGCCACTACTCATAAGTAATATCTGCTTGAACTAGCAATCCTTTTCAGATTACACCCGTAAACCACTTATGTCAATGTGAAAACTACAAATGATTAGACCAAAAATGACACTTCCGTTTCAGTAGGGCAAACCATCATCCTGCTCCGGCGTATGAAGCCTGTATGAATTACACAGTTGGACCAATTTGCGACAAAAATTTGTTTTTACAAAGGTTCACTCTAGCAACCTTACTTTTCTTCTGCTATGATAGTTGAGGGCGTATTGACAAAGCCTAATTTCAACTGAACTAAAAGAGGTTTCACTATGATCATAGATGTAAGAAAAGAACGAACTTGGCGGGTTTGGTGGACGCTACTTAGACCACATACGCTGACGGCTGGGTTCATTCCTGTTTTGATTGGTTCAGCACTAGCACTCGAGAAAGAATCGTTTGATTTTCTCCTATTTGCCGCTATGATGATCGCTTCATTACTGATCCAAGCCGCAACAAATATGTTTAATGAATACTATGACTATAAAAAAGGGCTTGATGATGAGCATTCAGTCGGTATCGGTGGTACGATTGTCAGACACGGTGTGAGCCCCACTGTGATCATGACGATTGCACTGAGTTTCTATCTAATTGCTATTCTGATTGGCGCTTATATATGTGCCCAAAGTAGTTGGTGGCTTGTCCTCATCGGGCTTGGCTCAATGGCCGTTGGTTTCCTCTATACAGGGGGACCGTTTCCAATTGCCTACTCACCATTTGGTGAAATTTTCGCAGGTTTTTTTATGGGCTATGTCATTATTTC
The DNA here is from genome assembly GCA_031554215.1 of Caryophanales bacterium. Classification (GTDB taxonomy): domain Bacteria; phylum Bacillota; class Bacilli; order JARBTR01; family JARBTR01; genus JAVBKE01. The sequence continues at coordinate 4,094 of JAVBKF010000014.1, forward strand.
AATTTCTTATTTTATCCAAGTGAATGAAGTACTGACTGAAAACTGGATTATTACACTGCCAGCGTCACTACTCATTGCCAATATATTATCCGCTAACAATATTCGTGATTTAGAAAACGACCGGACATCTGGCCGAAAAACCTTGGCAATTCTACTCGGAAAAAAGTATGCAATTGTTGCTTTAGCACTTGTGTTTATTGTTTCTTACTTCGTCCTATTGATCATGCCATTCCTCGGAATTACGCCCTTCTGGACATGGCTTTCACTACTCAGCATTCCCAAGTCAATCAGTGCCGTAAAAGGATTTATTGGCAAGAAAGACCCGAAAGAAATGATGCCTGCGATGGCGGCAACTGCAAAGACAAACACCATCTTTGGATTACTATTTGCAATTGGTTTATTTATTGGTTATTTTGTTTAAGCAAGTCTTTCCTTTGCTGGCGCTATCAAGACAATATTCGATTATAATTAAATATTATCTTGATAGCGTCCAAGGCCATTTGTCAATAGTGAGCACTAAATTTCAAGCCTTGTGTTAATGAATAATGATCATTCATTAACACAAG
>JAVBKF010000039.1:0-2955 GCA_031554215.1 Caryophanales bacterium
CTTGTGTCGGCGGTTCGATTCCGTCCCGAGCCACCATTTTGGCGGTTGTGGCGAAGTGGTTAACGCACCGGATTGTGATTCCGGCATTCGAGGGTTCAATTCCCTTCAGCCGCCCCATTTAGTTGAACTGCAATCGATGTACTAATTGCAATTGAACTCTTTCTTTGTATTATTGATGATTTTGAAATCATTTAAATTTTTGTTTTAACGGGCCTATAGCTCAGCTGGTTAGAGCGCACGCCTGATAAGCGTGAGGTCGATGGTTCGAGTCCATTTAGGCCCACCTTATACAATTTAATTATTCCTCCTTAGCTCAGCTGGTTAGAGCACATGACTGTTAATCATGGGGTCGTAGGTTCGAATCCTACAGGGGGAGCCATACCTGGAGAAATACTCAAGAGGCTGAAGAGGCGCCCCTGCTAAGGGTGTAGGTCGGGTAACCGGCGCGAGGGTTCAAATCCCTCTTTCTCCGTTTTCTTATTGACTTTACGACATAATTCTGTTATAGTTGTATAATTAATATTCTGTCATGGCCCCTTGGTCAAGCGGTTAAGACACCGCCCTTTCACGGCGGTAACACGGGTTCGAATCCCGTAGGGGTCATTCTACTTTCATTGAGAGCGTATAGCTCTTTTTTTTATGTTTAAGTTTTACTTTAAAAGTCTTCTGGAACTTCGGATCCAGATTCGGATATACCGAATTTTGCGACTTGTTGGAAGTCATTATAGGTATCATTTGGATTTTGAAACTGGTGACTGAGTATTTCTTCTTCAATAGGTCTGTCTGTTGGCATGTTTTTTTTGCCTGTGTGTTCGATGCAATAAAGCGTTGTTGGGATCGCTTCGAGCCTTTCGGATGGGATTTTCTTTTGGCATGTTTTACACTGGCCATAAGTGCCTGCGTCGATGGCTGCTATTGCCTCATTTATCTCTATGAGCTCCTTTTTCTGATGTGTTTCTATTGCCATCGAATATTCACGGTCAACGAGTTCCGTCGCGTTGTCTGCTGGATGGTTGTCATACTGTGATAGTTCATTTGATTGTAGGTGGTTTTCAGCAGATTGATCTAGTGATTGCGTCATTTTCTTTTTTTCATTTTCTAAAATTGTTTTAAAGTGTCCTAGTTCTGTCATATATTTTGGCAACTCCTTTTTGTTAGTTTCTCCATTCAATTCGTTATGTATTAGTTTCCCTAAAAAAAGATCAAAAAAATTGGTGATCTTTTTTAAAAAGAGGTGAGTCCTGGTATGCGGGTATCATCTCCTAGCTGGTGTTTAATCGGTTATTAATTCGTTTATTGTTATTGAGGTCATTGCATTTTATATACTGCTACTCCAAACAAATGCCGCCTGCTTTGAATTATACATTACAGCCATATGGGTGCCTCGTGATATGTCTTCTGCTAAACTAAATTGCTTCCTGTGGGATTTCAAGCTCGTGTTGGATCATGTCTAAGTTTGAAATCTTTTCAAGTTTGTCTTGATACAATTATTTGCTAAGGACTTTTGTCCACCTTCAATATGAGTATCAAATACTCCCCCTTGTGTTCTAATGCCGTAATATTACAAAATCCCACTAGCACTTTCATCTGTGCCGAGGACAAAGCATACGTCCATGTAGGCGACATTTTCATTCATCCCTTATGAAGTACTTTTTCAAAAACAAGGTATGCATCAGCTTCTCTTTCAAAGGTTTCTATTGAAAGCCCTAATTTGTAAATTCTGTGCCTGTCATTTGGTGCGGGATAATTGGTTTTGTGGATATCATGTCTGTACATCATACATGTTTTTTACTATCATTTCAGTCTGTTCTAGGGGAATTAGTAAAAGGATGTATGACGTAATTTGGACAAGAACCACTGTCCCTTATATCTGTGATGAATGACAAATAATCGCCTTGGAGTGTAAACTGCGTTGATCCTCCGCATGACGAAACGCCGATACACATTGATGGATCGGCGTTTCTTAGCGCCTAAATAATACGTAATTGGCATCACTTAGCGCTATTTTATTCTGTGTCCTTTAATTTCTTCATGCTTAAATATCTTGAACATCCCCACTGTGTAATAAATCATATGCAACAAATCTATTTGATCTTAAGTAACAGAGGTGGTCAGAATAATTCCTTGTTAGGAATTAGATTATTCTGGGTTCTTGGTTACTCTGCTGATATAGCGATAAATTGTTGGTGATGAAATCATTAGCTGCTTTGCTACTTCATTGACCGCACCTTTCAGTAGGAAAATTTCCTTTTTGTTTAGCAGGTCGATGATTTTGATGCGGTCTTCGAGTGTTAGTCGGTCTACGCTTGTCCCAGTCCCTGATAGGATACTTGAAATGGTTGAGCTGATTACTTCTGTTGTAGACAGTGATAGTCTCTCAATATCTTCAGTATTGTCTGCTGGTATATCGCCTATACTTTCTGCCTCACCAGGCAAGAGCATGTTGCAGAGGTCTGCAAGGTTTTGAAGGGTACTTTCATATTTGCTTGTGTTGAAATTAACGCAGAGCATCCCGATTAGGTTTTCTTGCTCGTCTTTTATAAAAAAAGTGGATGAGCGGAAGGTTTGGCCATCGTGAGATACTCCGCGGTAGTTTTTTAGGTAGTCTGTTTTTTCGTACACTTTATCAGTGATGAACTTTAGTCCAAGGGTTGTCATTGGGGAGTTTACTGTTCGTCCGCTGGTGCCTGCGTTCGCTATCGCTGATACGCGGTGTTCTTTCCCTCTTAAATCGTGCAGTACGACTTCAAATTCAGATCCGAGGACATTTCCTAGGAATTCTACTAGTTTTGTGTAGCTTTGTAGTATGTCATTCATTATTTGTCTCCATTACATTTGTTGCAGTTTAGGATTTCTGAAAATCATCACGCCAAATTGGAAAAGTGAGTTGCAATGTACTGTCTGTTTGGCTGAAAATGGCTTTCAGGAATTGCTACTGTCTGTTTCCTTATAGTC
>JAVBKF010000145.1:0-12159 GCA_031554215.1 Caryophanales bacterium
AACAACAGTAAACGTTTTTGGTCTGTAAGTACATGCTTTCGATTAAAGTGTTGGGCTGATGTTCTCCTTTTCAATATTTTTCATCCAATAAGGAGGCCCTAAAATGAAAGGTACTGTTAAATGGTTTAACTCAGAAAAAGGATTTGGATTCATCGCTCGTGAAGATGGCGAAGATGTATTCGTTCACTTCTCAGCAATCCAAACTACTGGTTTCAAGACGCTTGAAGAAGGTCAAGAAGTTGAATTTGAAATCGTCGATGGAAACCGCGGACCACAAGCTGCAAACGTTTGCAAATTATAATTATAATTGTATAACGCATCAAGAGCTCACCATTACGGTGAGCTCTTTTAGTATGTACATTTCTAAATAGAGGCCAAAGCTAACGTGACGCACAAGCCTTTTGGTTCTTTACTGAATAGGATAGACAGAGATAGAGGCGTTCGATCAATACTGAACTCTTTGTATTGTGCCCAACATGGGTGTATACAAATATTCAGTTAATCTTGAACGTTTGAATGTCATTCATCCTAGATAGTTGGTCTTAATGTTAGGGTGAAGGTGACGATGATGAAAAACCAACTGAAAGTGGTCGATTGAATCGAGCTGAAATATTTACTCCTATTCTTCAGGTAGTGTAAGGCTATGAGGCGAGAAACCGTTTTTTGAACAATTATTTTAGAAACAGGAAGTGAAGATGCTATAATGAGAACACTGTGCGCGCAACTCAGTTTCTTAGCAGGAAAAGTGATTTTGTTTAAGAAACCAGATGCCATTGGTGAAACCACTTGTTAAAAATCCAAAACGCCGCAGTTAGCTGCATTTTGGACGTGACCATTAGATTATATTTCACCTTGCATCGTTTTATACAATTCTATCATTGATAATATAAGACCAAGTTCCAGCTCAAGTAGTTTTATGTTGTCACGAAAATCTGTTACGGTATCAATTGAAATTTCACGATCTAGGAATTCTTTATTTAATTCTTGAAATATTCTTTGTACATCCCTGAATGTCTCATATAATTCATTATCTAACATTTCCTCGTCTATTTCAACCATCGACAGACACCTCCTCTCGCTGCACAGCAGCCCTGAATTTTTGTTGATGTTGCAAAACGCTGATTATTTTAATAAAAAAAGCTATTCTCCCCCCCTCAGTAGTACTACACCTAACCCCCCTTTTTTTGGTACGTTTTTCATTAAATAATTTAAATATTTTTATAGTAGATAATAGAATTTTTCGTCTTTTTATTTTTCCACCAAAGTGCTCGTGGTTTATTTGAAAAAGCGTTTCTCTCTACTTCTTAAATTATGGTAAACTAGAGTATACGAAAGTGGAGGTGTAACCTATGGAAAAGAGGAGGTCTCACCTCATTAAGGTAATAGCTACCGATATGGATGGAACGCTACTGAGTAGTGAACAGACGATTTCTAAAGAAAATTTTGAAGCGATAGAAGCAGCAAGAGCTGCTGGGGTACATGTACTGATTGCAACTGGGCGTTCACCAAGAGAAGCACGTGATTTCCTGTCTAAATGGCAAATTAAATGTGCGATTATTTGTGGAAATGGTGCCGTCGTAATGGATGAAGAGGATCAGGTTATCAGCAAAAATTGTCTTGAAATGCCGCAATTGACAACAGCAGTACGCACGTTAGCTAGCCATAATTTCTACCTAGAAGTCTATACGAATCATGGTAATTTCACGAGAGACTACCGCCAGCAACCATACCAAGATGAAATGGTTAAATTGTTAGTCGGAACTGGACGCAGAGAAAACAAGGAAGCTGTGCTCGCGCATGCTGATGAACGATTGGCGCTAGGCATTCTGAGTTTGGTGGATTCCAATGAAGACATTCTCCAGTTAGAGGCTGACCAATATGAATTCTATAAGGTATTTGCGATTCATAAAGATGATCGCGTCTTTAAAGAGGCGAGAGCTGAGCTCGAAGCGGATCCGGATCTTGTCGTGACAACTTCGTGGCATGATAATATTGAAGTAAATGCAGCACGTGCAACAAAAGGAAAAGCGTTAGGTGAGTATGTGAAAAGCCTAGGGGTCGGTCTTGAACATTCGATGGCAATTGGTGATAGCTACAACGATCTTTCGATGCTAGAAGCGGCTGGTTTTTCTGTGGCAATGGGAAATGCAGACGATGCGATTAAAGACGTATGTGACTTTGTCACAATAAGCAATGATGAGCACGGTTTTGCGAAAGCAGTGTATGAAGTACTGGCACGCAACAAGCAGGCAGAGAAGGCGATGCAATAACACATTGTAAAAAGACGATCAGCTTGATGATAGGTAGAGGGAGCGATTCAGATGGGAACCAAATCTAACGACATCAGTATCCATGCAGTGATGAAGGAACGCCATTCAGTTAGAAGTTATGACACTAGTTTTGAAATCAGTAAAGAGGAATTGACGGCGATCATACGCCAAGCAGGGTCGGCACCGTCTTCAATGAATTTACAGCCATGGCGGGTGATTGCAGTCACGGATCAAGCGCGAAAGGAAAAACTCTGTGCTGTTTCATTTAACCAAAAGCCAATTCTTGATGCTTCCGCTGTGCTTGTTATTTTGGGCAATGTCGATGCGTACAAAGAAGTGGGTAGAATTGAAGATATGGCAATTGCACAAGGTCTATCATCACCTGAAAAGAAAGCAATGAAAATAGAGAAAATGATGACTGCTTATGAAAGTAGATCAGAACAGCAACGACGTGAGATTGTGAAACTAGATTGCGGTTTATTTTCAATGCAATTGATGCTTGTTGCGAAAGCAAAGGGCTATGATACATTGCCAATGGGCGGATTTAGTGCCGATGGCGTAGCGAAGTTGTTTAATTTGCCAAATAACATGCTGCCGGCACTCATTATCACAATTGGCAAGGCAAAAGATCCTGCATATCAAACCGTTCGGTTAGATGTTGAAGAGATTTTGAGCTGGGAATCAATAGATTAGTTTAGGAGCTGTTAGGTATGCAAAAGCATCGAACGATTAGTGAAGTGAAAATACCTGTACGTTATTCGGAAACGGATATGATGGGCGTTGTCTACCATGCCAACTATATTATTTGGATGGAACTGGCACGGACGCAGTTTATCAAGGATCGTGGGCTTGTATATGCTACGTTTGCTGAAGCAGGGTATGTTACACCAGTGATTGATATAGAGGCCAGTTACAAGCGTTCTGTTGTCTACGGGGAAGAAGTGACTGTGAAGGTATGGGTTGACTTCTATAACGGACTTAAGACCATCTATTGCTATGAGATGTATAAGCCCGATGGAACCCTTGCCTGCACAGGTAGTAGTACGATCTTGATTGTGAAAAAAGAAAATTTCAGACCAGTGTCAATGCGAAAGATCTTTCCTGAATGGCATGCATTGTATGAAGGACTTGCTGCGGAATCGGTTGTAGACTAATCATAGAGAATTGAAAAATAGTAAAGATTAACAGACTGTTGGTGATGGCAAGGCAGATGCCAATCGGGTCAACGGACAAATTCTGAGCAGAATCAAGTAGGAGTCTGTGAAAGTGTATTTTGGTTTCAAATGAGCTTCAGTTGGGTGAGAGCGAACCACGGATATTCCTACTACAGAAGGCGTTTGTCATTCCCCGTCATCGTTTGGCCCTTATGAATAAAAGCTTGCGGATATTGAGAGAAACATCAAATCTTTCAACATCCGTTTTTATTTACCTCGCTCTCTCGAACAGTCGTGCTATTTACCAAAGGAATTTGCAAACTCGTCTGTCATCATCATGTAACCCTTAAAATGGTGTGGCAGATAGCCTGTCTTTCTCATAGCCAACTGTAAACAGAGAGTTGCGTGAAATAGTGAAATTTTCAATAAATTACGATCAACAATTGCCAACTGTTCTTTGGACGTGTAAAATATCTTTTAAACCAGAAATTGTGGTTAGGTCAAAGAATTGGGGTGGAAAAATGAAGGGTGAAAATATTAAATGGCTGACGTTGATTAGCGGTATTTTAGCATTAGGAGCGGGTATTTATGCATTTGCTCACCCGAAAACAACACTAGTCGGTCTTGCTTTCTATTTAGGCGTAGCCATTCTTATCAGTGGTGTCCTCTACGTATTCTCGTTTTTTAAAGAAGAAAAGGGATCAGATCGTAATTATATCAAGTTAGCTATTGGCACCATGGATATTGTGTTAGCATTCATATTACTTAGTCATGGTTTATTTACAGCAAAAACACTACCAATCATTGTTGGTGGATGGATGGTTATTTCAGGTGCTATCAAGCTTGTTCTAGCATTTAAAGTACAAGGGTCAGGTAAAATGCTCGCAGTCATTTCTGGCTTGCTCTCATTCATTGTTGGACTTTTGTTTATCATCAATCCGGCAACCGGCGCATACACAATCGCTTTTTTTCTTGGCGGATATCTCACGGTGATTGGTGTTTTTTATCTATTTTCTGCTTTCAGAGGTAACAGGTAATAGGCAGCGAATTACAGCAGGCACCATCGTACCAGTATTACTGCTAGATCAGGCGAGAAACTACTTGATACCTAGCGTGTACTGGTATCTTTTTTATAAAATATTCTTAAAAATTGTCGTGATCATTAGGCAAATTAGGGAAATGCAATTACTTAACTACTGTTGATATGATATAGTAATATTGATTGACTAATGAGAATTGTGAGGGTAAACGATGAGTACAGAAGAACTGAACGACCAATTGCAAGTGCGTCGGTCCAAAATGCAGAAATTACGTGAGCAAGGAATTGATCCTTTCGGTAAGCGCTACGAGCGAACTCATACAGTAGCGGATATTGTTACAGCTTATGAAAGTAGCAGTAAGGAAGAACTTGATGCCGCAGACCACCTTGTTAAGATTGCTGGTAGAATCATGACCAAACGTGGTAAAGGGAAAGCTGGATTTGCGCATGTACAAGATCTTTCCGGACAAATTCAAATCTATGTTCGCCAAGAAGCGATTGGCGCGGAGGCATATGAAATATTTGATACCGCAGACCTTGGTGATATCGTTGGTATTGCTGGAACTGCGTTCCGCACACAAGTTGGTGAGTTATCGGTTAAGGTGACTGAATTCACATTCTTATCAAAGGCGCTACGCCCGTTACCTGATAAATTCCATGGTCTTAAAGATATCGAGGAACGCTATCGTAAGCGATATGTTGATTTAATCATGAGTAGTGAAAGTCAGCAGACATTCGTTATGCGCAGTAAGATTATTCGATCGATGAGACATTATTTAGATTCACAGGGGTTTCTAGAGGTGGAAACACCGATGCTACATGCTGTTGCTGGTGGTGCTGCAGCACGTCCGTTTGTCACACATCATAACGCCATGGATATGGAAATGTATATCCGGATTGCGATTGAATTACATTTAAAGCGCCTGATTGTCGGTGGGCTCGAAAAAGTCTATGAAATTGGTCGTGTTTTCCGAAACGAAGGTGTCTCAACGCGTCATAACCCAGAATTCACGATGATTGAATTGTATGAGGCGTATGCTGACTTCAATGACATCATGGATTTAACGGAAAATACGATTGCCTATATCGCACAAGATGTACTTGGCAAGACAACGATTGCGTATGGTGAATATACGATCGAGCTTGCACCAAGATGGAAGCGTCTTCACATGGTTGATGCGATTAAAGAAACTGTCGGCGTTGATTTCTGGCAACAAATGACGGATGAAGAAGCACATGCCTTGGCAAAAACGCATGGTGTTGAAGTAACAAAAGCCATGAAATTTGGGCATATTGTCAATGAATTCTTTGAACAGAAAATTGAAGAAACATTGATTCAGCCAACATTTATTTATGGACATCCAGTCGATGTATCACCACTTGCGAAGAAAAATGATGATGATCCTCGGTTCACTGATCGTTTTGAACTATTCATTGTTGCACGTGAACATGCCAATGCTTTCACGGAGCTCAATGACCCAATTGATCAACGTGAACGATTTGAAGCGCAGCTTACAGAACGAGCTGAGGGTAATGACGAAGCACATATGATGGATGATGATTACATTGAAGCACTTGAATACGGAATGCCGCCAACAGGCGGACTCGGGATTGGCATTGACCGCATTGTGATGTTGCTAACGAATTCAGCATCAATTCGTGATGTACTACTGTTCCCATTAATGAGGCATCGTTAAGAGGAATAGTGGCACTCGCCATGTAGTAGGATAATGAATGACAGAAGGTGACTGGGGAATATTTTCTTTCCAGTCACCTTCATATTTTTCGGCAAAAAAAAAACCGCTCAGTTTCATTGTGTTGATGGACTGAGTGGTTATTTTGTTTTCTGTTTTGAAATAGGATCCCGGAAGGGGAGTACTTATTTACCCATATAAGCGCGTAACATCCAGGCATGCTTCTTGAAGCTGTCTGCAAGTCCCTCGAACATTGCAACTGTTAGCGCATCGTCTGCATTATCTGCAAGCTCAGCGACTTCAAGCATTTCATCAGCCATTTTTTGTAGGTCGGATTCAATCATTTTCACCATGTCTTGTGCAGATTCTTTGCCAGTAGCTTCTTCAATTGTAGCAGTGGCAAGATATTCTTTCATAGTTGCTAGTGGTTTCTCATTGATTGTTAGAATTCTTTCAGCGACTTCATCAAGGTGTACTGCACACTCATCATATAACTCTTCAAACTTCACATGTAGTCCGAAGAAGTGTTCACCTGTAACGAACCAGTGATAATTGTGTAGTTTTACATAAAGAACATTTAAGTTTGCTAATGATTTGTTTGCTTCTGTGATATAATTTTTTGACATTTTAAGTCTCCTTTTCCGATTTCATTTTTTTGTTACCACTATCATAATAAATTCATAATTGAAATGCAAGCTTTTTTATAATAATTATTAATTGATATTAATTATCATTAACAGAGTTGCTAAAAGCTTACAAAACCAGTATAGCATAAAATATTATCTGCAATAAAATGGATTACACGTTTAATAGAAAATAAAAATAGCTTGAATAGTAAAAAAAATAAAGGAAATAATGGGTGTAGGTAAAATGATTGACGATTCCTAAAAAAGGGTTATAATAATAGTCAAAGATAGTCAAAGTCAAATTGTGAGGTGTCGACACTTGTGAAAAACATGTCAGACATAATTGAAAGTTATTTGAAAGAGGTGCTTAGTTTACAAGGGATTAACTACGTTGATGTACGCAGAAATGAGCTTGCTGAACAGTTCCAATGTGTACCTTCACAGGTGAATTATGTGATCAATACGCGCTTTACCCTTGACAAGGGTTTTATGATCGAAAGTAAACGAGGTGGCGGTGGCTACATTCGTATTGTCAAAGTTCGTGCACATGATCGCTCGGAATTGTTTGACCAAATCATCAGTTTGATTGGTTGTCGCATTACACAAATCAGGGCTGAAGATTTGATTCTTCGTATGTATGAGGAGAAGATTATTACTGAGCGGGAAATGAAGTTAATCATGAGCATCGCCCATCGTGAGGTCTTGGCGTTCTCTGATTATGCGGTACGGGATGAATTAAGAGCGAAATTGCTCCATGCGATTATCCGAACATTACGGTATACACCCGAGTAGGTATGGGCGATTACAAAATCTGTCTAATGGAAATAATCTGCTGTAAGGGTAGTCATATAATAAGATAGCGAGCGAAAGTGTAGGTGAGAAAGATGCTTTGTCAATTTTGTCATAACAATCAGGCGACCGTTTTCATTACTAGGATGGTAGACGGTAATAAAGTGGAGTCATCATTATGTGCAGATTGTGCTGAAAAAGAGGGACACTTACAAGACTTTCAGGAACCATTTTCTTTTCATGAATTTGTTTGGGGGATGATGAACGGGAAAAAGAAAACGATTAGCGCTAGTGAAGCTGTACATCAAGAGTTTACTTGCTCTAGTTGCGGACTAAGTTTAGGACAGTTTGCGAAGAGTGGAAAGTTTGGTTGTGAAAACTGTTATCAAGCTTTTGCCAGCCAGTTGCCAGTGATTCTGAAGAATTTTCAAGGGGGGCATTTTCTGCATAATGGTCGGAAGCCCCCGCAATTTCAAACGAAAGAGGCGCCAGTTGATCCGGTAACGGCACTTACACAGGAACTGGCAGAAATGAAGATTCGGCTTCAAAATCATATACTAGCAGAGCGCTTTGAACAGGCAGCAAGTGCTCGCGATCAAATCAAGGTCATTGAAAACCAAATCCGGGAGGCGACGAGTCATGGCGAGTGAGCAATTCTTTGATCAGATCATTAGTCCTTGGATGCGGCAAATCGAAGCAGTTGATAGTGCAGATATTGTTCTCAGTACACGGATTCGGCTAGCTCGTAATCTCTCAAAGCAGCCGTTTCCAAGTGCAGCGTCAGCCGGGCAAGCAGAACAAGTTGTTAAAATGATTGCTAGTTTGGGAAATCCTGAGCATTCTACTGGATTAGGCGTGTTCGATATGGTTAGAATGAGTAGTCTTGAGCCACTTGAAAAGCAAGTGTTGGTTGAAAGGCATTTGGTCAGCCCTTCACTTGCAGAGAGGGCAAAAGCGGGTGCCAGTTTGTTGTCGAAGGATCAGTCCATTAGTATTATGGTCAATGAAGAGGACCATTTGCGGATTCAGTGTCTGTTTGCTGGATTACAGTTGAAAGAGGCAATGGATGTAGCTTTTGAAGTGGATGATTGGCTAGGGTCGAAGGTCGACTATGCGTTTGATGAGAGGCTTGGTTTTCTAACGAGTTGCCCATCAAATGTAGGAACTGGTCTTCGGGCATCGGTCATGATGCATTTACCAGCACTCGCCGTATCAAGAAAGTTAGAGAATATTATAGATAATATTAGTAAGATGGGGCTCGTTGTTCGTGGGGTCTATGGAGAAGGTAGTCGTTCTTTTGGCAATATCTATCAAATTTCAAATCAAGTTACGCTAGGGAAATCAGAAAAGGCGATTATTGATGACTTAGAACGTGTGGTCGATCAAATAGTACTTTACGAACGTCAGACAAGGGAATCATTCTTGAAATTGGGGCGAATACAATTAGAAGATAGGGTGTTTCGCTCACTGGGGATTCTCAGAAATGCGCGCCTCATTACTTCTTCGGAAGCAGCACAACGTTTGTCAGAAATACGTGTTGGTATTGATCTAGGTGTGATTAGCAAGCTGTCGCCCGTTGTTTTTAACGAGTTGATTATTGCGACTCAGCCCGGCTGCCTGCAAAAATATGCAGGAGAATCACTAAGCCAGCCAGAGCGAAATTATATCAGAGCTAAGATTATTCGTGAGAAATTAATGACGAGTGTGAAATGAGCTGGCTTTTAGCGCTGGGGAATAATTGGATTTGTCTGAAAATGGGTTGTTTTTAACGATATGATGAAACGGTTTCGGCAGATTGGCGCCGCTCAGTGGATTGATGTATCGTGCGCCAGATGTGATTGAGGTGCGGGCGATATTTTCATCTGTGATAGGACGTCTGAGTAGGCAGTAATACCATTAATATTGAGGGAGTTGTTTTAAATGATGTTTGGTCGATTTACTGAAAAAGCGCAGAAGGTATTGGCACTTGCTCAAGAGGAAGCGATTCGCCATGGTCATGGTTTTATAGGAACAGAACATATCTTGCTTGGTCTAGTCCGTGAGGGTGAGGGGATTGCTGCGAAGGCACTGACTGCACTAGGACTGAGTGCTGAGAAGATTCAGCAAGAAGTAGAGACATTAATTGGTCAAAGTAGTGACGCAGTGCAAATGGTTTACTATACACCACGTGCCAAAAAGGTCATCGAATTGTCGATGGATGAAGCGAGAAAGCTCGGTCACTCTTATGTCGGGACAGAGCATATCTTACTCGGTCTGATTCGTGAGGGTGAAGGTGTAGCTGCTCGCGTTCTCAATAACATGGGTGTAAGTCTTAACAAAGCGAGACAACATGTGTTGCAACTACTCGGTGGTAATGAATCAAATAACACACAAGGTGGTGGCACTGCCTCTGCTAATACACCAACCTTAGATGGCCTTGCCCGTGATTTGACAGCGATTGCCCGTGAAGGTTCACTTGATCCTGTCATCGGTAGGAACAAGGAGATTCAACGTGTGATTGAGGTGCTCTCACGCCGGACGAAAAATAACCCGGTGCTCGTCGGTGAGCCAGGCGTAGGTAAGACGGCAATTGCGGAAGGGCTAGCACTTCAGATTATTAACAACGAAGTGCCAGAAACACTGCGTGATAAGCGGGTGATGACACTTGATATGGGAACAGTTGTTGCTGGGACAAAGTATCGTGGTGAATTTGAAGATCGCTTGAAGAAAGTGATGGATGAAATTCGCCAAGCCAGTAACATCATCCTTTTCATTGATGAATTGCATACATTAATCGGTGCTGGTGGTGCTGAAGGGGCAATTGATGCTTCTAATATTTTAAAACCTTCCCTAGCGCGTGGTGAAATCCAGTGTATCGGTGCGACAACACTGGATGAGTATCGCAAGTATATTGAGAAGGATGCAGCACTTGAGAGACGTTTCCAACCAATTCAAGTCAACGAGCCAACAGTAGATGAATCTATCCAAATTCTTAAAGGATTACGTGACCGCTATGAAGCACATCACCGCGTGTCGATATCAGATGAAGCAATTGTAGCTGCAGTCAAATTATCAGACCGTTATATTTCAGATCGGTTTCTGCCGGACAAGGCGATTGATTTAATTGATGAGGCAGGATCAAAAGTACGACTGCGTTCTTATGTGACACCACCAGATTTAAAAGAACTAGAAGTGAAGCTGGAGGAAGCACGGAAAGAGAAGGATGCAGCAGTGCAAATTCAGGAGTTTGAGAAAGCGGCAGCGCTCCGTGATATGGAGCAGAAACTCCGTGATCAACTGGAAACAACGAAGAAAGTGTGGAAGGAAAGCCGTGGTCAAGAGAATACAGAACTAACAATTGAAGATATTTCTGAAGTGGTCTCAAGCTGGACTGGAATTCCTGTCACCAAACTAGCCCAGACGGAAACAGAAAAGTTGCTTCATTTAGAAGAACTTTTGCATAAACGTGTGATTGGGCAAGAGGAAGCGGTCAACGTCGTTTCAAAAGCAATTCGCCGTGCAAGAGCTGGACTGAAAGACCCGAAAAGACCAATTGGCTCATTTATTTTCCTAGGACCAACTGGTGTTGGAAAGACAGAACTTGCGCGCACACTTGCAGAAGCCATGTTTGGTGACGAAGAAGCAATGATTCGGGTTGATATGTCCGAGTATATGGAAAAGCATTCGACATCAAGACTCGTTGGTTCCCCTCCGGGCTATGTTGGCTACGATGATGGTGGTCAATTGACTGAGAAAGTACGCCGTAAACCGTATTCAGTCGTGTTACTCGATGAGATTGAAAAAGCACATCCCGATGTATTCAACATCCTCCTGCAAGTACTGGAAGATGGAATCCTTACCGATTCAAAGGGGCGACGTGTTGATTTCCGCAATACGGTGCTCATCATGACATCAAATGTTGGTGCAGAACAGCTCAAGAACAACAAATTTGTTGGCTTCAATGTCAACACAGATCGCACTGACTATAAAGGGATGAAGGATAAAGTGTTGGCTGAGCTTAAGAAGGCATTTAAGCCAGAGTTCCTAAACCGGATTGATGAGATGATCGTGTTCCATTCATTAGAAAAAACACATCTAAAACAAATTATCACATTAATGGGTAACGAGCTTGTGAAAAGGCTAGAAGAACAAGATATTCATGTGACGCTATCGGATGCGGCAATGAATAAAGTGGTAGAGGAAGGGTCAGATTTAGAGTATGGCGCCCGTCCGCTTAGGCGCTCACTTCAGAAGAATATTGAAGACTTCTTATCGGAAGAATTGCTGAAAGGTCAGCTAGAGAAGGGGCAGCCACTGCTGATTGACATCAATAAGAAATCAGAGTTTGTGGCAAAGCCGCTTGCAGCATCTAAGAAGTAAGGTCAAACAGTACCGCATGACCAAATCATTATCATAAGAAAAAGTACTTGGACGACCGAAATAGTCTGACCCAAGTAATGGGACATGATGAAAAAACACCTTTTATTTTGTACAGTAAAAAGTACATATAAGAGGTGATTTTTATGGTTAAAAGAGTAAATTACTCAGCGGAGCTAAAATGGAAAGCAGTAAAAATGTTTCTAGAGGGTAAATCAAGTGTGTCAATTG
>JAVBKF010000138.1:0-3220 GCA_031554215.1 Caryophanales bacterium
GACAAATTTGTTCTTCTTCATTGAGACGATATTCGATCACTTCAATAGGGAGATCTTTCAATTGCTCTTCTCTTGTTCCAACCTTTTTTGGTCGCTTCTTTGTCGCTTCCTCTATTGTTGGTTCCTCGAGCTCTGGTTTCGTTTCTTGTTCAGGCTCATTAAAGAAACTGAGTTGCCTTGGATCAAATTGATCGCTACTCCTGCCAAATCCTTTTTGCTGAGCTAGTCGAAACTGCTCTTCGTACCATTTTAATTTATTTTTGAGCTCTTAAACTTCTTGCTTGAGCGCATCATTTTCTCGCTGTGTTTTTTCAACAATACTGTTTGATTCTGTATTTGTTTTCATAAATCTATTTTATCACAAAAAAGCTGATAAGTCCTCTGTTTATCAGCTTTTTTTTACTTTTTAATAAGAAACTATGGCAACAACTTCCTCATGCTTTTCTTGATATTGAATGAATGATAAACCACTTAGTACCCACTCTATTTCCCGACGATTTACTGTACTGATCTTCTCATTCTCTCCTGGCCATTTGAACTTTCCTGTCTCTAATCTTCGGTAGTACAGCCAAAAACCATTGTGCTCCCAATGGAGGATTTTTAATTTGTTTCTATCTCTGTTACAAAAGAGAAATAGCTCATTTTGCAACGGGTCGAGTTTATATTGTCCTTTTACTATTGCCGTTAGACCATCCACTGATTTTCTCAGGTCTGTGGCTCCTCCTGCTAGATGGTATACCTTCACCTTGTTTATGTTTAGCATTGTGATGTCCTCCTTTTTTCTTAGATAGTTTCCTCGAAAAGTCTGAATCCCCATGAACACTGGATTTTAGAAGATCTAAACAAATTTGTTCCTCCAGTATTTTAAGGAGTTTTTATCCGATTACACTTCACACTCCTGATGTCATCGTATTGTCATAAAATGGTTTTCGAGGACACTCCTTAGAGTTTACATCTTCTTTGCCTCACTTCACAGGTGCCCTTGGTTTGACGCTTACTTTCATTCGGCCAAATTTCCAACAGAAAAAAATCTTGCCGCTTATGAATGGCATGAAAATATCTATTTACCACCGCACCTTGATGTGAGCCAACTGACCAGTCTATCCTTTATTTCTAAAAAGAAAAACATCGTTTGTGTAGGCTCGCCTGGTACCGGGAAAACGCACTTAGCTATTGCTTTGGGAATGAAAGCCTGTTCAGAAAAAATAGAAACTAGGTTTTACAGAGTAAGTGATCTTGTCGAGCAACTTGAGTCTGCTTTTAAGGCAAATCAATTGCCTGCTTTTAAAAGAAAGTTTGATAAGGTGAAATTGGTTATTTTAGATGAAATGGGCTATGTCCCTTTTAACAAGGATGGGGCTGAATTATTGTTCCAATTGATTTCAGATTGGTATGAACATAAAAGTGTCATTATCACTTCTAACTTGGAGTTTAGTCTTTGGAATCGAGTCTTTATTGATCCTAGGCTTACTGCTGCTTTGGTTGATCGTCTGATTCATCATGCACACGTTTTAACTTTTAAAGGGCAGAGCTATCGCCTGTCCCATGCTCTTTCTAAATCATAATACATTTAATGGAACTATTTCGGGTGGCAACCCTGTGTACTTTTCTTTGCACTTTTCTATTGCAAAATACAGAGGCAGAGAGCACAGAATATGAGAGCAAGTTAACGGAAGAAGAGTCAGGATTCAATCTTCAAGTTTAAGGGGAATCTTTTTTATAGACAATAATTGTTTTTTGAAAAACAAGGTATTCATTTGTTTTTCGACAACTTTGTTCTCATTAAATGATAAGGCCTTTTGTGGGCAATTATGAATACATCTATAACAATTTTCGCAATTTGAAACCTGATGTACGGGATAGTTACATTCATCAAGGCTGAAACAGTTATGAGGACAATTTTTAATACACTTATTGCATTTTGTACAACGATTAGGTATGAGCTTAATTTTCCGTTTGAACTTTAACCCAGCAAATTTATTAGGATAATTTAGTATGCTATAAAATTTAAAACGGGGAACTGTTGAGAGTATTGAGTCTTTAGAAAATTCCTTCAAAATGATTGAAACATCTTTTCCCATTTTTTTTTTTAATTTTTTCTCGAATTTAAACCAGACTTTCATTTTTGGTGCAATGAGTGCTCCATCTGAAGCAGGGCATCGATAGGATGCAGTATGAACTAAAATAATATTAGAAGAGCGACAACTTTTTGCGAAAATTCTTAAAGAATTTGCAGAATATAACCCACAAGTTGTAAAGACAAAAGATTTTTTCTTTTTGCTGAATTCCGGTATCTTTTCCATAAATTCTTGCATGGATTTAGATGGAGAAGCGTGATATGTAGGAAAACCAAAAATGAATCCATCATATTTTTCTAGAAATAGGAAGTCGCTTATACCTTCAATTGAAGTTATTTCGATATTTAAGTAAGGCTTTAAACTAATATAAAATAATTCCGCAATGAGTTTTGTGCTACCAGTCCCACTATGATACAAAATTAGGTATTTCTCCATTATTTTCACCTCGTATGTTCATGTATATGCGAATTGCAAATTTCAATAATATGGTTTGTCAAAAGGAAGTATTTATGAAATTTTTTACTAAGAAATATTCATTATCCAATAATATCATCGATTAATCTCTTTGAATTAACTGCTCCATCCATTGTACTAACTATATGCTGTAGTTCTAAAGCTTTTGTATAAAAGTTTTTGCCTTTTAAAATGATATTTATAGCCTCTGAAATGTTGTCTTTTTTCACCCTGTTTCTATGTATTCTCAATGCATTTCCAAAATTGACACAATACTGCACATTACACTCTTGTTCATATTGCAAGCTAATCCCAATAAATGGTTTTCCTGAAGCGCAAGCAGTTTGTACAGTAACTTCGCCTCCATGAATAATTGATAAATCAACCTTCTTACTAGTTTCTTAGTTTCCTCGAAAAGTCTGGAAGGGTTATCAACACAAAGGTAAAGCAATGTGAAGAAAATAGTTTCCCTCCAAAAATCACGATGAAAATGTTAACATTTTATGTTTTTTTCCGAAAAAGACTTGACTTTTTGAAAGTACCACCATAATAACCGAGAACAGTCTTATTGACTGTATCCTGCAGGTTAGGTGGTTTTTTATTATGTTAGGTTACTGGCGTTCTCACAATGATTATCAGTCATTTGTTCTCTCTGAGCTTTCTTCTATCGCTCGCATAAATCCCGAATC
>JAVBKF010000040.1:0-27366 GCA_031554215.1 Caryophanales bacterium
TTTATGGGGAAAAAGTTTGAAGACCTCACACCTGACCAACAGCGTAAGTACACAAATCATATTCAATGCGCTGAGAAATTTATGGCTGCTGATTATTATGTATTTGTTTCTCCAATTTGGAATTTTGGAGCACCACATATCCTGAAGAAATATGTTGATAATTTATTTATCTCAAACAAAACATTTAAAGCTACACCGAATGAGCGTCATGGACTGCTTTCTGGACATGTGCAGCATATTCAAACACGTGGTGGCATTTACACAAGTGGTCAGCTAGTTGATTTTGAATCTGGTGACCGTTACCTCACGCTTGCTATGAAGTTCCTTGGGTTGACGGTTCACCCATTGGTTTATTGCGAAGGCACTGACCATGCGCCGAAACAAACACCGGAAATCGTTGCCAAGGCGATTGAAGAAGCAAAGATTGCTGCAAGAAAAATGGCACAATGCTAGGACGCTGATTAAAATCACAAGCAAATCTGTGATATAATGGCGTATATCATTATTGACAGAGGTGTTTCATGTGATAAAGGTGATCATTTATCTTGCAATCTTTCTCGTTTTTCTTTGGGTGAGTGAGTTTGCGATTAATCGTTTCCTCAATAAAATGAAGAAATCATAAAGAACACTTGTGGGTATCTAGTATTGGACATGCATGATACTGATAATCGCTGTGGTCTTTTTTTGCGCTAATTTTGATTTTTTTCTGGGTAAATAGTCAATAGCGATGTAAACGCGTATTAAAGCGCTACATCGCTATTTTTGTTTGAACTCAGTATCACAAGCAAGTCCTTACTTCATTGTATAGCCTTTTTTCCCAAGTAGCGCAAACATGTTGGACTTATACATCTCAACGCCTGGTTGATCAAACGGATTCACACCTAGTAAATAACCACTCATTGCACAGGCCTTTTCAAAGAAGTAAACCAAGTAGCCGAACGCAAAGCCATCGCGTTTAGGAATGGTAATCACGATGTTCGGTACGCCGCCATCAACATGTGCAGCAAGGGTGCCAGCGAAAGCTTGTTCATTGACATGCGCAATTGATTTTCCTGCTAAATAGTTGAGACCATCTAAGTCTGATGCTTCCTCTTCTATTAGAATGGTATGAGCACTTGTCTCCACTTTAAGCACCGTCTCAAATAAATCACGACGACCATCTTGAATGTATTGTCCTAATGAATGAAGATCAGCTGTCATGTTCGCTGAAGCTGGGAAAATCCCCTTGTGTTCTTTTCCTTCACTTTCACCAAATAATTGTTTCCACCATTCGCTGAAATATTGTAATGATGGCTCGTAGTTGACGAGCATTTCAATCGTTTTTCCTTTTTCATAAAGTGCATTACGAAGAACAGCATATTGATAGGCTGGATTTTCATCTGGGTTTTCGGCCGCACAATCTTTTTCAGCGGCAGCTGCCCCTTCCATTACTGCAGCAATATCAATACCGGCAACTGCCATTGGCAGGAGTCCAACTGCTGTTAAGACTGAAAAACGTCCACCAATATCATCGGGAATAACAAAGGTTTGATAGCCTTCTTGGTTCGCTTCTGTTTTCAGCGCACCACGTGCCTTGTCTGTAATCGCATAAATCCGTTTGCTTGCTTCCGCTTTACCGTACTTTTCAGTCAACATTTTCCGGAACACACGGAAAGCAACACTTGGTTCTGTTGTAGTGCCAGATTTAGAAATCACGACAATTGAAAATGATTTACCTTGCAGTAGTGCCTTCACATCCGTTAAGTAATCAGTGCTGAGATTGTTGCCAACGAAAATTACTTGCGGCGACTTCCTCTCTTTTGATGACAGTGCATTATAGAAATGGTGCTGTAGCATTTCAAGCGCTGCACGGGCACCAAGATAAGAACCGCCAATCCCAACGACAAGAACAACTTCTGCATTCGCTTTCATTTCTGCCGCTGCTTGCTCAATGCGTGCGTACTCTTCTTTATCGTAATCTGTCGGCAAGTTGATCCAGCCTAGAAAGTCATTACCTGCCCCAGTCTTATTGTGTAATTCGTCATGGTGTTTCTTGACGCTATTTTTCAATACTTGTAGTGTATCTGCATCAGTAAACTCTTTTGCATGGGATACATCTAAAGATAGATATGTCATGTTATCGCAACCTCTTCATTTATTTTCATCATTTTCCTACCAATTTTAGCACAGTCACCTGTAAAAATAAAAGTGGTTCTGGATAATTTTCTGTCCGCTAGCCAATCGCTTATTTTTTTGTGATGATCTCATTTACTTGAGAGCAGGTGCGAGCAGCTAATCCCCGGCTACTATTCTAGCCCGCTAACCACTCCCCCCCTCGCAACATCACTCGGCTTTAAAGCTGATAAACCCCAATGATTTCCTGCTCCTCTGGATGCTTTCTAATCTCTACTTTACAATTGCTATCAACAGCATTATGATGGACAAGCAATATAAAATATTGCCAGTAAATTTAGATGGAGGATTCACAATGATAGATTTTTCAGCAGTGCTACAAGCAAGCCCTCTAGGTGTACTCGCGACAATCGATGGGGAAAAGATCAGAACACGTATGTTCCAAGCACTGTTCACAGAAGGAAATAAAGTGTACTTCTGTACAAGCAATCAAAAATCAGTGTATCAACAATTACAACTCAATTCATATGCAACTTTCTGTACACATCCACAAGATTTCTCACCAGTCTTGTCGATTCACGGAAAAGCCATTTTTGTTGATGACAATGCCCTGAAAGCACGCATATTAGATGAAAACCCTGGCATCAAGAAAAACTATGAGTCAAGTGATAACCCAGCATTCACAGTTTTCTACCTTGAAGTCGAGGAAGTAGAAACGTTCAAAATGCAAGAGGGCCGGAAGTCGTATTCATTATAACCACCGAATGAAACGGACATCTGCCGAGTAAACGCATTTTTTCAAACTCAACATGAACAAATTCACGAATGGATTACGCCAAGATGATTCGGATGGGTCCACTACCAAACTGGCGTAACCATACATTTATTATAATGGAGGCACGGAACATGGTTGATAACAACTTATACGGACACCCTTTTCAATTAAAGGAGCAAATCCAATACAGCGAAGCGTCACTTGCGAAGAAGCAATTGGCATCCACAAAAGCAACAAAGGTCATCTTATTTGCTTTCAAGCCTGGGCAAGAATTATTGCCACACACAACAACCGGTGATGCAATGATTACCGTTTTAGAAGGAAATGGTCAATACACAGTAGGCGATGAGACATTTGTTGTTGCTGCTGGTGAAACGATTGTCATTCCTGCTGGTACCAAGCACGCAGTCACTGCAACAGAACAATTTAAAATGCAGCTTGTCATCATCTTCCCAGCTGAGTAGCCTATCATAAAAAGCCTCAATGCTTTCACGCACTGTTCGTTCATACGGGCAGGATACCAAATACGGTTATCCTGGTCATGAACGTAAGGGGTGCATGAAAGCACGAGGCTTTTCTTTATATTTGATGCAGAAAGTCAGTAAACGCGTCTGATTTCTACACTAAATTAAATATTTTTTTTACATAGAAGCTTGCAAAATCGCTTTGACATCGTTTGCATTGAGCTTCTTGAAGTTTCCAAATGGTCCACCCACCATTGCCTTCTCAACCAATAAATCTAACTGAGAATCGTCGATTCCACATTCAGCTAAGGTTGTTGGCGCACCAAGTGATTTCCAGAAATCTTGATTACGCTGAATACCCTCAAGTGCGATTTCTTCATCTGTCTTTCCAGTAGGATCAACATGGTAGACTGCGACCGCAAAATGTTTAAAGCGCGCGACATTCTCATGCATGACATGTTTCATCCAATTCGGGAGGATGATCGCAAGTCCTGCACCATGAGGAATATCATAAACAGCTGAAACTGCATGCTCGATGTTATGTGATGCCCAATCTCCGACACCCCCGACACGAAGGTATCCGTTTAATGCAATTGTTCCACAGTAAAGAATTGTTTCCCGGTAATCATAGTTATCTAGCTCTTTGCATAGTTTTGGACCTTCAGAAATCACGGTGCGTAGTAACCCTTCACACATTTCATCTTGAAGATACGTATTTGGCACATGGTGAAAATACTGTTCGTAGACATGTGACATCATATCAACAATGCCATTAATTGTTTGGTCGAGTGGTACTGTATACGTATTTTCTGGGTCAAGTACTGAAAATCTTGGGAATGTCAGTGGCGGTCTTCCCCAGCCATATTTCTCTTTTGTTTCCCAGTTTGTAATGACACTTCCAGTGTTCATTTCAGAACCGGTCGCGGCCAATGTCAACACAGTTCCAAATGGCAATACCGTTTCAGGGCAATGTTTGCCGATGACAATATCCCAAGCATCTCCATCATAGTCAGTACCAGCTGCAATTAGTTTCGTACAATCAATGACACTTCCACCACCGACGGCTAGAATGAAATCAATTTTCTCTTCTTTACACAAGGCAATTGCTCGGCGTGCCGTATCAATTCTTGGATTCGGTTCGATGCCGGCAAATTCAAATACCTCAACATCCATTTCCCCAAGCGTAGCCATCACCTTATCGTAAAGCCCGAAAGCCTTAATACTTCCGCCACCATATGTCACAAGAACGCGTTTTCCGTATTTCGGAATCTCGTTCTTGATCTTTTCTAACTGTCCTTTACCAAAAATCAATTTTGTTTGATTTTCAAATTCAAACTCGCGCATATTCAAATCACTCCTTCATTGTCTATTATGACTCGTATGCTCTTCATAATCAACTATAAATGGTTATTTTCTATCCTGTCCTTGTCAAGTTTCGGAGGCAAAGTGGTCAGAATCAAAGTACCGCTGTTGGTACCTTTGTTTACGAAACCATTGCTGATTCATGTCAACACGCAGATTGACGAATATTTGGCTGATGTACCTTTGGCAAATAAGCTATTCACTGTGACCGCGCCTACACGCAGACTTCGGTTGATCCTACTGAGGTACCAATCTTTGAAACATTGATCATGACTGCACCACTCCCGGTTGCCGCTACCAGTGACACAACTAGCAACCATCTACTCACAGTCCTAACCATTGCTTCTACAATGCTATTAATTGGAAGTAGAAAAAAGCAGAATAAATATAGAAATGCATCAATGACTGAATCCCTTAGAAAATTAACAGATGCTTTTAAATATCTTCAACATTTCTACATGTGCAGGAAATGAGTAACAATTCCTCGTCACGAATTCTCCAATTATTTATACCACCTTTCTATCCTGAATTAAAAATTTTACAATCGTCATCATTCGATAAGCAGATCATTTCAGTACGACTTTTACAAAATCCATTTCAACAGAAAAAGAAGCAAATGAAAACCTTTATTGTGTGATTGACTAGGACATATCAAACAGCATACAGGTCACCCACTTCCTTGGCAACGGCTAGCAATCAAGTTTATCAACCGCTTCTCCCGCGCCCCGAGCGAAAAGGAGAAACGCTCCATTTGTGCAAAAGCACTCTCTGCAGAGAAGTGTAGCCAAGACAAGCTAATCGTTAATAGTATCAACCATTTTACAGAAAAGTTCTTTTTTTTCTTATTAAATTCGTGTACGATAGTGGCAACTATCTGGGTAAATTTAAATAAACTGTAGTACAGCACTTTACAAATACGAAGTAGAAAAGGACGCATGTATGACATCACAACTCATTGCTTATCGTGTGCAAATCTTTTGTCTCTCACTCTCGTTTTCTTTATTTATCTTTCAGTTAGAGCCGATCATGATTAATCGGGGAATCTCTTCTTCTACAGCGATTTCAGTTTACAGTATTGCGCAGATTCTAACGATTCTTGCAACAATGCTATGGAGTAAACTTGTTCTCAGCTCTAGCCGAGGCTACGTCATTATTCGTGTCGGCATACTCCTCCGTTTAGCAACAATTGCGATTATGTGCTTTCATGTGGATAATACGATTTTTATTGAGATGGTTCTACTCTATAACACGGTTGCAAGTAGTATCGACATTGTTAACGAAGGACAAATCATGAACTGGGCTGCTGAGGACGATGCAAATTTTGGACGCATCCGGTTGTTTGGTTCATTCGGTTATTCAATCAGCGGGATCGTCACATCACTCCTTTTATTAGCATTTGGAACGATTGATTCAGTTCTCTATTTTGCCTTATTCATTAACGCAGCTTTTCTAATCATGTCCTTGTACCGCCCAGTCAAATTAAAAGCTGCACAGCAAAAAAACAACCTCAAAAGGACGATCAAGTTTGATGCCAGTTTGTGGTTCCTGATCTGCCTTGTTTCACTCATGATTACGATCCCAAATAGTTTCGGTGTCATCATGAATCTTCATTATCGAAATGAACTTGGCACATCATTTGATGTTGCTGTATTCTGGTCGGGTATTGCGATCCTGCTCAGTGCAGGGATTTCTGAAATGAGCGCCTTTTTCTACATAGACCGCCTATTAAACAAATTAGGTGCCAAGAAAGTCATCATGATCGGTATGTACGCCTGTATTATCAGATGGATCATTGCTGCTTTCTGCATAGCACCTTGGACGTTTACAGCAACTTTCCTATTCCACGGTATTAGTTTCTGTTTCATTTACATGGGTTTCATGATGCTCGTGCGCATCCGCTATGGGAACGATGCAATCGGGAAAGCACTTTCCAGTTATATGGTACTGGTTTCAGTCATGACTGCGCTACTTACCCAATTGTTTAATCTCGTACTCGTTTTTGCTACTTCAACGACCATTCTCATTCTGTTTGTTTTTCTTAGTAGCGCCATCTGTGCCGCATTCTATTTAGGATTCTGGAACAATCGCAAATATGACGAACAAACAAACTAGTAACCAAATAATTCCATTTGCTTAGAAAATGACTTCTAGGCAGTTTTTTTAATACTAAACAGATCACCGCCGCTAGTTCGTGCGTACGTAAGCGTCTGGTGCACACCAAACGGCAGTCAATCTGTTAGGCGGCAGGGAACGCTTTCAACCAAACAGTGCTTCAACGACCACCACTTTCTAGGGTAGTACGCTCACCGCCTTGAATGCCATTCCTCGCTATGATATGATACCTCCAAGAAATCAGGAGGCGAAAGAAAGATGAATACCGTCATAAAAAGAATCAACGAAAATTTCCAGCGATTATCGCCATCTCAGAAAACCGTTGCTCATTTCGTATTACAAAATCATCAGCAATTAGCAGATATGACCGCAAGAGACTTAGCAGAAAGAACCCATACAGTGCCCAGCTCAATCATTTCATTTTCAAAAAAGCTCGGATACAAGGGATTTAACGAACTGAAATTCAGTTATGTACATGACGAACAAAACTTACAAACCATTGATAATGAAATCATTCAAGCACTGTTAAAAGCAGAGGAAGTAGCAAAAAAGCCTGCGTTCAAAGAAGCTGTAAACCTGCTCATGGATGCACCAAAGATTTTCATCATGGCGTTTCAAATGTCACAAATCCCGGCAAAGGACTTTTATTTTCGTATGCGTAAAATTGAGCCTGCAAAAATGATCTTCTTTGATTCGTATATCGACCAACAACGAATGTCCTCCTTGATGTCAGAGGATGATATTGTTTTAATTGTATCGAATAGCGGAGAATCAGAGGAACTATTAAAAATAGAGAATGATTTGAAGAAAAGGAAATGCAAGCAAATTCTTGTCACGAATGGTATCAACAGCTCACTCGCTAAGTTTGCGACGGTTGAACTCAGTATCGGCTGTTTAGAAAATAACCCTATCCTTTTCAAAGAAGTTCC
Source organism: Caryophanales bacterium (assembly GCA_031554215.1). Taxonomy (GTDB): domain Bacteria; phylum Bacillota; class Bacilli; order JARBTR01; family JARBTR01; genus JAVBKE01. Next base: position 7,755 of record JAVBKF010000040.1, read on the forward strand.
TACAAAAGCACGCTACGCCTTAATCTGCCTCCTTGAGAAAATTTATCTTGAACTTCTGAACAATGACTATGATGAGAAAATGAACCGTATTAAGTGTGCCAGTCACTATTTAAAGGGCCCCCCGCATAGCTAATTTTTTTTATAGAAAATCAAGAACAAATTCTTAAACACTTTAACTATATTGAAAATTTGTTTCCATCAGGTTATAATCCAAATTAGAAAACGTTTTCTTAGTCTCATATACAAACAAGGGGAGGGCTCTCACGCCGGTACCTGTAGCTGGGCGCAGCCATCACAGGTACCCTAGGCTACAAAGCACGATCTAATAACCATCATAGATGAGGGGGAGTTTCACTATGGAAATCAAGTGTTTTGTTGCAGTCACTGGATGTGCAGCTGGAATCGCACATACCTATATGGCTCAAGGGTCACTCGAGAAAGCAGCAGCAGAATTAGGGATTACTGCCAAAGTGGAAACACAAGGAACGATTGGAACAGAAAACGAGCTAACACGCGCGGAAATTGAAGCAGCAGACGTGGTCATTATCGCGGCAGATATTGCGATTGATAAAAGTCGTTTTGCTGGGAAAAAGATTGTTGAAGTCGATACCAATATCGCATTAAAAGATGCAAAGAATTTAATTTTGAATGCTATAGAAAATGCTGTTCTCTACAGCGGCAAAGGAACTAAAGTCGGTGGAAAGATGGAAATCGGGACATCCTCCAATAAAATTGTACAATATTTAATGTCTGGTCTGACCGATATGATTCCTGTCACAATTGCAGCTGGTTTACTACTAGCTATTGCTAATGCCTTCGCCTTCCATCCAGATCCAAATAATGCAGACCTTGTTGTCTGGGGGTTTGATGACTCAGCGTCTGGTGAGTTCTTCTCAAAGTTATTTGACCTAGGGAAAATCGGTTTCACATTGATGATCCCTATTTTCGCAGCGGGCGTTGCACGCGCAATTGGTGACAAACCTGCAGTAGCACCTGCGTTCATCGCAGGTTATATCATTAACGATCCTGCTTTCCTTGGAACAGAAACTGGCGCAGGGTTCCTTGGTGCCATCATTGTCGGTTTTGGTGTCGGATATTTCGTCCGCCTACTGAAGAAAGTCCCGTGGCCAAACCTGGCGAAACCAGTTGTACCGATTCTGATCATTCCACTCATCACAACGTTTATTTCTTTCATTGTCATCTATTATTTAATCGGTCAACCGATTGCCCTCGGAATGAACGCACTGTACACGTTTATCAATGATGTAACAGTCACCTATGCAGCTGCACCAATTATTTATGGCGCCATCCTTGGAGGAATGATGGGCGTTGACTTAGGTGGACCAATTAATAAAACGGCCTTACTTGTATCTTCGGCAATCTTCGTCGATACAATGGCACAATTCGGCCCCGAAGGTGTAAATGCAATCCCCCAAGCAGCCACTGGAGCAGCGATTGCAGTAGCCCCACTAGGCGCAGCATTCGCTACATGGATGTATAAAAAAAGATTCACAACGGAAGAACGAGCACTTGGTTCATCTGCATTTGTCATGGGAATGGTCGGTGTTACTGAGGGGGCCATTCCATTTGCAGCCGCCCATCCTTCACTGATTATCGCCAATACCGCCTCTTCTGCCCTTTCTGGTGCACTTGTGGCTTCAATCGGAATTCAGTTTTATGGCGGAATCGGTTCGCCGCTAGGTGCCTTTGTTGGCTATACCACAGGCCCTGCATTGTCTTGGTTATGGTGGATTTTGATCATCGTATTTGCTTCACTAGTAAACGCAATGATGTACGGCTACTTCTTAAGAAAGCGAGTGATTGTCAATGGCTAATATCTTTTGTGAAGAAAATGTATTTATTATCGACGAACAACTGGAAGAGAAAGATCAGTTATTTAAACTGATTGCGAAAAAAGCAAATAAACTCGGATATGTACACGGAGAGCAAGATTGCTACAAAGGATTACAAGCACGAGAAGCGCAACAAACAACAGGATTTGAGGATGGTTTCGCCATTCCTCATTGCAAAGACGATACAGTCAAAGAACCAAAATTATTGGTGTTCAAAACAAAGCCCATTCCATGGGACAGCCTCGATGGGCAGCCGACAACCTTTTCATTCGTCTTGCTCGTTCCAGAAAAGGCAGCAAATGAGCACCTTCGATATTTGGCAAAAATCGCAAAATCATTGATCGATGATCAATATCGGAAAGAGCTAAAAGCAGCAGACAGCGAATCAATTTACACAAAGGTGAAACAAAAATTGGAGGTTTAACGCTTATGAGCAAGGTACACATTGTCAATCATACCCACTGGGACAGGGAGTGGTATTTTACAACTGCTGATGCGTTAGTCCTTAGCGAAAACTGTTTCACTGAAGTTTTAGACGAGTTAGATAAGCATACTGAAGCGAAGTTTTGTCTTGATGGTCAATCTTCGATACTGGATGATTATGTGAATCTTCGTCCTGACCGCATTGAACAAATCAAACGGTTCGTGAGTGAAAAGCGGCTTGCTATCGGACCTTGGTATACACAAACAGATGCATTTTTCGTCAATGCAGAATCAATGATTCGCAATTTAATTGTTGGGATTCGCGATTGTAAGCAATATGGCGATCCTATGAAGATTGGCTATTTGCCAGATACTTTTGGGTTTAATGCACAAATGCCAATGATCCTACAAAATTGTGGTATTGATAACATTATTTTTTGGCGAGGTATTCATTTTGGCAAGCAGGTTTCTGGCCCCTACTTTAAATGGAGAGGGCTTGGGGAACAGGAAATCATCGCTGTCAATCTCGTCGATGGTTATGGCGGGGCTGCCCACCTAAACGATACCGATGATTATCTAGGCAATAGACTTATCCCTGCAACAAAGAAAGTAAATAAGCTTAGTCAGTCTCAGGAAATACTATTGCCATCAGGCGGCGATCAAACAGACGTAATTTATGACATATCAAAAAAGCTCTCTTCCATTAATAAACGAACAGATGATCAATACGAGATTAGTTCTTATGAACAATTCATGGCCTATATGCGTACTAGGGACAATTTGGAACTGTATCAAGGTGAATTTAGAGAACCTTGTACAGCACGTGTGCATAAGTCAATCGGTTCTGTCCGTTATGATATTAAACGAACAAACTTCCTGATCGAGCAAAAATTACTTCATCGCGTTGAGCCATTAATCGCAATCGCAGCAGCGAACGGTGTTCATGTCAGTGAAAAATTGCTTCATCATGCGTGGAAAAAGATTCTAGAAGGTCATGCGCATGACAGTATGGGTGGATGTGTGTCTGATGATGTCGCAACAGACGTTCTCCACCGGATGAAAGAAGCGATGGAGATGGCAGACGGGATTGAAAACGTGATCGTCAAACGACTTTCAGAAAAAATGCAACTTGGTGAAAATGAGGTCATCGTATTCAACACACTACCAACACCATTTAAGGGCTATAAGCTAATTGAGTTCATGTGCCCTTCAAAAAATATTGTGTTGTCTGGTTATCCTGATGCAGTGATCATGGATGCGATTTATTATGAAGGAAAAGAAAATTTGCTACTTGAAACACCGGAAGGCCCAGTATATATTAACGAAGAACCTTACTATAAGTTAAAAGTACTTATCCAGATTGATTTACCGAGCATGGGGTATGGGGTGATCCAGTTTGAACAGAAAAGCGCGGCACTTCCTGAACTTCAATTAGCGGAAGGAACACAAATTTCTAATGAATTTTATACAATTCAGCTTGAAGGGGATCAGCTCCGTTTGACAACAAAGAGTGGAAAGCATTTCAGTAACTTCCTCCAATTCGAGGATTGCGGAAATGATGGTGATACCTATGATTTCTCACCATTACGAGGTGACGAGCCAAAATACCTTTCACTGTCACTATACAACATTGCGAAAACAGCACATACCCAGACAATAAAGCTCAGAGGCACGTTTGATCTCCCGCTACGATTAGAAGACCGGATGGATCCAGACGGGCAAAGACAACCACTAACGATTGAGCTCATGATCCAGCTACTGAAAGATGCTGACGCAGTTCAATGTTCATGTGTCGTTGATAATCAAATATACAGTCACCGCTTACGCGTTAAATTTAATCCAGCGATTCTTGCAAAAGAAACAATTGCTTCGTTGCCATTTGGTTATATTCGTCGCCCAGTGCTTGGAAAAGACCCAGAAGGCTTTCACCATGACTACGTTGAGAATCCTGTTGATATCGAACCGTTTGATGCTTCTGTTTCAGTCGAGGGCGAAGCCTATCACCTCTCTATATTCGGTAAGGGAATCAAAGAATATCAATTCAGAGATCGTAGTTTGTACATCACACTACTGGCAACAACGAGCCAGCTCGGTAAGCCTAACTTACTGTACCGTCCTGGTCGTGCATCTGGTGATACCACAAAGAAAGGCCATATCATGATGGCGACACCAAACGCTGAACTTATCGGCCTGCAAACATTTGAGTTTGCCTTTCGCATCGCTGATGGATCATTCGATGAATTGACAACCAGTCAGTGCTCCCAGTGGTATACGGACGAATCCATTAGCTATCAGACGCAGACACTCAATAAATTCATTCACCGCCTAGATAACAAAGTGCAGCCAAGAGAAAATGTTGGTACTGCCCCGAAGCTATTCTCATTACTTGAAGCTAGCGGAGACCTACTATTTAGTAGCCTCATGCCTTCGCTTTATGATGAAAAAGCCTTCGTATTACGATTGAAGAATCCGACAAAGGTTCCAGTAACATTAGAGAAATACCAATTTAATCGCTTCAAACATGTGGCAAAAGTCAATTACATTGAAGAGATTTCAGGCGATACAAGCTTTGTTGCACCAGCCTACGATACGCTGACCATAAAATTATGGCTGTAGGCGCGTATCCTCTCAAATGCTTTCACTAGGAGTGAACAAAATGAATTATCTTGCCTTTGATATTGGTGGCTCCAACACAAAGTATGCCTATGTTTCCAGTCAAGGCGTTATTTCTAGTCAAAAGCAGATTGTGACGCCAGCATCCTATGATGCGTTAATTACTTTGATCGTAACAACTTTCAAGGCGTCAGCTGCGAAGACATCATTTATTGGTCTCAGCTGTCCCGGGATTTATGATCCCGCACTTGCCCAAATCACTGGTTCCTCTGCACTGGCTTATTTAATTGACCAGGACATTGTTGGCGACATCCAACAACAGTTACCAACCGTTTCGGTCTCGATCGAGAATGATGGAAATTGTGCTTTATTGGGTGAAGTCTGGCAAGGTCATGCACTAAGCGAACGCGATGTTGCAATGATTGTCGTTGGCAGTGCCGTTGGTGGTGGCGCGATGATCCGAGGTCAGTTGTTACGTGGTTCAGCCCTTGGCGCCGGAGAATTCGGCTATATGATGATTGACAACGATATCGAAACAGCTAGCTACCACTCGCTTGGCGGGAGAGGCGGACTGAACGGACTGATTCGCACCGTGAACCAAGCGGGCTACCCAGTCTCGGGTGGTATTGAACTATTTCAAAAGCTAGAAATTGACGACCAGCTACATAAAATCATTGCATCACAGTTACAATTCACTGCCATTGGAATCATCAATATTCAATATATACTAGACCCAGCGAAGATCATAATTGGTGGTGCAATTAGCCAGAATCCACTCTATATCAAAATGCTCCAACAAGCATTGGATCAAGTAATGGAGAAAAGACCACTTTATAAGGTTAAACCGCAGATAATGGCAGCGAAAAACTATAATGACGCCAACCTTTTGGGGATTGTCTATAAAGGATTGTATTATCACGAGAACAATCACTAGCCATATAAGACAGCGCTCATCTAGCCGGTATGCGGTTCTTTCATTAAACACCGTCTACATGAACAATTGCCAACCAATTCGGTCAATAAGTCTCAATAAACAAACACCAGCGAAAAAACCTCGTTGGTGTTTGCTTGGCTATTACAATGAAATAGGTTCGCTCAGCACTTGCTCGATTTGACGAACCGCCCAGTCTAAATCTTCTTTAGTAATGGTCAGCGGTGGTGCAAACCGTATAACATTGTCATGTGTCTCTTTGCACAGAATACCACGCGCCTTGAGTGCTTCACAGTAAGGGCGAGCAGACGTGTTCAGTTCTACGCCAATGAAGAGCCCGCGCCCCCTGACCTCAACGATTTTGTCATATGCTATTTCTCTGAGACAACCGAGCAGATAGTTACCAAGTTCTAAAGAACGTTCAGGCAATCGTTCATCAACTAACACATCTAGTGCAGCGATTGACACAGCGCAAGCCAGCGGATTACCGCCAAATGTTGACCCGTGCGATCCTGGTTCAAATACACCTAAAATGTCACGACTGGCCACCACGCATGAAATAGGCATGACGCCACCGCCAAGTGCTTTCCCCAGCAAGTACATATCGGGTTCAAAGCCCTCCCATTCGCATGCGAACATTTTACCAGAACGACCTAAACCACACTGGATCTCGTCAGCAATAAACAAGACATTTTCTTTCTTACACAGTTCATAAGCTGCTTTCAGATAGCCTGCTGCTGGTATTTTGATGCCAGCTTCACCTTGAATCGGCTCGATGAGAAACGCCACTGTCCGCTCATTGATCGCTGCCCCCAGCGCCTCTAAATCACCATGTGGCACCACTCTAATCCCTGGTACAAAAGGCCCAAATCCCTGCTTATAGCTTGGGTCTGTTGACATTGATACCGCGAGCGTTGTTCGGCCATGAAAATTATCTTGACAAACAATGATCTCTGCCTGATCACTTTCAACGCCTTTAACATCATATCCCCACCGGCGCGCGGCCTTCACCGCAGTTTCTACTGCTTCCACACCTGTATTCATCGGCAAAGCCATTTCTTTATTGGTTAAAGCACAAATTTTCTCATACCAAGGTCCAAGTTGGTCGCTATGAAACGCCCGTGATGTCAGTGTCACTTTATCTGCTTGCTCTTTGAGCGCCTTAATGATCGCAGGATGTCTATGACCTTGATTGACGGCAGAATAGGCACTCAGCATATCTAGATAACGATTCCCTTCAGGATCTTTCACCCAAACACCTTCCGCTTCTGAAATGACGATTGGTAATGGATGATAGTTATTGGCTCCGTACTTCTGCGTTTGCTCAATAATCTGTTTTGTTGATGCCATATGAGATCGCTCCTTTTGCTGTTTATATAGCTTTATTATCGCATATAACCAGTGTCCATATCGAGCCATATGCACTGGTCACTTGCGCGCGAGCCTTACTGTATTGTACGCATGTCAAAAAAGATGACCAACCGGCCATCTTTTCATCTAACGTATAGACCCTCATAGGTTAGCGGCTAATTTCGCGCACTGCAAAGTAATTACCTTCAGGATCAGGGAAATTAAACGTCACCATTCCTTGCATTTCCGTCACATCGCCAACCGCAATGCCGTTATCCTTCATTGTTTTGTGCATTGCCCTTATATCGTAAGTCGAGAACAAAATAGATGGTGCACCAAGATTGATTTCAGGAGAAAATTGCTTAACGAATTCGCAGTCAAACAAAACAATGTTTGTATCTGATGTCGTATTCGGAGCAATCTCGACAGAAATAACCTTTCCTTCCATTTCATCTTGCTTCACTTCATTAAATCCAACTTGCTCAGTCCAGAAATTTGCAACCACTCTAGGGTTCTTTACGTAAACCATCACTTGTCCAAATTGATCAATCATTTTATGTATCCTCCATTATCAATCATTTTCAAGTATCATCAGCTTTGATGTACCCAAACTATTTTGACAGAAAACCAGATAAAAATCAACCAGAGACATCTAGTAGTAAACTCTTAGCTACACCCTTTTTACCGGTTTCGATCATCACCCACCGGCATAAAACTTTGAATAGGCGTACCCTATTTTTGAACGTAAAACCAACTTATCTTGCCTGCTATCCTACAAAGAGATCTAGATTAACCCAAGCATTTTCAGACCATGGTAAATACCGTCATCATCAACATTTTTCGTGACATGATCAGCAAATGATTTCACCTGATCGCTGGCATTGCCCATTGCCACACCAGTGCCGACGCGTTCCAGCATTTCAACATCATTCAGGCCATCGCCGAATGCATAAACATTCTCCATTTTGTAGCCCATTTCCCGAATCGTCTTCTCAATTCCAAAGGCTTTTGAACCGCCTTTTGGCACCACGTCCATCGACCAGTCATGCCACCTCACATAATCGACATCAGGCAATCCATGTTGATAATAGTCATTATGCTCAAGCTCTGCAAATAAGAGCACTTGATAAATCTCATTATCAAGGTAGAAATCAGCTTTCACTTCTGGTATTGGCCAATGTAACTCGCCGAAGCAACGATTAATGTACTCACTTTTTCGAGATGCATAGAAATGGTCTGCATTCACATAGACCATCGCATGCTCCCGGTCATTTGCTAGTTTCGTAAGCGTCGCGAGTTCCTTTGCACCAATTGCATTTTTGAACACTACCTTATCGTCATAGACGCAGTAAGCACCATTATAACTAACATAACAATCAATCGCTAACGCCTCACGAATGTCCTTATACATCATTGGTCCTCGCCCTGTTGCAATTGCCACGTGAATATCATTTCCCCGTAAAAGGCGAATCGCCTCTTTTGTCGAGGCTGGTAACTTCTTTTCCTCATCTAATAATGTCCCATCAATATCAAAAAAAACAATCTTCTTTTCCAACTAGTAAACACTCCTTCAATGCTATATACCCTAATTCTACTTAGGCGACAACGAATCAATCGTTAGAAAACACCTTAAATCTATGTTCATTTATATGCCAAAACTCATATCAAACATGGACCAGACAAAGCATGTAACTGCAACTTTCCAAATTGTTCGCTCTTCTCATTCTAAACATAGTCAAGTACTTTTACAAACATGATGATGTGAACATTATGTGCTAAATCATATTTGTTTTCTTTTTCGAGCGAACCACATCTACAAAAAACTTGCATTCAGGGCGTTAGTTGTGTAATCTATTACTTGAAATATATTGTTACCGTTTTGGTTTAGAGGCGGTAAAATCGGGCTAACTTAATCACATGAGGAGCAAAAAACGGTTTAGGATTACCGACAATATAATAGAAGAGAACTACTACTGTCGTCATGACCGTGTGCTAGCTCTAGTTTCGTTTGTTCTTCTTTTAGGACGAATGCTTGATGCGCTATGATGTGGAACGGTAGTGTCAAACTCTAAATAAAAAATGTAGGAGTTTTATAATGCGATTTGTCAGAAATGATCAAGTGACTATTTTCGCTATGGGTGGACTAGGCGAAATTGGGAAAAACATGTATGCAGTACAGTTTCAGAATGAAATAGTATTAATTGATGCTGGGATTAAATTCCCAGAAGAAGAACTACTCGGAATTGATTACGTCATTCCTGATTTTGGATTTCTAGAAAAAAATGCAGCGAAAATTAAAGGACTATTTATCACACACGGACATGAGGATCATATTGGTGGGGTACCGTTTCTGCTGAAAAAAATGAATGTGCCAATCTACGGCGGAAAACTTGCGCTAGCAATGATTTCAAAAAAGCTAGAAGAGCATGGGCTGTTGCGTGATGCAACGCTGAATGTGATTGACGAAGATGCCCTCATTAAATTTCGCAACCTAAAGGTCGAGTTGTACACGACAACACATAGTATCCCAAATGCTTACGGAATTGTCGTTCACACACCAAATGGTACAATCGTTCACACAGGCGATTTCAAGTTTGATTTCACACCTGTTGGTGAACCTGCCAACATGACGAAGATGGCTGAAATCGGAAAAAAAGGTGTTCTGTGCTTACTATCTGACAGCACCAATTCTGAGATCCCCAACTTCACAACTTCAGAGCGCGAAGTTGGCGAATCAATTCGTGAGATTTTCCGCAAAGTGGATGGACGGATTATTTTTGCAACATTCGCTTCAAATGTCTATCGTTTGCAACAAGTAATTGAGGCAGCTGTGAAAGCTGGACGCAAGGTGGCCATTTTCGGTCGAAGCATGGAAAATGCCATTGAAATTGGTTTGCAACTTGAGTATATTAAAGCACCGAAAGAAACATTTATTGATGCACAAACGCTCAATACGTTGCCGCAAAATGAAGTCGTTATTCTTTGTACCGGCAGTCAAGGTGAACCGATGGCAGCACTGTCGCGGATTGCCAACGGCTCTCATAGACAGATTCATATTAATCCAGGTGATACGGTTGTTTTCTCTTCTTCACCAATTCCAGGCAACACACTTAGCGTTGCTCGCACGATTAACTTGCTGTACAAGGCTGGCGCAAACGTGATTCATGGTAAAGCAAGTAATGTCCATGCATCAGGTCATGGTGGTCAGGAAGAGCAAAAGCTGATGCTCAGACTGATGAAGCCGAAATTCTTCATGCCAATTCATGGTGAGTATAGAATGCAGAAACTTCATGCAAAGCTTGCTGTTGATTGTGGTGTTGAACCAGATAACTGTTTCCTCATGAATAATGGCGATGTGCTGGCATTAACGAAGGACACGGCAGAAGTTGTTGGCACTGTACCTGCTGGTGATGTTTATGTTGACGGGAAAGGTATTGGCGATATTGGCAACGCGGTCATTCGTGACAGACGATTGCTTTCTGAAGAAGGACTAGTTGTCGTTGTGCTTTCTGTTGATAAGACAAACAACCGGATCGTTGCAGGTCCTGATCTAATTTCTCGTGGTTTTGTCTATATGCGTGAGTCTGGTGAGATGATTAGCAATGCACAATCACAAATCCAAACAACACTGCGGAGCCATTTAGAGAAAAACCCTTGCAAGACTAGCGAGATCAAGAGTCAAATTGTTGATACTTTGGGGCAGATTCTCTATGAAAGAACAAAGCGTCACCCAATGGTGCTGCCAATTATCATGGAAATCTAAATTCTTGTCATAAATGAATATTCCCTCACAGAGAAATCTGTGGGGGTTTTTTGTGCTATGTAACTCGGCAAGTAGGTAAATCATTTACCAAATAATCATTGCCTACCCTAATACTTGTTTGTTGATGAGAAACCACACAACAGTTTGACCCCCAGTGCTCCGCCGTCGGCACAAGCGCTGTCTGTGCCCTGCGTTCATTTGCCAGCCGGATTACTTCCTGCTCAACCATTTTGATTTCGTCAAGATGCGGAACGAAGACCTTTTGACCCGGATAAATTAAATTCGGGTCTTCAAACTGCGGATTTGTTTGGATGATTTCAATCACACCGACTTGGTATTTCACCGCTATTTTCCATAGGGAATCATTCTTCTGGACAACATATGTATCAGAAACAAAAACACTGGTTGAACACAACCATAACACTGATGCCAAGGAAAATAATTTTTTTGACATGCTCATTCTCTCCTCAATTGTTTGCATTAGTATTTCCATTATTTAAATAAAAATGCCAAAATAAAACGATTGATTGACAATCTAAATGGTAGCGCATATACTAAATACAGTTGAACAATTATTCAATTGTTTGTCGGATTCATTAACTTGCACACGCGATTGCTGACTATAAAAAAGACCAATGTAAGGAGAATTGACATGAATGAAGAAATAAACACGGCAACTGATTGCTGCGGAGACGAGGATGGACACGGTCATAGTCACGGACACGGACATGATCACGGTCATAGCCATGAAGACACATTATCCAAAAAGAAGCAAATCCAGTTAGCGATTGGCACGCTACTATTCGCCATTGGCATCATCGTTCATTTAGAAACAGTCTATGAATTCCTCCTATTTGGTGCCAGCTATCTACTCATTGGTGGTGAAGTGGTTCTCCATGCTAATCGCAATATCCGCCGAGGAAAAGTCTTTGATGAGAATTTCTTAATGAGTATTGCCACAATTGGTGCATTTTCTATCGGTGAATTTGCAGAGGGCGTCGCGGTGATGCTCTTCTATCAAATCGGTGAATTATTCCAAGCAAGAGCTGTCAATAATTCCCGTAAATCGATTACTGCTTTGCTAGATATCCGTCCTGATTTCGTTCATTTAAAGCATGGCGATCAGGTGACTACTGTTTCACCAAGTGAAGCAAACGTCGGTGACTTATTTATTGTCAAACCAGGTGAGAAGATACCACTCGACGGTGAAATTACCGAGGGAGAGACGATGCTGGACACGGCTGCACTAACTGGCGAATCTGTACCACGCAAAGCAAAACTAGGCGATCAAGTTTTATCTGGGTCCATTAATTTATCAGGGCTTTTGACAGTCCGCGCCGAAAAGGAATTTGGAGAATCAACTGTTGCGAAAATTCTCGATCTTGTCCAGAATGCAAGTAATAAAAAAGCTCGGACGGAACAGTTTATGACTAAATTTGCCCGAATATATACGCCAATTGTCGTCTATCTTGCCATTGCGATTGCTTTGATTCCGTCGCTATTCTTTGATGCATCATTTTCAGAGTTCTTGAATCGTGCCCTGATATTTCTTGTTATCTCCTGTCCTTGTGCCCTCGTTGTTTCAATCCCACTCGGCTTCTTTGGCGGGATTGGTGCGGCATCCCGAAACGGTATCCTCATCAAAGGTGGCAACTATCTTGAGGCACTTAACAACGTGGATACAGTCGTTTTTGATAAAACAGGTACGCTAACGAAGGGTGTTTTTAACGTAACAAGTATTGTACCGCGTGGTTCTTTCAGTCAGCAGGAATTGCTCCACTATGCTGCTTTCGTGGAGAATTACTCGACCCACCCCATTGCCACATCCATTAAGAAAGCCTATGATGGGACTATTGATGTAGCAGCGATTGCTGGCTATAAAGAAATTTCTGGGCATGGCATCGAGGTTCTAATTAGCGGAACACTTGTATGCCTTGGAAACGAGAAATTGATGCGCCTAAAACAAATACCGTGCGAGCGTGTGACTGAAACTGGGACCATCGTTCATATAGCAGTTGATGGTATTTATGCAGGGTACATGATCATTGCAGATGAGATCAAACCAGATAGCGCAATGGCTATTTCTGCACTTCGTGCGCAAGGGATTAACCATATTGCGATGCTAAGCGGCGACAACCAATCCGCCAGTGAAAGGGTTGCTAGTCAGCTCGCACTCGATGAAATACATGCAGAGCTATTACCGGATCAAAAGGTGGAGAAACTAGAGGATATCAAGCAGCGCCTGACAGCAGAAAAAGCCAGACTATTATTTGTTGGCGATGGCATCAATGATGCACCAGTCCTTGCCTTTGCTGATGTTGGTGTCGCCATGGGCGGACTGGGCTCTGATGCGGCGATCGAAGCAGCTGATATTGTACTCATGACAGATGAGCCTTCAAAACTCGCCCGCGCCATCAAAATCGCCAAGAAAACAAGACGAATTGTTTGGCAAAACATTGCGATTACCATGATTGTCAAAGGGATTGTGCTTATTCTCGGCGCTGGTGGTCTTGCCACGATGTGGGAAGCTGTTTTCGCAGATGTTGGTGTTGCACTCATTGCTATCTTTAACGCAATGCGCATCATCCGGACAGACTTTGGTGATGAATAAGTATTGCCCAGCAGATTGACTGCTAAGCTTGAGGCGCCAGCTTACCTTGAGCCCTCCTCTAGATGCAATCTTGATCAAACGCGTGGTAGTGACAACAAAGGGTTCAAGCTAAAATCACCGAAGCGGAAGATGAAGCAGATATCCGAACAAATCAAATGGCATAACAGCATACAGTTTCTGATATACTCCAAGAAACCCAGCCAGCTGCAATGCGCTAATGTAGCGTTACCCTGTTAGATAGTTTAAATAACGGTTTTATTTAAATAATGAAAGAGTGAGAAAAATGACAAACGGGATTATTCGATGTGATTGTAATGTGATTCATGAGGAAGTTGTAAACAAAGTACGCGAAAAGCTACCAGCTGATGAAAACCTCTATGATTTAGCTGAATTATTTAAGGTGTTCGGTGACACAACACGTGTGAAAATCCTCTGGGCACTTGATCAGGCGGAGATGTGTGTCTGCGATATTTCAGTGCTTCTAAACATGACCAAATCTGCTGTATCACATCAGCTACGCGTATTAAAAAATGCCCGCCTTGTCAGGTTTCGCAAGGAAGGCAAAAATGTTTATTACTCACTTGATGATGAACATGTCAAAGGCATTTTCGAGCTAGGACTGATTCATATTGACGAATTGTCGTAGAGCCGCTCTACATCGACAACCCCTATGCGTGCGGTTCAACCACTTAGCGGCGGAGATAGCGGTCAACTAGGTTAATCGCTACTTCTATCGCTGCCTCATCGGGATTCATTTGTGCATGATGTAAACCATGTTCAGTCCCCACACCTAGCCAGAACATAAAGCCTGGCACTTCTTTTAGCATATAACCAAAGTCCTCGCCGGTCATCGCTTTGCTAGCACGCGTAAACTGGACCTCTGCATCACCTGAGACAAATTCGATAAATTCATTGGTGAGTATTTCATCATTATTTACTTGATAGTAGGCCGAACCATAATCAAGGCTTACCTCGCACTGGTAGCTTGTTTGGAAACCAGTTATCATCGCCTCTACCCTGCTTTTCACGAGCTGCATTGATTCTGCTGACAGGGTCCGAATCGTCCCTTCTAGCCGGGCAGTTTCTGCAATGATATTGTTGACTGTTCCAGCTGACATTTTTCCAAATGTGATGACGACTGCATCTAACGGATTGATATTTCGTGAGACAATTGTTTGTAATTGCGACACAAGCGCAGCTGCCGCAATCACCATATCATTCGTTTTATGTGGAAAGGCTGCATGTCCACCAAGTCCCTTTAGGTCGATGAACAACTCTGAGGTATTGGCAAATAGGAGCCCTCTCTTTGTCGCGATTGTACCTACTGGATACTCAGGGGCAATATGAAGCCCAAGCATGATATCTGGTTTCCATCTTGCAAACGTTTCTGTCCTTATCATCTCCTTTGCCCCGCCCGGACGCTCCTCTGCCGGTTGAAACAGAAATAAGATGTGATCACGGACAGGCTGCCGAACCACTTTCTCTACTAACCCAAGGGCAATAGCCATGTGAAAATCATGCCCGCATGCGTGCATATAGCCGGGGTGTGTTGAGGCGAAATCGACGCCAGTCTCCTCTTGAATAGGTAATCCATCAATATCACACCGATAACCAATTGTACGCTTGCCACTCGATCCTTTGACGAATACGAATAACCCAGTTCGCCATGTTTCAATGACTAACCGTTCTTGTGGAAATGTTTTGAGGACTTCCAGTAAGTATGCTTGGGTTTTTACTTCTTTGAAACCAGTTTCCGGGATTTTGTGTAAATCACGTCGTATTTGAATAAATTGGTTCATTCGCTTCACAAGCTCCTATCCATGTTCAATTACTTCTATCTTATCATAGTAAACACTGTTATTGCCGCAGGAAACCGCTTGATAGGGTATGAGTTTAGATTGATTTTTTTAAGTCGACTGTTGAAAAAGGGCGTTGAAATGGGAAAAAGTTTGAGGCAAGATGAGTGCACGAAGTGATAAAAGATCTTTTTGTAAAATTGGATGTCCTTTTCAAGCAACATTCAGGCATGATTGATGAACACTTCGATTGAAAAATGCGGTTAAATAATTTTGCTCTAATGGATGAAGCTGTGCGATTTTCAGCACCACTATTCTAGGGTTTTTTACCTAATAATGGTATACATTTTATAAAAATGCTGATAAACTAGCATTTTACTATATATTAACCACTATTTTCAGAAGGGAATGTTTAACAATGAGCAATTTATCGTCTGTACTTCATCGTAATGACCTCGACTATCTTGTCAGCCGGTATGCATTAGCTGAGGCATTACAGGCTGTGTCGGAATCATCCTACGGCGTGGGTGGTGTGATGATTAATCTGAGCACGAAAGATATTATCAAGACGCTTCATAACACGGTCATAGCTCGTGAAAATAGCAATGAGATTCCCCGCTTAAAAGATCCCACTGCACATGGAGAAAGGCAATTGGTCGATTGGTACTTTGCCAATAAAGCAACGTTAAAACTACCAGAACCAAGTGAGATTCTGATTATTACAACCTTGGACCCCTGTTGCATGTGTACTGGGTCAATTCTTGCTGCAGGATTTAAAGTCATTGTGATGGCAATGGACAGCTTAGCAGGTATCAATTGGAACAGCGAAAATACTTTTGAGCCATTTGAAAATGAGTTATCAGCGCTGATTAAATCTTCATTTATCTATCCGGCAGTTCAGGAAAATAACGAACGAACTGGATTTGGTGACGTACCGCTGTTTAATACCAAAACGGTAGAATCCGAAACGATTTCAAACTGTACAAAGGCATTTGAAGAAGGTGCCAAGAAAGCAAGAACAATTATTCATGACATCGCCGGATTAGCGGATGCAAAAGACCCATCACTGGCTCCGGTGGAATATAAGAATGCCTTACTTGCGGTTTATCCAGATGCATTAAAATACTGCGCTAAAGAGCCAGGTGTACCTGACGAGGGCCTCGCGGATATTCTGATTGGCGTGGCGAATAAGGATAGAGAAAATGGTGGCGATGGCGATGCGGTAGCGTTTCTAGATTGCTTCGGTCATTTACTGATGTGTAAAGGCGGTATGAAGTCGATTTCTCCAATACGTACAGCCTATATGGA
Source organism: Caryophanales bacterium (assembly GCA_031554215.1). Taxonomy (GTDB): domain Bacteria; phylum Bacillota; class Bacilli; order JARBTR01; family JARBTR01; genus JAVBKE01. The sequence goes on from JAVBKF010000040.1 coordinate 24,403, forward strand.
AACGATTCGTGCTTATCAAGCTGTGCGCTATTCACTTAGCAATGAAAATAAGGAAGCGTTGAAATATTTCTGCGAGCCGAAATTTGGCACCTTTGTTTTTGTTAAGGGATTTGATACAAGTGCTGCTAGCTTTGCCGATTTAGGGGCTTATGGTTCGACGATTCTAGGAAATGTGGATAATCCAAATAACCTTCAGTATGTTCTGCCGCGGATTACGCAGGAAGCACTTGACACTCACATTTCTCGAATGCCGCCACGTTACCGTCAGTTGATTCGCCCAAAGCAAGTTCAGGATAAAGCGCTCATTGAGAAAGTTAGAAGCGGTTGTGTTTGCTAATAGACTACACGCAGGACTTCATCTGGATTTAATGACCAGACACGCATGTCTAGATGCCCGTTATCAACAAATATTCTTTGGTCTAATAGAATGAAGGAAGAACACCCCTTCCCCAAAATTCGATGATTGATTAAATGAAAACTGAGGTATATCGTTGTCACGTGATACCTCAGTTTTTTTGTCATTCACTTCACTGGCACCTCCCATTGTTCTCCCACTTTTCAATGATGACGCTAAATATCGTTTGATACAACTATAAAACTGCATTCATCCGAAAGTTACCGCGCTTAATTGCAATAAGGCTTCACCGAACTTTAAAACCCTTCCCTTATTTCTTTTGCCATTGGGTTCTAACCTAGATGACCAAATTGTCTTCCCCAATGATAAAGACATAACTTCAGACAAAATCCAAGCAAACTGGGCACTCTGAGTTTGTCCACTACAATTAATCAAGATAAGTCGTTCTCATTCAAAAATTCATTATTTCAAGTAAAAATTTTCAGCTTTTTTGACCATTGCAAAGTTGACAAACCACAAATGAAAAACAATGGTTATTTATCGTTTATCAGTAAATAATTATTGACAACTAATTAATTTTGGCTTATGATATTTTCAAAAGTAGCAATCACCAAAAGATTGTAACAAGTCATTGAACAAAGGATGAAAAACATGAATGAACAAGAATATCTTCCAACATCTACACCCTTTCAGGCCAAACTCTCTCGAGAGAAATACCGAGTACTGATTGCCCTTGCTGCTATTCTCGGCGCAAGCTTCTCGCTTTGCTTTTGGAATCTCAACAACATTCCACATTTGTCACTGCTGTTATTTTCAATTGTTGTGCTGACAACTGGTTATTATGCAATCAAACAGCTTGGCTATCTAGTCAATCCCAAGGGGCTTTTCTGGGCAATACCAATTATGCTGTTATCGGCAATGAACTTTATCTTTGCTGAAAATGCATTCACCTATTTTAACGTCCCAGTTGTTTTCTTCCTGTACCTGATATATGCATTTGCACTTGTTTCCAATCAAACCATACTAGTGAATTTCTTCTCCCTGTTCACGAGGGTGTGTAAAGCTATTTTGCCGAAGATTGCCATTATCAGCTTTCTGATCAAGGAAACCAAAGCCTCTCGAAAAAGCAATTCTAGATGGGCGAACTCTCCTTTTAAAAAAGTGCTAATTGGGGTAGGCGCAGCACTACCACTGCTATTGATCCTGTTCGCACTGTTGTTATCTGCAGATATGGTTTTTGAAGAAATTGTCGGAATAAGTTCTGATACTTTAGCGAATTTCCTAGAAAATTTTCATTTAATCAACCTTGCTTGGCAAATCTTCCTGTTTGTTCTGGCGACTGCTTACTTTATCGGTTTTCTATATTATCTTGGCTTACCTTTGCGCCAATCCACTAAAGGTCAAAGCAGCCTGAAACTTGATCCAACCATTGCCTTCTCATTTCTGGGGGCGATCAATCTGCTTTTTCTCTTTTTCTGTGTCATCCAATTTGCCTTCTTATTTCAAAATTCTTTTTTTGAACTGCCTACTGGCATTACTTATGCAGAATATGTGCGATCTGGGTTCTTTCAATTGTTGTTTGTCAGTTGCATCAATTTTGCTGTCGTTTTCATATTTGTTTACTTACTCAAATCAATGGAGCGCAAGCTAGCAACGAAAATCATGCTATTTTGCTTATCTTGCTTCACTGCTGTGCTCATTTTATCGTCCTTTTACCGTATGTTTATGTACACGGAGGAATATGGGTTCACCTTCCTCAGAATGGCTGTACTGACTTTTCTGGTAATGGAGACGGTTTTAGTTATAGCAACCACTGTTTACTTAGTTCGTGGCGGATTTAATCTTTTCCAGTGCTGTTGCATCATTGTTTGTGCCTTCTATGTACTTGTGAACCTAACGGCAAGTGAAGCTGTTGTAACGAGACTGAATATTGTCCATTACTATGAAACCGGTGAGACAGACCCCTTCTATTTTTCTGAGACGATTAGTAAAAATAGCCTTAGCCAAGTTGAGGATTTCCAAGCAGACATTGAATTACAAAGGATGGATGAGGAAACACAATATCTCAACACAAAACTTAAAGAAGGCATTACCAGAACGAATAACCAGATCAAGTTTGATCAAAGTCTTCGTTGGCAAAACCTCACGGTGATGCAACTTTTATCAGATTAATAAGTAAAAATAAAGACCTTGGCAAGACTATCAAACGAATACGACCTTTAAGCGTTGCTATTAAGTTGTGGAATTAGTAGCAACGGACATGATGTCAGTAGCTTTCAACATCACAAAAATAGCACGCTTAAAATCGAAACTAAGTAGGGGATGGTTGGTTTTCACTAAACATCACCTCGCACAAGGGTAGTATGATCACCACTCTGTGTAAAGCCGCGCTCGTCATGGGCAAAATCGCCTTGTCGTTTGTAAAGTCAAATGCAACAAATAGTTACATGTAAATTATTCCAGTTACCACAAGTTAGAATTTTTGAATTTAATTTTCTTTGGTTTGATGGTTTTAAAGCAAATAAATGGCGAGCCACGGATTTACACTGAGAGGTGACCATGCTACCATTTCAGGGGAGACAAGCCTCATTAAGGCTTGTCTCTTGGCG
>JAVBKF010000113.1:0-4936 GCA_031554215.1 Caryophanales bacterium
GCTCGATGATCGAGAAGCCGTGCTCGTCAACGATCGACGACGACGGACTCCCGAACGCAGACCTCGACGTCCATCTCGACCCGGAGATCCAGCGCAACACAGCCGACAGCGTCTGCCAGTCCAGGACGAGCCTGCGGAGCAGGGACACCCGATCCCATGCAGCAGTCAGACGACGATCCGGATCCGACGCATCCGCACGATCAGCAGCCTCAACCGCCTCCGACGCGACACGCTCCGCCCGATCACGCAGCTCCAGACGACGCTGCTCCAGAGCCTGCGTCGCGTCCGACGACAACGAGTCCCGCGCCTCCCGATTCCACAGGATCCCGAGCATCGATGCGTGCTCCGCATGAGCACACGCTGTCCCGTACCTATGCGGCTGCTCCGCGATCAGCTCCGCAAGCGCAGTCGGCGTCTTACCGTCCGACGCGGCGTCGCGATCCGCATCCAGCGCAGCACGCCATGTCCGAGACGGCGTCCGTCTCGGCATCACCTCCCGCAGCGCATCCAGCGCGTCATGACTCTCCATGTACGCCGCACGCACAACAGTCAACTGATCGAGGAGATCCGGGATCAGCTCCTGGACAACATCGACAGGCGGCGCATCCAGATCCGGCAACGCTCGCGGCATCGGCCATGACGTGTCGAAGATCGTCTGCATCATTGCGATCACTTCCTTCCTACTCGTTAGGCCAGCACGTCGGACGACATGCGGACAGATCGGGATTCCTCGCGAGCCTGGGCAGAGCGACAAGATCGGCGGATACTCGCGTCATGGACAGCGAGGCTCCGCACGGATGGATCAGCTCCAAGGGCGCGTACCGCTCGCAGACGAAGATCCATAGCTCCCGTGACTGTCTGGACAAGGCGCGCAACCCGCAGACAGGCGAGTCCAGTGTTGTTGCTCGTCCTGCGACAGAGGACGAGTCCAGGAAGCACAAGCGGTGCGGTGTGTGCGGATAGACCGCTTTGCGCCAGTACGCCGGACGACATGTCGACAGGCTCGACCTCTTCGAGGGGATAGATGTCAACGGCGACGTCTCCCGCGACAGGGCGGCGTCCCCGAAAAACGCGATCTGCGACGCCGCCAGGACGACGGTGAACGCTCTGTCCGTACGCGTACGGCTCGTCGCTGCGATCGACGCACGCGTCTTCCTGGACTGGCGCGGACGGGTCGTCGCTCTCGTCGTCGACTGCTGCTCGTCGTTGTTGCGTCGACTGGCTGGGACTCGTCGTCGTCTCGTTACGAAGTGGACACGGTCGCGCTGATTGTTGAGCGTGTCTGGTGTTCTCGGAGTCCACTGCGTCCGTGTCCAGTGTGTATAGAGATACACACACACTGGACGCGTACGCCGTGGTGACTCCGACCGCGTCCGGGACGCAGTGAGGACACGGTGTGGACACGGTGGACGCAGTCATCCCGTGATCTCCTCGAAGCGGTTTGCGAGTGTGTGCAGCTTCGCTCCGCGCGGTCCGGGCGTGACGTCGACGAAGCCTTCGTCGACGAGAGCTGCGATCGCTGCTCGGATAAGCGGATCGTTTCCCGTCACACGGTCCAGCAGCTCACGTTGGGACAGCGCACCGTTGACGCCTTCGAGGACGTCGCTGACTCGCTTCATGTAGATCGTCGGACGCCTCCGCGCGTTCGTCTTCACAGTCGGATCGGGAGGCGTGAGTGAGACTTCGACGAAGTCTTCGGCGTGTGACTCGATGACGAGATCTGCGAACCAGTCGAGCCCGTTGTCCTCGAAGCCGGGAAGCGCGTGACGTCGGAGCTGTCCGGGTCTGTCCTTAGCGATCCGGACCCTGCTGCGTCCTGTCGTGCCGATCCTTGCCGGCGTGATCACTTCGAGCAGGAGCGATGCTCCTGTGACGCCGTTGAGCTTGTGGACTGCTCCGAGCGCGTATCTGCCGCGTGTCTCGGAGGACTTCGTGACGTGATCCAGGACGAGGACAGCCGGTCCTGTCGCTGCGATCGCAGCGGGCAGGATGCGGGAGAAGTCTGCGACGTCGCGGTTCGAGATTACGTCGTATCCGTGGAGCGTCATCGCTGCTGTGACTCCGTCGAGGACGACGAGACTCGGCATGTACGTCGTGAGTGCTTCGCGGAAGTCGTCGCGATCGATCCCCATGCCGATCGGGATCGCGGGACGGATGTAGTGGAAGCACGTGCGGATCGCGTCGCGCTCCGTGCCGAGCGCGAGGAGTCTCCCGACGATGCCGCCTTCGTCGTCTTCGAAGTCGAGGTAGACGACGTGATGTCCTACGTCGAGTTCGTCGCGTGCTGCGGATAGCGCGAACCACGTCTTCCCTGCTTCGGATTCCGACGCGATCGTATGGACACGTCCCGCGTACAGGAGCGGCTGCCCGTCCGTCCGTGATGCGACCGTCGGGACTGTCGACGTCCACGTTCCGTCCAGGACTGGGCTGATGTCGACGGGACGCCAGGAGTGGTCGAACGGCGACTCCGACTGCGCTTCTGTTGTGTTGTCGTCGGGACGAGAGGGCTCGACAGGAGCATGCGGAGGATCGTCGAAGTTGTCCTCGCGAGCCTCCGGCGCTTCCCCTGCTCCCATGCTGTAGGGGTCGAAGTCGATGCTGCCCGTTGCTTGGCTCGCGTGCGCAGTCACGGTCCGTGCCCGTCGACTCCGATGGATGGGGACGCTCGCATGGCTGTCTGGTGCTGTTCGATCTCCGTTGTCGTCATGACAGTTCGCTCGCCGCCAGTGAGCGGATCTCGCGTCGCAGACGACGTACGACAGGGTCGCGGGAGCGGACGGGAGAGGCGGCGACGTAGATCTTGTCGAGCTCGGCGTTCCGCTGCTCGTAAGTGAGATCGTCGCGCGCGCGTACGGCGTCGGCACGATCGCGGAAGCGTCGCTCCAGCAGGAGCATCGACGTTGCCAGATCAGGACGATCGTCAGGATCAGGAGTTCGAGTCATGACGGAGCACCTTCGATCCCTTCCCCGGGATCAGTTCAGCGTCCGGACGCTGACTCGCCTTTGCTCGCGAGCGTTTCGTTCCTCTGCCTCGCGAGAAGCCAGCCACTCGTCGACATCCGAGCGTCGATACAGCACACGCTTCCCGATCCGGACCCCGAGCGGTCCGAGATCCTTCGACCGCCAGTAGCGGACAGTGTCGAGACTCGTTCGTGTCTCCTGTGCGAGTTCCTCGCTCGTGAGCCAGTCGGACATCGTTCAACCTCTCTGAGGTAGTCAGTCATCATGCTGTTTTCGCATAGAACTCCTTTCGGCACTTGACTGTCAACCTGTATTGGACTGTAGTCTGCGCGTTATGACGGAAACCTTTGGAAAGCGCTTGAAGTTCCTGCGCGAGCGAGCGGGATGGTCGCAGCAGGCTCTCGCGGAGCGCGTGAACGCCGAGCGTGGCTGGCGGTGGTTCCAGACGACGATCGGGAAGATCGAACGCGACGCTCGCGACGTCCGCGTCGATGAGCTCGCAGCGCTAGCTGACGTCTTCGGGATCACGCTCGATCAACTCGTGCAGCCCGTCGAGACATACGAGCTCCACACGAGCAACGACGAGTACGACGCGGGGCATCAGCCAGCAGACGAGTTCTATCGGCGCCTCGACGAACCGTTCCGAGTCAGACTCCGAGTCATTCGCCACGAGCAGCAGATCCTCCGCGAACGGCTCGAGCGTCTCGCCAATGAGGAAGCAGAGGCGTTCCATCGTCTCTCTGCCTGGAGTCAGGCAGAGGACGATCCCGAGTACGGCTTGATCGACGAGAGCGGGCGCTGATCATGGCGTCGATCAAGAAGCTCTCGGACGGCAAGTTCCAGGCACGATTCCGCGATCGCGCAGGACGTCAGCACGCGAAGCGCTTCCCCCGGAAGACGCTCGCGCAGGAATGGCTCGACGAGCAGATCGCCGGACTCGTGCGCGGCGACTTCGTTCAGCCGCGATCGGGAGATGTCACGTTCCGGGACTACGCCGAACGCTGGCGGACGGCACAACTCCATCATCGCGACGTAACTGCGAGCCTGTACGAGAGTCGACTTCGACTGCACGTCTATCCGCACATCGGCGCTCGCCCCTTGAAGTCGATCCACAGAGTCGACGTGCAATCAGTTGTGAGCATCGCATCGAAGACACTTGCTCCGTCGAGTGTTGAAGTGCTTCACAGCATCGTGTCCAGCGTCTTCACATCGGCTGTCGTCGATCGACTGATCCCGTCGAGTCCGTGTCTGCGGATCAAGCTTCCGGAGGTCGTCGATGCACGGATCGTTCCGCTGACCGTTGAACAGGTCGACGCGATCTATGACGCGATGCCTGACTACTACAAGCCGCTTGTGGCTGTCGCTGCGACGACCGGACTTCGCTCGGGCGAGCTTCGGGGGCTCACAGTCGACAGGATCAGTCCTGCGCTTCATGTGCGCGGCGACGTTTCCCCGAAGCAGGCAACCCTGCGTGTGGATCGTCAGCTTGTGAACGTGCGCGGCGGACAGCCCATCTGGGGACCGCCGAAGACGTCGTCTGCGGACCGACGTGTGCTGATCGGCGAGTCGACTGTTCGCGTGCTTCTGGAGCACCTGCAGAGGAGGGATCCGGGTCCGGACGGACTTGTCTTCACTGGACGACTCGGAGGTCCGATCAGCAGGACGTCTGCGAGCGGCGCTTGGCGCAACGCGGTGAAGGATCTCGAACTTGGAGAGCGCACGGGCTGGCACGATCTTCGACACTTTCACGCATCCCTACTGATCGCGAGCGGGCGGTCTCCGAGAGCTGTCGCGGATCGTCTCGGACACAAGGATCCCGTCGAGACGTTGCGGACGTACTCGCATCTATGGCCGAACGATGAGGAGCTTTCTGTCGCTGCGACGGAGGCTTCGCTAGGGCGCTTCACGGGCGGGCCGTAGAGACAGGGCTGTGCACAGTTTGTGCACAAGACGTCTAGTTCTGACCACAAATATC
>JAVBKF010000100.1:0-2793 GCA_031554215.1 Caryophanales bacterium
ATGCAATTGGTGTCACAGACACAACAAAAATAATTGATAAGAATAGTACTGCAGGTTATAGTAGACCAGTTTCAACAGTACCAACGGTAGAAAACTATATCTATGTTGGTTACAAACTGGCAGGCGAAACAGCAGAAACAGTGCTGCATACGGGTGATCCAGCTGTCATAGCAGGTCCAGTACCAGCAAACACAACGATTACCTATGTCTATGCAGAAGACAAGAATGATAATGGCAAAGAAGACGTCACGATCATCGAGAAATATGTCGATGAAGCAGGCACAACGATTAAGACTGAAACAAGCAAGGTAGTTGATATTAGTAGTAACTATAATGGAGTAGCGCCAACAATCTCAGATTTTACCTATTTGAACTACAAAATAGACGATAGCGATTCGGTACTAGAAGGAACCCCAGCGCTGACAAATGTACAAAAAGTCCATACAGTCACAATGGTCTATGGCCAAGATCAAAATGACAACTCAATAGTAGATGTGACAATTGGAGAGACATATGTAGATGAAGCAGGTCAAGAAATTTCAACTGCAACATCAACATATGTCGATAAAGGAACCAATTACAGCAAAAATGCCCCGACGATTAATGACTATATTTACATGGGCTACAAAGTGGATGGGCAAACGGAACTGCAAATTGGCAATCCTAGTCTTTTAACAGTTCAAGCACCGCATCAAGTTGTATTGGTTTATGGAAAAGATGAAAATGCAAACGGTATTATCGACAGTATGGAAGCAAAGATTACAGCAAAATATGTAGATGAAGCAGGCGTAACGATTAAGCCGGATGATTTTAAGATAGTGGAAATTAACGGTAATTATTCAAAGGCAGCGCCAACGATTACCGGCTATGTTTACATGGGATTCAAAGTAGACGATAGTTCGACAATCCAAACTGGTAACCCGAGTCTGACAACTGTTTTGAAATCGCATAACATTACACTCGTCTATGGTGCAGACACCAACACGAACGGTATCAGTGATAGCCAGGAAGTAAAAATTACTGAGAAATATGTCGATCGTGATGGTAATTCAATCGGGACAGCAGATACGAAAGTGATTATTGATAAGAACAGTACTGCTGGATATAGCAGAGCAGGTTCGACATTACCAGATGTTAATGATTATGTATATGTAGGTTACAAACTAGCTGGAGAACCTGAAACAGCTGCACTGCATACAGGAGATCCAATTGCAATTGTTGGACCAATCACAGCAGATACAACGGTTACCTTTGTGTATGCACAGGACAAGAATAACAATGGATTAGAAGATATCACAATCACTGAAAAATTTGTAAATCAAAAAGGCGAGACGATACGCTCAGATGCTAGTAGCGTAGTCGATATTGGCACTGACTATAATGGCACAGCCCCACTCATTCCTGATTATACGTATCTACATTATGTTGTAGATGAAGGTACAGTGGCTCAAAATGGCGCTCCAACGATTACTGCTGTCAACGCAGTCCACACTGTGACAATGGTGTATGGACAAGATATGAATGACACCGGAATTGTTGATGTTATGGTAGATGAAGTATATGTTGATGAGGCTGGCGCTGAAATTGCAACGGAAACGTCAAAAATTGTTGATATTGGCGCTAACTATGGTACAGAAGCACCAATTATTGATGATTATATCTACATCGGATATAAAATTGATGATAGCACAACGATTTTGACTGGAAATCCAACGATATTAAATGTCCAAGATTCTCATAAAACTACCCTCATCTATGGAAAAGATGGTAATGGTAATGGGATTATCGACAGTAAGGAAGTAACTATTACTGCGAAATACGTGGATGAAAATAATCTAGAGATTAAGCCGGACAATACAAAGATTGTTGAAATTAATAAAGATTATACAAAAGCATCACCAGAAATTGAAAGCTACATTTATCTTGGGTACAAACTAGACGGAAATTCAACACTTCTAATTGGTAATCCAACAATTAGTCAAATAGCAGCATCGCAAACAGTAACACTTGTATATGGCAAAGATGCAGATGGTAATCAGATTGTCGACAGCCAAGAAGTTATCATTACTGAAAAGTATGTTGATAGAAATGGCAACACAATTGGCCAAGCGGATACAACGAAGAAAGTTGATAAAAATAGCGCTACAGGGTACAGCAGAGAGGAGACAACTCTCCCAGTACTGAATGATTACATTTATGTTGGGTATCACTTAGCTGGAGAAACGCTTGAAACAACACTTCATACAGATGATCCAATTACGATAGCTGGACCAATTGCGGCAAACACTACGATTACCTACGTCTATGCGGATGACAAAAATAACAATGGAATCGAAGATGTTCCAGTTATTGAAAAATACGTGGACGAATCTGGCGCGACAATTAAGGAAGATTCTAGTAGATCAATTGATCTAGGTAGTGATTATACGCGAACTCCACAAACCATCACTGACTATACCTACTTGGGCTACAAAGTTGATGATGGTACAGAAATAATTGCAGGGACACCAACGATTACAGGTGTAACAGCATCGCATACAGTAACTATGGTATACGGTCAGGATAAGACCAATGATGGTAAAGTCGATGTCACAATTAGTGAAAAGTATGTCGATGAAGCTGGTGCAGAAATTTCAGCTGCGACAGCCAAACATGTGAACATTGGGGATCCCTACAATAAAGTCACGCCGATCATCACAGATTACATCTACATTGGCTACAAAGTAGATAGTGATTCGGCAATACAAATTGGGAACCCAAGTCTTACAAATATACAAACAGCGCATGCTGTGA
>JAVBKF010000091.1:0-21129 GCA_031554215.1 Caryophanales bacterium
CACCCGGCATATCAATCTCCATATCCAGTTAGACTTAGGATTTTTTCTGCCGACTTCACCTAGCTTCATACGTCTAGTGACTATTATTTCTAAACGCATGTAGGAGTATCAGTGGAAATGTTTCGAGTTCAACATGACGACCCTCATTCCATTTCTCAGGTTAATCAGTTATCCCATACCGTGAGGTATGGTCTCCCATTTCGTCATTACTGACTTATTGAGAAACGTGTCGCACCACAAAACGCTTGTTCCCCATCGACAGTAAAATCTCCCACTTTACTTCCTGCATAACTCACAGGTCCGTTGTAAACTACCTGCCCGGATTTAGTGCTAGCTTCCGCATTCGGTATGAAAGGTATGAACGTCTGCATCAATAGGACTAACGCAGTCATTAGCGATAGCCATTTTTTTCGATTATTTTTTTTCATTCAAGTACTCCTTTAAGTTTATTTTTATCCATCTTGCGGGGTTTATCATCGTTTTGGTGGTGACCGAATTGGCATTTTTATACGAGCCTTACCTTTCTGATTCTCATGTGACATGACCACCAGCAACACTAGTAACCATTTTCCCCTGTCATAATTTAAGTATCAAGTAGTTTGAGATCTTGGAGATTACCAATCTTTAGGGGCTATAGCCACTTGAAGAATCCTACATTTGTGAGCTGCTTGACTAGGGTGCTTCTAAAAAAGATTATAAGATAGGATTTTTGACAAGAATTTTTCGATTAGCGCTGAGAGCCATCAACAGTTGCTTCACGATCATTTCAGACTGTTTTGACATACACGCTACTTGCTAATCTGCGATTCAGATTAGCATATCGTGGAAAAATCGCAGATAACCGTGAATATTTCCCGCTTGCGTTCTAAATCTTCAATTTAGCAATCAAAAGAGGCAGCACACGTCGCCCTAGCGAAGCTTTGCAACAACGTACTGCTAGGACTTTTTTCGATACAGTTAAGCGGTAAATTATTCATAAAGCGCTCATAAATCTTTCTTAGACACACCCTAGTATTCGGGTGACTTCAACTAGATCTAGTTGAATCAACTGAGTTGACGAAAAAACACCTGAATTGCTTGCGGTATTAGCTTTCACAGTATTTCTCGCTTTTGCAGAACCACCGCTTTGGTTTGCGCTTATTGATTGATTTGTCCACGTGGTCAAGTGAGTCTAGAAGACTTGCTGTATTTCCTGCTGGTCACTCCATTTATCAACGCTTTTGCAGGATCAAGCTCTGCGAAGCTCATATGTGTTCTCTTATTAACCCGACCTGATGAAGTGGGCAGTACGTTTACGGCGTTTGTTGCATCTGCGGACTATCTTTTTGTTGCGCTATAGCTTTTTCTATTATTACTCTTTGTGCTGCCACAAAAGTTGGCTTATCCCGTTCAAGTTCAGCAGCTAATTTTTCGACTGCCTCAATATCTGCATTCTCTACTACGGCACCAGTTTCATCGACTAGTGCATTCGTTCTTTCTTGCAGCTTAAACATATTTTCTGCCATTGACAGTTCCATAATTACGGTATTTAATCTACCAGCAATTTCCTCTGACATTTCCTTACCTTCTTCTTTCCTAAAAACCATATATACTTCGTCAAAGCTTTTTTGTGTAACACCATCTGCAAGCATCTCCTTGTTATCTGTATACAGTGCGTCTACCTGCTTTTCCATGCTTGCGACCCGCTTACTTATCTCGGCCCCCTCACTTTTGTTTGGGCCAACCTTCCAGACTAGTACACCACCTAGTACAAGTACAAAAACGATTATTATGGTAACGGTTGTTTTTCTATCCAAATTTCACCTCCTAAACCTGTTAAATTACAGCATATCTAGTTGTCATGCGTACCAATACACATGATCACGGTTAGGAAAAATTTCCTAACTTCCTGCATCAATCTGATATCTTATGTCAATCGTACAGTCATCAAAAACTGCTCCTATATTTGACAATAGACATCACCATCATGTTTGGTCCACCCGTAAATGCTAATTTGGTATAACTTAACATGTAGATAGTCATTCTTTTAAAAGGGCGGATAAGCTTATAACCCTTTCGTACCTTTACATCTAATAGATTTTCTAAGTATCAATCAGCCCCACCATCCCGCGGAACACTTCGAGTTGAAAAGTATTCGCAAAACTTTGTTCGACACGAAACAACCAAATTATGCTACAATTAATTTCTGTAGATTTTATTGAACCGAATTGGACTCTGGTCTAATTCGGTTCAAACTTTTCGGGGATAACTGAATCCAATCCCAATATAATCTCAAATATAATTGAGCATTTATCAAAGAACGATTCTCTCTTCAATAGCCTAATGGATGTTGTTTCTCCACTTATCAGTCCATATTGAACGAACAATTCCACAAACATCTCAACCCTAATGGTTGGCACTCGTATCACAAACAATTTAAGTAATCTCACCACCTATTTTGAATTAGCAACTAACTCTCATTTATTTTCATTCTTTTTATTCACGAGTTGCAGGATGGTGAATTTCATAGTTCCAGAAATAATAACTTATTTTAGCTTTGGTAGCAGCTTTTATTGAGGTGTTTTAGAGGTAATTTGCATCTTTGCAAAAAATATTCAGCCGAGGCTAGTAAGGCTATAGAGATTCGATTGTTTTCCTTTTAGTTCCGTCATATATTAACATGAAGCAAATACACGAGCGAAGACTACAAACATTTCATGAAGCATCTAAGATTTACGTTTTACGTTAGAATTTTAAATATAGATACTTGGGGATAAAGTAGGAAGCATATACATCTCTATTGTTAATAAGCATTTTGAATTCGGAAAGCTTTTACACGCGATAATCACTGGCATTGTGCCAACTTGAACATAAAACAAGACAAGAGTAGAGAAATTAACCTCCTAACTTGCAAATACAACAGCAACAAACTAAGTCAGAAAAATCAAGTATGAGTAAGTGAGATGGTTCTTGGATAAAACACTTGCTAGGAGTCCTATAATCGTGTATTTTTCTAGGTAAATGATTACACCAATCGGTGATGTATTTAACCATTTTGTTTGATCGGTCTCCCATTAGGAATAAACCTGCGAATCAGACTACCTTAGTTTCTCGTTTGTTCCTTTTCAACAGCACAATAGGGGTGAAAGAAATAGACATCAGTTGTGGTGCTATCTAAAGCGTCCACTAAGCTAGAGAATTCAGAGCAGTTACCGGAAGTAGTCTTGCAGATCCCAGAAAACTAACTACCCAGCCTGATTTTCAGGGCAGTGATGGTTAAACGAGCTTCGCCACCTAACTTTTTCTCAATGACGGTATCGATTTCCCAGTGACCAAATTGTTCTCTTAACTCAATTTCAAGCGGTCGTTCAGATATGCTTTTCCCAAGCACCTTTTTGTTTTTTCGGACACGAGTTTTCTTGGTATTCATCCTGACTTTTAAGGCCAAATCAATGTTTTTCACAGCAATCAAACATTGTCAATATAGTTGTACAGTGTTTTTGCACACACAACTCCTGCTTTGAATAGCCCATGATTTTTCACATCGCGGGCAACTGCATCTGGTGACCATTTATGGTCGATTAGTTGCTTCTCTGCACATTCTATGAAATCACAAACTCGTGGCAGTTTTAGTTGCTTTCCACACGATTTTGATGATGTTCATAAACCGCTTACCCGGTCTCAGGAAAATAAACTTCGTACGTGATTTTCTTTGAATTCATTTGACTTGCTGTACCATGTTTCAACTCTCATGATATCGTGCTTTATGCTTTCCTATTTGGCCTGCAATATCTTGCATTGTCCGCCTAAGCTTCTGAGCGCCTCAATATTTCCTCGTTCAGCTAATGTTAGGTGCTTAAAAATTCATTTGGTAGTGGTAATAGGTGTATGAGCCATTGATAAACATCGTAATGTGGTGTTTTTATCGACTTAACCATAGACGATTTATCTTGGCTTTTCTTGTTACATTTCATTTTACAACGAAGCAAAAAAATTTAACTTTGGAAGTGTACTTTAAAAAGAGGTTGTTTGAGTGTGTGAGATTGAACTGGCTCTAAGAGCTGCTGTGAGTTTGAAAACCAAATTGTAAATCTGGACTATTTGTGAAGCAACATGGAGTGATTGATTTGATATTCTCTAGGGGGAGTTGAGAAGAGACTTCTAGAACAAAAAAACTAGTTTTTATTTGTTCAAATTTATAATACCATATATTTTATAATTTGCAAGCATTTAGTCACAAATGGTAAAACCAGACACATACATTTATGAAAAATACCCTCGTGAATAACTAGTATGCAAGCCCATTCTCAATGTTTAGGATTGAAATTTGCTTTTTATTGTACAAAAAGACCACTGTAGATCAACATTAAAGTATAAGAAAGTCATAATAGTTGGTCTTTACGCTTTGCCCAAACAACCACTTTTTGTAACACGCTTTCATGATGAAGACCCTCTGAAGGATATTGTTTTTCCACTACAAATTACATCCCCCCTTTTATTAAACCTAATTGCACGAAAAAGGAGAATCAAGTAAATCCCAAAACTTGGTCCACCTAAAATATAAATCCTTACAATCATAATACCCTCTTTTATTTTTGAGCTTTTTATGAAACCTGGAATTAATCGATTTGTATAACAATCGCAAGTAAATTAAACTTCTATTCAGCGATTATTAGCTTGAATGAGTCTCTTAAATCTTTTCGGCATAGAAACGCCACACTTTATAGGCTGAAAAAACAATCTAATGATTGGTGCAGTGCTATTACTATTTGCATCATTTTAAATGATAATGAATAGGATTTTTCACATTTAAATAGGAGAAACAATTATCTTATACTATTTAAATTTTAGTTTTTTGACAATGCTATTTCTTTTTTTTGGGATGTGCCAATCCCATTTGAACCCCGAAAAACCTTACAATTGCCCGTGTCATACACACATAACGAGAATGAGGCTGGGATGTTTATCCCAACCTCACTCTTCGTATGCCTTGAAACACTTACCTTTAACTAAACGCTATGCCTTTCTAAGCCGCCCAATGATACCCATCGAGCTGAGTGACATTAGGATCAGCAAGATTCCGATACCATTTGCTGCATCACCTGTTTTCGGCATATTATCATTGGTTTTCTGACCAACTGGCTGAACCGCTGGTTTGGAACCTTTATTCAAAACAGGCTCTGGTCCAACAAGGCTGTTCCGATTAACTGGGTCATTTGGTTTAACAGCAATCTCTGCTGCCGGTTTCAACGCTTCACTTGGAATTGACGAATCGGTTATCGCTGCAATATTTGTGATTTTTGTCATTTCTGATGGAAAAGTTGGAGTTGCTTTCACATCGAATGTGATTACCACTTCACCACCAGCTGGAACCACGACTTGGAGTCCTGTTTGGATATTTCCATCAACAGGCTTCCCGTCTAATTGAAGGTTCGCAATTGTGCTTGCATCAAGACCAGTCATAGTTGATATCGCATCTATCACAGTGACATTGCTTGCTACCCCATTACCTGTATTCTTAATAACAATGCTGTAGCTGAGTTGTTCGCCACCTTCCACGTACCCATCTCCGGTTGCATCATGAACAGTCTTTGTTGCGCTGAGGGTAGGCTTACCATTGTCCGGCTCAGCAACTTCAATCGTTACAGCTGGTTTATCGGGATGATCTAAATCTTCTAAGTCTGTTACCGTCGCTACGTTTGTGATTAGTTTTATATCTGTTGGCAATGAATTCAGCACGCTCACAGCAAATGTAATTCTTACTTCGCCATTTGCTGGGACATTTACGGTAATGCCTGTCTTGATATCACCGTTATTAGCCACACCGTTTATCTGAACCCCTGTAACTGTACTAACATCAACACCAACAGCTTCTATTAGATCATCTTTTACGAGAATATCTTTTGCACGCTCGCCGCTATTGTTTACTGTAATACTGTAATTAAGTTGTTCACCGCTTTCTGCCATATTATTACCTGACTCATCCGTTACTGACTTTCTAGCCGTAATATCATTATGATTAATCTCATGATCAACTGAGATTATTACTGATGGCATAGCTGGATGATCTGGATTTGATTGATCTGTTACTGTTGCTGTATTTGTGATAGATGTTACATTCGCTGGCAATGGGTTGTTTACATTCACTTCAAACTTAATCTCTACTTCCCCATTGGCTGGAACACTAACAACAATTCCAGTTGTAATATCGCCTGCTGTTGCCACGTTATCTACTACTAATCCAGTAGCTGTTGTTGCGTCAAGACCAGTTGCATCAGCGAGCTCATCTTTCACTTGAACATTTTTGACTACTGCACTAGAATTCTTAACAACTATGCTGTAGACCAGCTTCTCACCTGGTTCCGCCATGTTATTGTTTGTTGCATCCTCGACTGTTTTCTCAGCAGTAATGTCATTATTATCAACTGTCTGATCAACATTGATTGTTGCTTCTGGATAAATTGGATGCTGTTGATCCGCAGGATCTGTTATTGTTACGATATTTTTTATCTGAGAGATACCGCTCAATGAGCTAAGTGCATTGACATCAAATTTAATCTCCACCTCATCCATAGCCGGTACATTAACGTTGATTGCAGTTGTAATGTCTCCACTATTCGGTACGCCGTCTACACTTAGGTTCGCGACCGAGCTTGCATTCAAACCAGCTTCAGTGAGCGGATCTTTTACGCTGACATCTTTCGCTTCAATGCTACCCTCATTTTTGACGATAATTGTGTAACTCAGCTTTTCCCCATTTTCAACCTTTTGATTGCCTGATGCGTCAGTGACTGATTTTGTCGCTGTGATATTTGTACTCCCAGTAAGCGGCACCCATTTCGCATACAATGTCACATTATTATTCGGCATACTGAAAGTGTCTCCACTACCGTAAACTGTTCCTGTTCCATCTGCATTATTGGTCCAGCCTTCAAACATATATCCTGACTTCGTAAATTCTGGGATACCAACATTTCCTAAAACTGTTACTTCCGTTTCGTAGTCATAGTCTGTCGGGACTGCTGGCGCATTTCCTGTACCGCCATTGCCATCATACTTCACTTCGTATTTGTTCTTTGTCCACTTGGCTTCAAGTAACACATCTTCCGCTGGCATTTTGAACTTATCTCCTGCTGCGTAGACTTTGTTTGTCGTATCTCCAGCAATTGTCCAGCCTGCAAATGTGTAGCCTGTTTTCGTGTATTCTGGCACGCCCACATTTCCTAGGACTGTTACTTCCGTTTCGTAGTCATAGTCTGTCGGGACTGCTGGCGCATTTCCTGTACCGCCATTGCCATCATATTTCACTTCGTATTTGTTCTTCGTCCACTTGGCTTCAAGTAACACATCTTCCGCTGGCATTTTGAACTTATCTCCTGCTGTATAGACTTTGTTTGTCGTATCTCCAGCAATTGTCCAGCCTGCAAATGTGTAACCTGTTTTCGTGTATTCTGGCACGCCCACATTTCCAAGGACTGTTACTTCCGTTTCGTAGTCATAGTCTGTCGGGACTGCTGGCGCACTTCCTGTACCGCCATTGCCATCATACTTCACTTCGTATTTGTTCTTCGTCCACTTGGCGTATAATGTCACATCTTCATTCGGCATTACAAAAGTATTTCCCGATCCGTACACTGTTCCAGTTCCATCTGCAGACTCAGTCCAACCGGCAAATGTGTAGCCCGTTTTCATCAACGTCCCTGGATTATTCACTGGTGTTACAGTTGTAGCGGTTCCGTGCGTTTCATCAACTGGTTCCGTTCCACCTGTAGCTCCGTTTTCATCATACTTTAATTTATGAGTTGCTATAACCCCAGCGTCTTGATCAAATTTCTCCATATCATTTGGTTTGCTGAGAGTAACCAGCGAGTATCCACCCTCATTGACAACTTTTGTTTGGTCAAACTTGTTCGATTGTTTTACTGCATCAATCGCAACTGGTGAGAAGATAAATCCCTCAGTAGGTGCTATCCACACTAAATAATCTCCCTCATCCAGATTACCAAACGTATATTCACCATTTGCATTGGTTGTGGTTTTTTTTACAGTATCATAATGAACTCCAGCAACTACCAGCTCCTCGTCACCTGGAACGGCAATGCCTGTAGGGTCTTTCTTGTACAATTTCACAATAGTTCCTGCTGGAGCAGTCTTCTCACTGCTATCCATGGTTCCGTTATTATTTTCATCAATAAAAACAGTGTCACCAATTTTCCCATCATTAGCAGGTGGGACCACTTTCACTATGTCTGTAACAATGACTTCCTCAGTTGATTCTTGAACTTTTAGCTGAGCCTGGTTAGGAACACCACCACTATCACGGGCAGCTTGTAACTCTGCATAAGTGGCCGTCTTACTAATTTTGGCCTGGATTTCTATATCAAATGTGCGACCAGCAAGATAGCTATAGCTTCCCGAATTCTTTGCAAGGTTATAATTCATTACATCCAATTGTGTATATTCTACCCCATCTATCATTGTCGCGGTGGATGTTGTACCTTGGAAGTTATTATCGACACTAATGGCGTCTGTACCATCACCTGTCACATCGTTGACCAAGATGTCTGTGACTTCAAATAAAGGACTAACATCATCTGTGATTTTGGCACTGGTCCATGATCCTGTATCATTTCCAAACTTTACTTTAACGTGCCAAGAAAACGTTTCTTCTCTTGTATCAAGGGTAATTGTTTTTTTGGCATTTTCTGCATCTGCCGTGTCTCCATCTTTATACACACCTTTACTTGCAGTGCTACTAACGGTTTTTGGTATCACTTTCGGCTCGTTAGGCGCTGGTTGTGAAGTGACCTCTTTATTTGTATTTTGATCAATCGTTGGTGACACTGTATAAACTAGTTTAGCGGTATTTGGTATCCCGCCATTTGCAATAGCATCTGCCAATGCCGCTTGGCTTGCATCACTTTTAATTCGTGTTGGAACAACAATTTTAAAAGTACGACCTCTTAAATAACTGTATGAGTACAAATCTCTTGGCAAAGTAACTTTGAGCGTGTTGCCTTCAAGTGTTTTAGTAGCGTAATTAGTAGCGTTACCGTCACCATCAGTGTCGGTAACGACCTCATGAACATTTTCTGGGTCCGAAATATCATAGACTTTTACGTCGTTAATATTCGGAACCTCGAGTAGCGGACTTATCTCATCCACAATCTGTGCTGTTTCCCACGTGTTCGCGGAAGCACCAAAACTTGCGGTGATGTTCCAGTTGAAAATGTCGCTGTTTGAAGTAAGCGTATGTGTCTGCTTTCCCTCGACGTCTTTGGATACAGTCGCCACTGGTGTTTTCCGAGGCAACCAAACGACAGGGTCCTTCGGTATTTCAACTGTTGCGCTGTCATCGCCAACATATTGATAGTCTAAACTAGCGTGATTCGTAATTGGCTGTTCATAAAGCGGTGGTAAAAAGGCGTTTGACTTAATTTTTACTGGTACTTTAAATATGTACGTTTGATTTGTTAAATATTGATAACCGCCATCAACCATATTTGGTTTTATCTCTAAATTATTACCAGTTTGCAGCACTGAAGCAACATCCGTTGCATTTTGTTCACTTTGTAGACCCGAACTAAGTTCTGTCACAGTGATTGCATCAGGTCCTCCAACTAGTTCAGTAGCAGCATTCAGTTCATCTGAAATAACAACTGAATTGGGAGCGAAATTTGCTGCATCAGAACCAAATGACACTAATATCCTCCAATAAAATGTTTGATCAATCGTGTCGAGCGTAACGGATCTGTTCAAACCAGGCAAACTTGCATCACTTGGTAATCGAACGTCTTTTCTAATCATCGGTTCACTATTTGGCGGGTAGGCTCTTGGCGTGCCAGTTGTCAAAGTGTCCCCTTGACCTTCCCCTGTTTTTAACGTCGCTGTATTGGGAATACCATCCGCAGCAAAAGCAGCCAATTCACTTGCTGTCGCATCTGGGTTGATCTTTGTAAAAATCGTCACTTTGTAGTGCTTACCTGCTAAGTACGCATAGCTATCAGGCTCATCCGGATTCATTGGATCTTCTTTTTTACCTACATCATAGGAAAAATGATTATTTGCTATTGGGGTTTCTTCAGACCCAGCTGGTGATAAGAATCTCCCCTCAGAATCCTCGATACGATATCCAGTAATCAGCAATGCATCGTTCACTTGGTCTTCTATTGTCGCATCAGTCCATGCTGATGTGGTATTCCCAAAATCTACCGTTACATGCCATGGGATAATTTCATTTGCTGAGTGTATCGTGGTAGCTTGTTGACCATTAACATCCTTTTTGATTGATGGATCTACTTTTGGCGGGAAAACCGCTGGAATTTTCCCTGTGGTATCCACAGGTTCTCCAATTGCCTCATTACCTGTATAGAGTTTCCCCTCATTCTTGATCCCGGTAGCATAATACGGCGCTAACTCATCATCGGTCATACCCGTTTTCAGTTTCGATTTGATTTTTAATTTAAACGTACGGTTCAATAAATAAAGGTAACTACCACCACTTTTATTAAAAGTAAACTCAACGTGATTTCCTGTAACTGTAAGTGTACCTAATATGCTTAGCTCATCTGCAGAAATCGGCACTTCGCTGCCATCAACAATTTCAACTAATGTAATATCTGGACCACCAGTTGGTTTTTGAACAATTTCAAGATTTTTATCGAGATCATCTGAAATTTTTGCGTTGGTCCATTGTGCTGGCGTATTTCCTAGTTCTGCTGTAACTTCCCAGGTGAACTGTTGGTCTTTGGTATCTAGCATAAGCTTATCGCTAGGGCTTCCTGACCCTTTGATAGTCTTTGTCACTTTCGGTGCTACTGGATCAGCGACCTTTAGTTCACCTTTTACTACAGTCCATTCACCATCATCATCCGTCACTTTTAAATAGTACTCAACTGTTTCACCAGGCACGCTGATATTTGGTTGCCCGACGCCAGCTGTTGTTCCGTCAGGGTTACAAAACTCAACTTTGCTCGGAACTTCAACTACACCGGCTACATCAGGATTATCAGGATCATTAAAAGATCCCACTAAGGATTCCGGTGTTAGAATGGATCCACTAGCTCCAGAGGCTATTTCAGTTGTAATCGCAGTCGCAACTGGCTCATCTGTAAATGTAACAGGCACTTTATAAACTCTAAATTGCCCTTCGTCATCGGTAATTTGTACATACACATGCGTTGGCCCAGGTATCGTTGGATCGGGCGCCGGATACTTCTCACTATCAGGCGCAAACTTTACATCTACGACTCCACTTGTAGTATCGGGAAGTATATTGTCCGGATCCTTCAGCGTTTCATCATCATAGTAAAAGTTTACTACCGCACTATCGGCGATTGGATTGGGTATTGTTGGCCTCTCAGGGTCCAGTACATGAAAACTCTGATTCGGTTTCATCTCACCAACTGGTTGTAATTTAATGATAATTTCAACACTCACAGTTGTAGTAGCACCCTCATCGTCTGTCACGATAACATCAACCTCTTGTATCTCCCCAGGTTTTGAAAGATCTGGAGGATTCGACGGAGCATATGTAACGGTAGTTGTTGGTTCGTTCCACCCCGGTATTTTATCATCAGGATCAATTGCATCAACGAGACCCGTTGCCGGTATATCAAAAGTATGATCGTCATTTTCATTCACGATAATAATTACTGGGTCATCACTATGCGGTTTTGCAACAGGCGTTGCAGAAAAGTTTACGTCATCAATAAGATTTCCTCCGGTTCCAGCGGTCGCAGAACGGAAAGCTAACCGAGTAACTGTTTGAGCGGGTTGTCCGGGAGGTGGCTGTCCAGGATTATTGGGATCTTCTGGTACTGTGTAAGTACCGGTATGGTGTACCCACGGATGATTTGTGCTTGTTGTGGCTGTCGATGTTGGCATATCAGTTGCACCAGAAATGTCGTCTGTTTGCTTTGCCAGCCCATCAGTTGGATTTTCAGAACCTGTCGGAGCACCAATATATACATTCATTTTTTCTGTTGTTGGTCCACGTTGTGCATGTTCAAATGACCAGGTTAACTCCTCACCTGGTGCAGTTCTTATATCTTGGTAGAGTGTACCTGTGTCATCTGCGTTTACTTCTACTATTTTCTTTCCATCAGGAAAAGAATAATTAAAAGGAACGCCTGGAGCAGATGTCCATCCTCCCGATACCCAAAAGGTAGTAGACCAAAACTCTATTTTCTCATTATCACTTGGAGAACCCTTATCAGTTTGGATATTCCAATAAGGAACATCGCTCTCATTCACAAAACTGGCGCCCAGCCCTGGTGATTCAAAGCTACCATTCATCAGTTTTGTTTGATTTGGCAAATCTCCCGGAGTTACCCTTGTAGTAGGAAGGGTTTCTTGTACGAACGTGCTCTCTACCACTGAATTTTGAGATGATGCCCATAGCTGACTAATAGGCCAATCGGCCATCAGTTGCTCAGTATCAACTGACTCCGTCGACAAGTCCTGATCAGAAATCTGATCTGCTTTGCTAGAGGCTAATGCCTTGGTCGGCATGGCCAATCCTATAGGTTGTAAAAAGGTGCTAAAGATAAAGACAATCGTAATCACTTTTTTTAGTAAGCTCATAAAAAAAACATTCCTTCCGCTGTTCTCAAGAAACAAATTAAAATACAGATACGCACATCTAAAATGGTAGTGCGATTATTACATAAAATTGATAAGTAAACACATTGAAATGAGTGCAATGGTAAAACCGTTCATTTAGAATAGACTCTTTCCATTCTGTTGAGGCAACAGCCATCTAATAATCGTTCTCAACTATCAGAAAAGCGGCCGTTAAATGACTACGAACTTCGGGTAACTAATTCAAACTAAACAGAACCATTCTCTTTCAGCCCTTTGAGAGGCTTTAAAAAATGAAGATTGATATTATTGGTAATTTGACAATTCACAGTACACACTGATGTGGGATTAGCTTGCAATACAGCTACCCTACAGCTTATGTAGCCATTTTCCCAACCCTAGTAAGCAGAATTATCGGGGTTAAGAGTCTTGCATTAATTTCTTATTTAGCCAGATTTTCACTTTTATGTATTTGGGTATTGTTGATTAAAAAATAGGCTCTTCGCCATTTCGTGTGGAAACAAAGAGTGGTAGGCAATATATTGCCATAGTTAGCATATTGATATGGTTTCCTTTCATGAGGTGTATATAAAGGAAAAGCGCCCTGAATATACACCTCATGAAAGGAAGTTCTGTATTCAAGCTAACAAGGGGCAAAAATTGTTCAGTGTGGAACATCCTTAACATCTGATTCAAACAATTTACATATTGAGACCCTACTTACCTGTCTATTCTTTTTTTCATTATGAAACCAGATAGCTACGTCTGATTATCCCAAATTGCTATTTATACCCAAATTTACTGTGGTTAATTTTTCTTTTTTCGGTTTATGCAATACTAATAATATTTTACATCAATTTTCCACATTCTTCAACATGAATTCAGTTTATCTTTTGATTTTCGGCAACTTTTTCAACATCGTCGTAGATTGGCTGTCTCAATTCGCTGGTAGTAAGCGGAAGTAACACTGTTTATTCTTACAAAATAACAAGGAAAACTAAAACCATTTTAATCTGTAACCATTATAAAAGGGTTTCTTTTGATGAAGTTGATTATTTATTCTTAAGGCTCCAAATGCTTTAGCATTCTACTGGAAGCAAAGCACTTTTCACCATTTCTCATTTCAATCTCTTTGCCTTTCCGATCAATCCCCACAATATTCATTTTGTTGACAAGATAGGATTGGTGGCACCTGCAAAAATGATCACTTTCACACGCCAATTCCTTCAAGGAACCGTAGAATTCCACCTGTCTATTATCCAAATGCATCACCACCTTGTGCTTTTTATGAGAGGATACGAAAAACATAATATCATCTAGAAACACACTAATTAATTTCCCATCAACCGTTTTTTGAAACTTCTCTCTTGTTTCGTTTTGAGCTGCATTGATTCTTTCAAGTGCCATACTGATACAGTCAATCACTCTCATCTGAATATCCGTTATTTTATCTTTCAGAATATAGTCCATCGCCTCAACCTTATAAACAAAAGTTAAGTACATTAGCTCAGAATGAGAAGTAATAAAGACAATGATTCCCCGAGGGTCTATTTTTCTAATCTCTGTAGCAAGCTCAATCCCGCTCATTTCATGCTGCAAATCAACATCAAGAAAATAGAGTCCTCTTCCCCTATTTTCAGTAATATAGCCAATAAGCTCATTTGGATTTGCACATGAAAATGCTAATTTTGCATCTAGTTTTTCTATCATCAGATAATTTGAGATGTACCGTTCAATTTTCTCCCTTTGCTCTACTGAATCCTCACAAACATACACTTTTAGCATCGTCATACCTCATAGCTGAGATCTATTTTTATTTGTTGAATGAACAGTTTGTTTTCTAAACTTGTATCTAAACTTAAGCCCTGATTCTGATCTATTAGCATCTTCAAATTACTTAACCCAAGTCCTCTTCCTTTACCTTTTGTAGAAAATCCATCTTCCATCAATTGATGCAATTTATAGCCCGTTTTTCTACAGCTGTTTTGGACCACAAACAAAATAGCCTGATCTGACTCGATAAAGCCAACCTTCAGCGCTGCATCATTCATCTGCATGCACTCTTCAATCGCATTATCTAATAAAATACCGATAATACGGCAGATCACAATCGAATCGACATTTAAATTGGTCAATATTGGAGCCTCAAAAGTTGTGATAATCCCTAGTGACTGTGCTTTAAATAATTTCGCAGCCAAAACTCCCTTAACCTCAGTGATTTTGATATTTGCCAAGGTATCTAGCCTTGTGTTATTTAATTGCACTTCTTCTTTGGTCTTTAAAATTTTCTCATTAAAAAAGTGCGTTAACCCCTCGTAATCCTTATCATTTATAAACGCTGACATTGAAGATAAAATATTAATATAATCATGTCTAAACACGCGCATACCAGTGTACATTTGCTCAAGATTTTCCGAGTAGATTTTTAAGTTAGCTAACTCTTCCTCACGTACCTTAGCTTCATTGCTCTTCGTTACACTAGCAATATAAACACGTATGACAACCACCATAATGACAAAATAAACGAAGAAAAACAGGTGATTCAAGAGGAAATAAACATCTGCTTTTGCCCCAACAGTTTCTTCAAAATAATGATTCACATAGAAAATCGCAATCATCAGCAGAAGTAGCGATAAAGGAAAGGCAGAGCTCCGATTCATTTTTGTTTTGTTCAGAAAAATCCACTTGTAAAGTGGCTTTAGTAGCAGAAGTAATGGAATACAAATAACGAGAAGGAACAGAAATCTACTGAACCAAAACGCAAGGATAGAACCAGAATCTATTAATTGATGCACATAAAAATATTGTTCTATCAGTGTAGCCAATAGAAATGACACAATGCAAACTAGAAAAAGAAAGGCAGGAACAACAATACTAAGTAATTGCCTTTTTGTTATTAATAAATTACTGATCCAAAGGGTTAGCAAAAGTATGATGCCCGAAAACGATCCTAAAATCAAATGAAAGGTAGTCGTAACAGCAATTGACGAAAATAATTGCACTAAAAATTGCTTCTTTGTCATCACCCAATCAAGGTAATTATAATTAAATAAAGAAATAGTGGTTATCGTTACTATATTAAAAATCATAATTCTAATTGGCTCCATCATTCAATCTCTCCAAGTATTTCCAAATTATTATATCATGGTTTAGTTTTATTTGGAATACTATTAGAAATAGAGATTGAGAGAATGGTCTACCTTTGCTTGAGCACGCCTTAGTAGCGTTAAACAACAAATAGCCAGAGTAGGGATTACCATTTTTTCTAAGCAAATTTTTTACTCTACCATTCTACTGCAATGACCACATTTGATCTGCTTTATCCAGTAAAGCTTCAAGCTCAGGCTTGTACTGATTGATTTTTTGTATAGCAAAATCGTCTGATGAATCAATTGGTTTAAGCTCTTCATCTACATAGAATTCGTATTGTTGATTGTCTTCATGAAGCATAAACCCATATTCATATCCACCAGTGACAAGTGGCCAAATAATTAAGCTAGTCGTATCTTCATAATCACTAATCGCTAGATTGCCTTCAAATCTAAGGTAATCAGGTTTTTTCACACTATAGCTAAAACCATCTTCTTGTTTAAAATAAGTATCAAATTCTTCATTCATCGGGACTTTTTCTGTATAGGGAGAATATTTAAAGTAACAGTAACCAAACCAAACAGTATTCCAAAGGGCAAAGACGGCAACAACCATGATTGCTACCTTTTTCCAAGTGATTTTTTTCATAATTCAACAACCCTACTTCCATACTTTTTTGCTTCTTCATCGTGCGTTACGAGGATAATCGTTTTCCCTTGAACATTCTGTTGTTTCAAAATAGAAAGGACAATTTCAGCGTTGCCTACATCCAGCGACCCTGTTGGTTCATCCGCAAGAATGATGTCACATTTCTTCAACATCAATCTTGCCAGTGATACACGCTGTTGCTCACCACCTGAAAGTGTGTAAACTTTTTTATCGATCGAACCCTCTAGACCCACTTGCGCAAGTGCTGCTTCTATCGATAACCCAGTCCGCCCATCTTTACGAACCATATTCAGATTGGCTCTCACCGTTTTACTTTCAACGAGCGCAAAGTTCTGAAACAAGAATCCGATTTTAGTACGAAAATAGTCAAGTTGGTTTTTCTTATCGTGAATGTTCACCCCATCAACAATAATTGCACCTCCATCAATACGCTCAATAGCGCCAATCATATTGAGTAATGTTGTCTTACCGCAACCGCTTGGCCCTGAGAAAACAATGAGCTCGCCATCATTAATTGTTAAACTGAAATTAGAAAATAGATGTCGATCACCGAATTTCTTTGTCAACGCTTCAATGATGATCATACGTTTCCTCCTTTTAAAATTTTTGTTAGCTTATCCGCTTCCGTCTTCCGAATTTGAAAGAAAATGACAATCATCTCCAGCATAAGAAGGCATGTACCCGCAATCAGTAGGCTTAAAGCTACATCAGGTAGCACGAGAATGGCAACAACTTCGGTGAAAATAATACTGATGACTGTCGTCAAAATCGTTAGCAGGACGATCTTTTTATTCCGTTCATACAAACTATAGCCAAGGGTTTTTTTTATTGCCATGTCAACTGCGTTTACCTCATATTCTAGTTTAATAATTGAACCGATAATCAATAGTTCAAGAAAGACCATCATGAGGCTGAAAACTAAGTTAATATAGAGTACAGTTTTGGCATTTTCCCAACGATGTTGATAGCTTTCATAGACATTGGTTCGCCTTACGTTTTCGTCAGCAAGATGATTTTCAGCCATGAATTGATTCATTTCTACGTCCGACACTTTGTACATCGTTTCCCCTAGATAAGTTGGGAAAGCGCCCTCTGATAGTGACTGGAAAGTTTGTGCTGTAGGTACAGTATTATCAAAAATAATAATTGGGTCACTGTAAAAACTGCCTTGATATTGGTCATTTAGTTTCAATCCTAGCATTTCAATATGATTTGGATAGTAAATCACATGATCATCGATAGATTGGTCAATGTTAAATACATTTTGACCTAATTCTACATTGTCAACCAATGACTTATCTCCAGAAAGTGCTTCGGGAATGAGTAAATACTGCCTCGCAGAAAAACTTTTATTTGCCAATTCCGGTATTTCTTCAAATATCACTTCACTATTATTCTGATTAACGTACAGTAAATCATGGTTTGGAACAAAGTCAACGATACATTCTGATTGAACTGTCGCATCAAAAGATTGAAAGAATGTCTGATAAAAAGATAATTGAACCGCTGCATCTTTGATTGCAAGTTGCTCAGGTGATTCTCCTGCTTGAGCGACATCGTAGCCTACTTGTACATATTCATACGCTGAGTGCGCTTTGAAAAATGGTTTCTGACGATAAATGTTGATGGATTCTGTGATGAGACCAACATTGCTTGATATCAACGCAACCGTCAAAACAACCGTCACTACCTTCAAAACATAATTCAGGGTTAAAATCTTTCGAGAACTCCTACTATTTGAAAAATCCGCCTTTAAATTATAAGATCTGAGTCCAAAATAGATTGTTGCATTTAACAGCAACATTAAAATAAAAAAGGCTATGTTTAAATGGTAGTAAGATGAAACGATTGAAATCTTTGAAAGCACAAGCAAGCATGATAAAAAAATAGCAGAGAAAACTACTGTATCAATGAGAATATTTCGGAAAATAATCACACCTAATCGTTCGCCCATGATGATTTTGATCAGCACTTCTTTCCGTTGCTGCGTCATATCATAGAAGGTAAACAGAAGAACCATACACGTCATTAACATCCAGATCATGATCACAGTGTTTCGCTGCGAATGATCCTCATACCCTGACTTCGGAAAGTTTCCGGCATACTTGTCAATCAGCTGGACTTTAAACTGTTCCGCATCTACAGAATCACCTAGCAAATAAAAATCATTCTGCTCTCCTACTTGACCGAAATCAGGTAGATTTGAAAAATCTTCAAATTTAAAAGTACGATCACCTAATAAAAGGCTACTATACGTTCCCTCAGTAATGTCAAGACTATCAGCAAAGTAAGCCTCCATGTCGTCGGTACCATAAATGATCGTTTCTTTCTCAAAAGCACTAATCGGTTTTTGAACAAAAGTGAAAAGCTCAATATCATTCGTTTCTGCTGCAGCAAGAATATCCTGCTTCATGCCCTCATCAGTACTTTCCGCTTGCTTATACATGGTTGTATTAATGAAAGGTGTATAGAAATTATCTAAGTAAAAAATCCGACTCTCGCCTATGATCAGTAAACCAATAAAAAAGAAGAGAAAACAAATGATAAATTTAATTTTCTTCACAAAGATTCCCCTTATAGCCCTCTAAATAGCAGTGTTCAATGAGTGTGTAATTGCCATGCTCAAACTGAAATTAGCATTTATTTTGCATCAATTCTTTAAGCGAGTTACTGTCGGCCTTCAAGTTTCCACATCACAAATTATCATTTCAGCTTACCAGTTTTATTGATTTGAAACTCATGCAATTTCTAGTGTCCTAAGTGTACTTTATTACTAAAATTAGTAGCTCATTTTGTAAGTTACAGAGTTACCGGCATGTCGCACATCAACATTTGCATATTTTCCCTTGCTTGCACTTTTCGAGTATTGGCCGTTGGCATTTTTTATTATTGTAGTATGACTCGTCGAGCTGTGTATACCATGGGCATAATCTTCATTTATTGCGGATTTATTAAATCCATACGTCATGGACCAGTTGCTTCCAGAGCCAGTTTTTTGCCAGGCCTTTGAAAATGAATTATTGGAATAGCTATAAGTGCTTGCGAATGCTTGAGAATTAATTCCAAACACTAGCAAAGCAATAGTGAAGATGGCAGTTAACTTTTTCATTAGTTTCACATTCCTTCTCATTTTTTTGTAGAGCAGGTTGGGAAATTGCATGAGTTTCAACTTGAGATTAACACATTTATTGGTATTATGGATATTTTTGTCGAATTTTGCACTTTTTTTAGCCTAATTGTTGAGAAGAACCATTGAATATTACGGATGTGATTCTTAAGTGTTGCACGCCTTAACAATTTTAAATTTTAATTTAAAATGATTACCCTAGTAATGAAAAATTACAGACTATTCTATTATTTCATACATAATCTATCTAAGGAGATGGAGGAACAACGAATAACTGTTAAGACCAATGCAATGGCTAATCAAAAAGGTGATCAGGATTCTAAAAAATATCATGCTAAAGGTTTTAACCCGGCATATAATCGCGGCAACAATTTATACCACCAATTTTCAATATACAGTTTTATCTATACGTATAAAACACGTATCTACAAGACATTATTTATGAAGAAAACAGCCCTGTAAAATGGCTCGAAAAGAATGTTTAGATACTGATTAGAAACGGTAAAATCACAATTTAAATTCAAATGAGGTTGCTACTGAACCTATTCCACACCTCAGGGAAGTTGATAAAAAGTTGGTCAAGTCATTATAAAAAGCAAGGGTTGGCAATATCACACTCTTGCTAAAACTAAAATGTACCAAGGTGATGCTAATGAAAAATGTTTAGCCCATACCCATTTCACAAAGAACTGACTTCGTGGTTGGAAAGTGCAAAATTGCCACCATGAAATAAGTAGAAAAACGTCCTGTAGGCTTATTGTGAAGCATACAGTGCGGTATTTTTATGATTCTCTATATTGAAGAAACTCAATAAGGTATTCGTTTACTTTTAACAAAAGAAAGGAGAACAAGAATAGCTTGTTTCAGAAAACGTGGTAAGGGATGGGAGTACCGCATTATTTATAAAGACCCCTCATCTGGTAGTAGAACAGAGTTTTCACAGGGTGGTTTTAAAACAAAAACCGAAACGCAATTGCTGGCAAGAGAGGAGGAAAGAAAACTCTCTCGTAGTGTTGATCTGAATAAACAAGATATGTTTCTTAAAGACTATCTTAAATTTGGGAAGACCCATTTTAAAGCTGATACAGTTACTTGGAATCGGCAACGAAATATTGGAAATGCAATAAATCTAATTGTATCCCACTTGGGAAATCTCCGTTTACGACAACCAGACAGAGCAGTCATTCAGGCGTTTGTAAACAAAGTCAGTCCAGACTACCGGAAGTCGACTATCTAGAGCTACATGGGAACGATTAGAGAGGCTTTTGAAAACGCAATGACTTAGATTACATGTTCAAGAAGCTAGCAATGAAAATCCATTATCCTAAGTCACTAAAACCTATTAAGAATCCTGTAAAAAATATCGAGCTTGAAGCGTATTTAAAGCTAATTGATGCTGTCGAAAAAGAATGTCACAAGATTATGTACTCTATAAATAGATGGCATTAATCGCTCTGTGACTGGTGCAAGAATCGGTGAAAATTGTGCATTGACTATCTCAGACATAGACGAAATCAATAAAACGCTTAATATCAACAAGACTTTCATCAAAGACGAAGGTAGAACATGGAGGGTAAAACCGACTA
This sequence comes from Caryophanales bacterium, assembly GCA_031554215.1. Lineage (GTDB taxonomy): Bacteria > Bacillota > Bacilli > JARBTR01 > JARBTR01 > JAVBKE01. The sequence continues at coordinate 21,034 of JAVBKF010000091.1, forward strand.
CCAAAACTGGCGAAAGTGGTGAACAAGTCATTGGCTTAGACGATTTAACATTTTCAAAAATGCAAGAATGGCTGAAATTACGCAGACAAGTAGCCT
>JAVBKF010000233.1:0-5254 GCA_031554215.1 Caryophanales bacterium
TGCTCAAAATAAATGGTACAATAAAATTCAGCAAACAAAGCAAACAAAGGTTCAAATTCACTAAATTATGACAACAAGTCTGAAAATATAGATCGACAGCCGTAACTTGGCTAAAGACTGACAGTTCACGGAGGAAAAACATGCGGAAGAAACCCAAAAAAAAGCTGACATTACCAATTCGGATCAATATTATCTTCCTTTGCGTATTTTTCTTGTTTTCCATGCTGATATTGCAGCTGGGATTCTTACAAATTGTTGACGGGGAAAAATATGCTGCAAAGGTTAGTGAAACGCAAGAGGTTATTGTCGAAAAACCAGTTCCTAGAGGAAAGATTTATGACCGTAACGGCAATTTAATTGTTGGTAATGAGCCGAAATATGCGATTACATACACGAAGACTGAGTCAACCGATCCTTCTGAGATGCTTGAAACAGCTGAACAACTGTCGACATTAATTAGCATGGACACGTCGAAGCTCAGTGAGCAGGACAAGAAAGATTACTGGTTAGTAAAGCACCCAAAAGAAGCGCAGAAAATGCTGACGGAAAAAGAACTGGCGGAAATGGATGCTATTCAAGATAGAGACCCTCAAAAAGCAGCTTCTGAAACCTATAAGCTCCAATTAAAACGTGTACCAGAAGAGGAACTGAATGCGCTTACACCTGAAGAGATGAATACAGCCACCATTTTTAAAAAGTTTAATTCTGGTTATGCGATGACGCAGCAAATTGTGAAGAACGAAGGTGTTACCGTTGAGGAGATGTCAAGAGTAACGGAAAACCTTGCGGAAATGCCAGGTGTTGATACTACAGTTGATTGGGATCGTACCTATCCATATGGGAATACGCTCCGGTCAGTTTTAGGTAGTGTCAGTTCAACACAGGAAGGGATTCCCGAAGAAGATATAGATGCCTATTTAGCGAAGGGCTATAGCCGAAATGATCGTGTCGGAAAGTCCTACTTAGAGGCACAGTATGAGGATTTACTGCGCGGTCAGAAGGAAAAAGTTGCTGTGACTGTTAATAAGGATGGCAATGTGACTAACTCTGAAGTGGTTCAACCTGGTATACCGGGAAAAGATTTAGTGCTGTCCATTGATATGGAATTACAACAGGCAACAGACACGATTATTTCTGAAGAGCTGACAAAGCGAAAACAAAGTGGTACATCGCCACTACTAGATCGTGCTTTTGTTGTGCTAACGGACCCAAGAAATGGTGAAATACTCACGATGTCTGGCAAACAATATGTTGTCGACCCTGTAACAGGTCAGGCAGAAATTCAGGACATGGCGCTTGGCACATTTACGACTTCCTATAACATGGGGTCAGCTGTAAAGGGAGCAACAATTCTAACAGGCTATGCAACTGATGCAATTGAAATGGGACAAACGTTTTACGATGCGCCAATGTACATCAAAGGAACACCACCAAAGAAATCTTGGAAGAATTTAGGGATGGTCGATGATTTGGCGGCGTTAAAAATGTCCTCCAACGTCTACATGTTTAATACGGCAATCGCTATTGGTGGTGGGCAGTATGTACCAAATGGTCCATTAGACCTTGACCCAGATGCTTTCCGGGTGATGAGAAATCACTTCGCTGAGTTTGGTCTCGGGGTCAAAACAGGGATTGACCTTCCGGGTGAACAAGTTGGTTTCAAGGATAAAAATGATCCGAAGCCTGGATTTTTACTGGATTTCTCCATTGGTCAGTACGATACCTATACCACCATGCAAATGGCGCAGTACGTGTCAACAATCGCAAACGGTGGGTATCGTTTACAACCACATTTGCTAAAAGAAGTACATGAGCCAACAACAGAAACAACGACACTGGGACCACTTTATTCAGAGGTTAAACCCGTGGTACTCAACCGTGTTAGCAATACAGATGAAGAAATTGCGCGTGTACAAGAAGGTTTCCGCCAAGCGTCACAGGCACCTGGTGGAACAGCGACACCAACATTTAAAGGGGCTTCCTACAAACCAGCTGGGAAAACAGGAACGGCACAGGCGTTCTACGATGGACCCCAACGGGTTAAGGGGACACCACCACCAGAAACAGAAAATGTTACCTATGTCTCCTATGCGCCTTACGATAATCCAGAAATTGCGATGGCAGTGGCTGTTCCGTGGGCTTACCAAACAAAGAGTAATCATATGAACCTCGATATTGCCAAACAGGTATACGACACTTACTTTGAACTAAAAGCGAAGCGAGCACAACAACCGTTGCCACAGAATAACTCACCGTTACCGACTGATAGCGAGGCAGCTGAGAGTGAAAATGCAGTGGTTGAGGAAGGAAGTACACCTGAAATTGATGAAACAGAGGTTACGTCAAACTAAACCTGTATAAATAAACGAGATGAAGAATGCCAATCTAAATAAATTTATCAAATACTGTTGGCATTCTTTGCAGAAAGATGCTATGATATAAAAGTCGGTTATTTTACCGAAAATAAACTTAAAAGTTGTAACGAACTAAGATTTTTATGTTGGGGGGAATTACAATGCGCGTCAATATTACATTAGCTTGCACTGATTGCGGTGATCGTAACTATATTAGTACAAAAAATAAACGTAATAATCCAGACCGTCTTGAGCTAAAGAAATATTGCCCAAGAACGAAAAAAGTGACTTTACACCGCGAAACAAAATAAAAAACAACAGGTGATTGCCTGTTGTTTTTTATTTTGTTATTTTTAATTTAGTTGATTTTTTGGAGGGTTTGAATGGATAAGGGGATGCTCCGAAGACAAACACTTGAGAGAATGCAGGCAGGATATGAAAGTGCGAGCGAGGCTTATGAGCGTATTTATAGACATCTTTTAAATTCAAAGGAATGGCAGCAGGCAAACATGATTGGCATCACAATGGCAAAGGTGCCTGAAATTCCAACGCAGTTTTTAGTCGAGATGGCATGGGCACAAGATAAGCGGGTCTGTATACCGCGCTGTATGCCCATAGAACGCGAGATGGTGTTTCATCAGGTTTATTCAAGCTCGCTACTAGAAAGAAACTGCTACGGAATACTAGAGCCGGAATCGACACGACCAGTTGTTGAACCGCAACAGATTGATTTGATGATTGTTCCCGGAGTTGTCTTTAATCAGCAAGGGCATCGGATTGGGTTTGGTGGTGGTTATTACGATCGGTATTTGCGCTCATTTCCAAATAAAAAAGTTGCGCTCGCGCTAGATGCGCAAATAATGGAAGAGCGGTTTGATGAGGTGCATGATATACCAGTCGATATCGTGATGACAGAAAGTGTTGTGTTTGTGGTAACTAAAATGACAGGGAAAGTTGATTGCTTGTCGCCTGCTGCAACGATTCGGAAGGATAGGGCTTGAAATCATCACAAATTCTATGTATGCTGAGCAAGATGAAAGTGAAGAAGTTAGTAACAAGATAACGCAATGAATCAATCAGTCACGGTAAAGGTATTAGCGGGTCATTGTTGTTTTTTGTCCCCTCTGCTGGGTGATACGATTGATGCAAAGTATGTGATTATGGAAGGAAGACAAGAATGAAAAGTTCTACATTGAAGAATCAAATAACTGTGACAAACATCCTTATTGGCATTTGTGTCGCCATATATTTTCTAACGGAAATTGCTGGTGATACGGAGAATACAGTCGATATGGTACGCTATGGTGCTAAATTTAATCCGCTGATTATTGCTGGTGATTGGTGGCGTTTTATTACACCAGTTTTTCTCCACTTTGGCATTATTCATTTAGCTATGAATATGTTTTCGTTATATGTGCTCGGGCCATCTGTTGAAACGTTGTTTGGTAAACTGAGATTTTTCTTTATTTATATGAGTGCAGGTATCATTGGTGTGATGGCCAGCTTTGCCTTTGTTGATGGTGTTTCAGCGGGTGCGAGTGGTGCTATTTTTGGTTTACTTGGTGCGCTTCTTTATTACGCATGGCTCGAGAAAGATGCAAGTTATCATGTAGATGTCAAGCAAATCATGGTGATTGTAGCCATTAACTTAGTATATGGTTTTTCAGTTTCAAGTATTGATAACGCTGGTCATCTAGGTGGTTTTCTTGGCGGGTTCTTGGCTGCCATGATTGTCTCAATTCCTGAGAAGAAATTTACCACCAAAAATATTTTCGGCGGGTTTGCGGCTATTGCAATCATCTATTTGTTACTTCATATTGGTTATCAGCAGCAATATTTATTTTCCTCGATGGCATCAAGCTTTGTGGCAATTTGAATTGGTTGTCTGTGCCAGCGCGAAGCTTTATACTGAAGAGAGAAACCAGTCTAATGCAGTTGTTAACTTAATATAGTTTGAATAGAGGGTCATAAGATGAGAAATATGTATGATGTTCAACAATATCTAAAGCAATATGGTACTTACGTTTATATCGGTGACAGATTAGCAGATCTTGAGTTAATGGAACTCGAGATGAAGGCGCTTTTTCAATCTCAGTTAATTGATCGAATGGAACTACAGCTAGCTTTGGGGGTCCTTCGTCATGAAATCCAATTAGAAAGAGAGAAGAGGATATGACAACCATTTCTACGATGTATATCGGTGTTGATCTCGGCGGAACGACTGTCAAAATAGCGTTTATCAATCAAGCAGGGAAGATTGTCCATAAATGGGAGATCGCGACGAATCTTGCAAACGGAGGACAGGATATAGTTCCGGATATATGCGCGTCTATTCATGAGCAAATAGACCGGAAACACCTTCAAATCGCAGACTTTTTTGGCATTGGTATCGGTGCACCTGGTCCATTTAACAAGGAGGATGGATCAGTGATTGAAGCTGTGAACCTTGGTTGGTCGCAGTATCCGCTGAGGGCTTCATTTGAGAAAGCGATTGCCTTACCAGTATTTGTTGACAATGATGCCAATGTTGCGGCATTTGGTGAGCAGTGGCAGGGTGCTGGTATGGGCGCAAGTGATTTGGTCGTGATGACGCTCGGGACTGGTGTTGGTGCCGGTGTTATTTGTAATGGCGAGATTGTCAATGGAAAGGCTGGCGCAGCTGGTGAAATTGGTCATATTCGTATTCTTGCCGAGGGTGGTCTTACGTGCAACTGCGGCGGTACTGGCTGTTTAGAAACATTAGTATCCGCAACAGGTCTTGTCCGGAATACGGAAATAATATTGAAGGACTATCCACAGTCTAGTTTAAAGCAGGTTGAAAAGCTATCTAGCCATTTTATTTTCGGGGAAGCAGCGAAGGGGGATTCTGCCGCTGAAAAAGCAGTTGATCGTTTCTGTTA
>JAVBKF010000088.1:0-9769 GCA_031554215.1 Caryophanales bacterium
ATCACTTTTGAAGATACAAAAACAAAAGACATGGCACATTTGATTGACGGACTGAAGCGTGCACCAAAAGGTGTCAATGATGGCAATGGTTTCATCTTCATCTCGCATACGGGTGATGTGATGCCGAGTGGTCTTCTCCCACTTGTCGCAGGTAATGTGAAAACAGAACGCCTCCGCGATATTTACCGTCATAATCAAATGCTGAAAGATTTACGGAATCCAGATATCTACAAAGGGAAATGTGGTGTTTGTGAGTTCCGCTATGTTTGTGGTGGTTCACGGTCCAGAAGTTATGCGGTGACAGGTGACTACCTAGAAAGTGAACCGTTCTGCGTGTATACTCCGCAAGCGATTCGTGACCAGAAGAAAAAGAAAGTGATCGGCTAGACAAGCTAGTCACTGATGATGAAAGTGAAAGACGACGGTGTCATCTGACATCGTTTCTTTTGTTAGATAGAAGCGCCGAATGAATCAAAACCTTGCGTTCGTTTAAATACATGATTTAATGAAAAGGGAGTCATTACTTAGCCGGTGAATTCCCGAAGTATTTTACTCAGACAAAGTTTCAGGTAGTGAAGGCGTTTGTGGGAAATAACGATCATGACGAGACATAAAGGAGAATAGAATCGTGACGATAGTTTGTTTAGTAAGACATGGTGAAACAGATTGGAACCGTGCAGGAATGCTGCAGGGAAGAACAGATACACCTTTAAATGATAAAGGAATTCTACAAGCACAGGAATGTGCCAGCTACTTATCAGATTTCAAGTGGGATATTGTCGTGACAAGCCCATTACTTCGTGCAAAGAAAACAGCTGAAATCATTAGTGATGCTGTGGGTGCACAATTGGTTATTCTGGATGAGTTCATCGAGGGCAGTTACGGTGAAGCGGAAGGTATGTTGCCAGAACAGAGGGCGAGATTATTTCCTGATAAGCAGTTTCCTCTGCGCGAGGCACCAGAAGCAATGCATGAAAGAGCGATGAATGGTCTTGATAAAATTCTAGAAAATTACCATGGTAAAAGAGTACTGCTGGTGGCACACGGCGGCATCATCCATGTGACGTTACGCGCCGTATCAAAGGGCAAGAATGGCACAGATAAAATGCAGATTTCCAATACAAGTCTTTCATACATTGAGCATCGCGGCGGTGAATGGGAAGTACTAAGTATCAATCAAACAATGCATTTATCAGCGCCAGATAAAGAAATGATTTTTGAATTGTAATATTTAGCAGTATCTTGGTGGTTACAATCAGGTAACTAACACGCGGATGAATAGTGGTAGGCATAAAGAAGCTGTAATTCGTAAAGAAAGGAAGAATGTACATGATAGTATTTTATTGGTATCCAAAGTGTAGTACGTGCAGAAATGCGAAGAAGTGGCTTGTCGATCATGAGGTGCCGCATCAAGCAATCGATATTGTAGAAGAACATCCTTCAAAGGAAACGCTAGCAGAAATTCATCAAGCAAGTGGATTGCCAATCCAGAAATTTTTTAATACCAGTGGCATGAAATATCGTGAACTAGGGCTTAAAGATGTTGTGAAGAATGCCTCACTTGATGCGTTACTGACAATCTTAGCTTCTGACGGGATGTTGATTAAGCGGCCGCTAGTAAGGGATGGTCAACAAGTGTTACTCGGTTTCAAACCTGAACAATATGAAAAAACATGGGGAAATGAAGAAGGGTGAGAAGATGAAAACGAACTGTCTACCACTTGGTGACATGCAGACGAATGCTTACATTTTAGAAGCGGATGACCTGCGATGTATCATCATTGATCCGGGTGCAGAGCCTGAGAAGGTAAGTGCTTACCTAACAGAAAATCAGTTACGTCCGCTGGCAATTCTCCTAACGCATACGCATTTCGATCATATCGGAGCCGTTGATCAATTGCGCGAGACTTATCAAATACCAATGCTCTGCCACGAGAATGAGCAGGACTGGCTTGGTGATCCCGTCAAGAACAGCTCTCATCTTGGCCGGACACTGATCACAGTAAAGCCAGCAGATCGGTTTTTTACGAAAGAAGAAACACTTGAAATGGGTCCATTTCAGTTAGCAATCATCGAGACACCGGGGCATTCTCCGGGTGGTGTTTCCTTCTATTGCAAGGAAATACAGACCGTTTTCAGTGGCGATACGTTATTTCTACGGAGTATTGGGCGGTCTGATTTCTATGGCGGTGATCATCTAGCGCTCGTGAAAAGTAATAAGGAAAAGCTACTGAAATTACCCTCTGACACGATTGTACTGCCCGGACATGGGTCCGCTACAACAATTGGCGATGAACAAGCGAATAACCCGTTTTTGCAAAGGTAACAAGTTGTTGGTTGTGAAATGAGGAGATGGACAGATGACATATTTACTATTTTTTCTGCTAGGTGGGTTTATTGGAATTCTTTCTGGCTTCTTTGGAATTGGGGGCGGCATTGTGCTAACACCACTACTGCTTACACTCGGATTCTCGCCAAGTGTGGCAATCGGAACGAGCTTGATGTTGACACTCGGCTCAACATCCAGTTCCACATACCATCACTATCGGCATCATAATGTCGTTTGGAGAGATGGCATTACAATCGGAGTCATTGGCATGTTTAGTTCAGTCGTCGCTGGTCAATTGGTCGTTCGGTTTGAAGATTATGCAGCAACCGAACTGGTGATTTCCATCGCCTACATTGCTTTACTGAGCTGGTTCGCCTATGGTTTTTTACGAAAAGTAAAAAAAGAAAAGCGGGCACCGCAAGTAAAGTTTCATTTTCTGACACTCCTGTGTATCGGACTTTTGGCAGGGTTTGTCTCATCGTTCATGGGTGTAAGTGGTGGTTTCGTGATGACCCCACTGCTGATTAATTTTCTGGATTTCGACCTCAAGAAAGCAGTTGGAACGAGTATTACAGCCGCATTTTTCATTGTCACTGCCGGCATTATCCAATATGGATTAAGTGCTGATCTGAATTACTGGTACGGACTCTTGCTGATTATCGGCGCATTTTGTGGTACGCCAATTGGAACAAAGGCATTACAGGTATTCCCGAATGAAAAAACAAAGTACTACCTCGGGATATTCTACCTGTGCATTGTAGCGAGTGTCATAAGTGAACAGCTTGGATTTTCGGTCGTATCAACAGTCATTATTCTCGCTTCTGCAGCACTATTTGTTGGGATTTGCTTATATCATCTAGCGATGATCCGAAACAAGAAAAATGCCGATAAGGCATTGTCAGAATGACAGAGAGTGGTTGATGAATCCCTGGGAAATTGAGCCAAAATGGTGGTCTCGATAAATTGCATTTGAGCGATTAATCAAAAAAACGGATGCTATAGCCAAATTTTCTTGGCTGTAACATCCGTTTTTTACATCATCATGCTCGTACTGACTTAATCAAAAAGAGAGCTAAATACGTCCAACGCCGTTTTCTTTTTATGTTTCTTATACTTATCATATCCATACTCATACTTCTTATGATGATTGTCGTGATGGTCATGATATTCTTTCTTGTAAATTGGTGTCTGGCGGTATTGATAGTCTTCCTCTAAATGAGTATGAAGTTCACGAATATCGCCAAGTAGCTTCTCAAGCTCACCACGATCGAGCCATACGCCTTTGCAGTCTGGACAAATGTCTATCGTGACACCGTTTCTTTCTACTTCTCTCATCCGTGCTTCATTGCAAATAGGACATTTCATAGGGTTGCCTCCTTATCTGTTTTACATAACCATCATACAGAATTCTGCCTGCTTGGTCAAAGCGAGTTTGTGTGAAGCGTCCATTGAAATAGAAAAATAACAGAAATCAATTGAATAATCTTGTCAAAGTGCTGGAATAATGGCATGATGATAGTGAGAAAAAAATTAACTAAATCACATGTTGGAGGAAAGTATGAGTATACCGAAAGAATTACGTTTTTCAGAGGAACATGAATGGGTGAAAGTTGCTGGGGAAAAGTGTACAATTGGCATCACCGATCATGCACAACATGCTTTAGGCGATATCGTTTTTGTTGAATTACCCGAGATTGGCGACGAGATTACGATCAACGAGCCGTTTGGCAGTGTTGAATCTACAAAGGCAGTTTCTGAGTTATATGCGCCGATCAGTGGTCGGGTCCTTGAGATTAATGAAGTACTGATGGATAATCCTAACTTCGTGAATGAATCTCCTTATGAGAAAGCATGGATGATTGTGGTGGAGCCATCAGATATGGGCGAATTTGACACATTGATGGATGCGGCGCAGTATCAAGTAATGCTTTCTGAGGAAGAATAGTTCAAATGGATGCGGCGAGGTACCACACGCAGCCTCGCCTTCGTTGACTATACAAACTAGATCAACTGTAGTATTCGTAAATTCACTCTACAGTGTAACCTGATAATAAAATGGAAAGAACCTGTGATGATCGCAGTGATTAGGCTCAAGTTCCTTACGGGGAACTGGGCTTTTTTTAATGAACTGGCTGCTCTTGATTTTCAATGGGCGCGTATTCATGCGACTGTAAAAATGTAATTTTCCTAAATTTTTACTATATGAAGCGGATGAAACAATTGAAGTGGTCGTTAAGGATGAAACAATCTGGGCGATACAGAAGGTAATCTCAGGGCTGTTTGGTGTCGATAGAACTTCGATTTCACGTCACTTGAAAAATATTATGAAACAGGTGAATTAGACGAGAAAGTGGTTAGTGCAGAAATTGCACAGACCATTACTCACGGTGCTATTGAAGGAAAAGCACAAACTAAAGAGGTTAAATTTTATAACTTAGATGCCATTATTTCAACCGGATACCGTGTGAATTCAAAAAAAGCGACAAAGTTTCGTATTTGGGCAACTGATATTTTAAAGGAATATATCCAAAAAGGATTTAAGATAGATGTAGCGCGTATGAAGCAAGAGGAGAATGTGTTTGGCACAGATTATTTCCGTGAATTGCTGGAAACTGTTCGTTCTATTCGGGCAAGTGAGCGAAGAATCTGGCAACAAATCACTGATGTATTCGCAGAAGTTTCTTACGACTATGATCTGCATTCTGATACTACAAAAAAGTTCTTTGCGACAGTTCAGAATAAGTTTCATTATGCGATAACTGGAAAGACAGCTGCTGAAACCGTTTATGATAATATAAATATGAATAAAGAAAACATGGGACTTACATTGTGGGAAAATTCACCTGGTAGACGCGTTTTGCAGTCTGATGTGGCTGTGGCGAAAAACTACTTGTCTGTAAAAGAAATCCGTAGTCTTGAGAAAAATATTTCTAGCTATTTTGATTTCGTTGAACGTTTGCTTGAAGATGAAACACTGCTAGCGATGGAAGAATTTGCGGCAAGTATTGATGAATTACTGCAATTCGACCGATATGAAATTCTCGAAGGGCAAATAATGAATTTGACAAAGGGGAAAACCAGAATACGCTTAGCAATGAAAATATTGATAAAATCATAACAACAATCAAGGAGCGTAAAAATAACGATAAATATGCTCATGTCGCTTCAATTGAAGAAATTAAAGAGAATGAATATAATCTAAATCTTCCGCGTTATGTTGATACGTTTGAAGAAGAAGCACCTATCGATTTAGAAGTTGTGATGAAGCAATTACAAGAGGATAATAAAGAAATAGCTAAACTTGAAGCTGAGATTTATGAGCAATTGAAGATTTTAGGTGTGGAGATTTAGTAGAGAACCTACCATTCGAGATATTGGAAAATGCCAAAGCATCTTATTGGTGAAAGCTTCGACAAACTCGGAGAGCCATTCGATAATCGTCATGAGCTCCGAAATTCGGCTCTATTATGGGTCCTTTAACTTGCCTACTTTGTGTTCGGTGAGCCATCTATTGCTGACCTGACCGATTCTAAATGATTTTCACTGGATAACGAGAAAGGATGAGAAATCATTATAGATTTTTTGAATCAGTATTCAAATATTATACAAATTTTTTTAGCTGTATTATCGGTGCTAGTCTCAGTGTTTATTGCAGTTTCTATTTATTCTCTTCAAAAGAAACATGAAAAGCAACAAATAGTTGAAGCAATAAAACGAGATGCTGATGCTTTTTTGATTAATAACTCTGATGAAATAGAATATTTGCCACTTTGTATAATCGCCGCAAATGTAGACAAATATGCTAAGCACAACAGGACTATATATTCAAATTTTATTCGTTGCCGAGAGGAACTGCAAGATGAGGTCTTGTATCAGATGAATTATCCTAAGTTGATTTTTGAAGCAGAGGGATGGGTGAATAATTATCTAACACAATTTGTTGAAATGGCCGATGAAAACAAACTTGGAAAAAGTATGCTTTATGGAGGTCATAAGTACTTCCATCGTACTTTGGAAAGTTACCGTGAAGAAAGTGTAGAAGGCATTGATGAAAATGTTTTTGAAAATCCTAATCCTGATTTGTGTAATAGTATGCTCAGAAAATCTAGCTTAACGAGATACATTGATGGTTATTTAGAATTTACGCTTAGAGATCGTGAAGACACCAAAGAGTCTCCTGAAAAATTACCTCAATTACCACCATTTGATCATATGTGGGAAGAGTTAAATCTGGCGGATATTCCAGAAAAGATGATGTGTTATTGGACAATGAAGTCCGTATACTCATCTGTCATTGCTTTTCATCGTCATGAGATTATAAAAAACAAAGATGAAGATTGGCGACAGCTTCCAGCTGGTGACGCAAGAATTGAAACATTTGAAGATGTTTACTATCAGGTTCTACTCGAGTTATATGTTTCTTTTTCACCAAGTAGAAGTAAGGTTAGCAGGAGATCAATCTTAATGCAAAAGCACTCGCATTGAGTTCTCGTCGTGGAAAGAAAAAAGCATGAATAGACCGATAAAGTCTAACTCATGTTTTGTAAAGCTACTAATTTCAATCCTACAAAAATACAGTTTCAACAAACGCCAATATAGACTAACCTTTCTTTGCATCCAGTGATAAAAATCCTTTCGGAATCTCATTTTCAAACCGCAATGTTTCCCTAGTAACCGAATGTACAAAATCCAGTAAGAATGCGTGGAGACACAGTCGTTTGTGTGGTCTAGTCAATCCATACTTTTTATTTTCGATAATAGGGTGTCCTAGGTTTTTCATATGGACACGGATTTTATTCTTGCGTCCAGTATCAAGACTGATGTCTAGTAACGCACAGTTCTTCACACTTTGAAAAACTGTGTAGTTGGTAATAGCTTCGAGTCCATCACCTGTCTTATTACTTGAGTCCATCATATGTGTTTTTGTCTCGCGTAGCCACGACTTGATAGTGCCCTCTGACTTTGGGTTGCCCTCAACAATCGTCACTAACCCCGATTAATTACAGCGTCTGTCCATTTCTTCTGCATTTCCAGTTTCACCTTTTCATTTCTGGCAAAGACCAAGAGACCAGATGTGTCTCGGTCAAGCCTGTGGACAATGAATTTCCGATTGCGCGGACTTGAGACACTGACATACTCGGTAAGCTGGTGATAAGCAGTGTCTAGCTTTTCCTTTTCGCTGGTAATTGTTAAAAGTCCAGCAGGTTTATTGATGACTATAATATTCTCGTCCTCAAAAACAATTTCTAGCGTGGTAGCACTATTTTCAAGGTGACGTTCATCATTGCGACTCATATTTCTGCTAATACTTACTTTTTGACCTATATTAAGGGCACAATCATGTTTTGAAACCGCTACGCCATCGACATAGACTTCATGGTTTTACAAAAGTGATTTCACATTGTTTCGCGACAATTTTGACATGTTCTCTAAAAAAAGGAAGCAATGTGCTATTTCGTTCACCAAAAATTCCAGATCGGATTTTTGTGGTTTGCTTTTATGTGTACACCTTTTATTCATCTCTACCTCATCATTCCTTTTTCCAAAATATTTATTTTATTCTCATCAATACTATACCGTCAAAAATAAAAACATCAGCCGGAAAAAGTCCTTTACTTCTTTTGGCTAGTGTTATATAGTCGGATAGGCGGATAACATCTTTAATTGCGCTTGATTTCAAGGGTTACAACAGCTTCAATCAAACAAAGCCCTTGCGGCAAACACTACCTGCTTATCACAAGGAAATAAAATCCCTGCCTATGCTGGGGCAGTTTCGGTAATCCGCAAGACCTCTACATTAATTCTCACAATGCCTCATATTGCAAATCATTTTTCCGCTCAATAATATCTGCATGCTCTTGTGCTTCATAAATCATATTATTTTAACAAGAAATCGTTTCCACGGAGTGCTTTGTTTCACTAACTCGTTCCACCACAGTCATCGGTAATAAATTATAGACAGTATCAAACTGAATAGACCCATGACTGCCTTGAATCTCATTTTGCACGTATGTATCAGCTATTTTGAACACATGATTGTACAATTGAAATTGTTATACTGTAAAACCAATGTACCGGAACCGTCAATACCATTATGCAGTTTCTTAGCTATAAAGGTGAGCTGTCTTGGCGCACAAAATAGGCCAACAGATGCGAAAATTGGATAGATACCAAGATTGACAAGTGCGCCACCAGAAAATGTAGGGTTGAAGCTATTTTTAATATCCCCCTCTAAAAACACGTCATATTTAGAAGAGTATTGGCAGTAATGAAGTAGGACATTTTGCACAGATCCAATCCGTGTGACTGCTTGCCTAAACGTTGCGAAATTAGGGTCGTGAATGTTACGAATCGCTTCAAATAAGTAGACTTTGTTTTCTTTTGCAGTAGCAAAGGCTATCTCAAGCTCTTTGCGATTTGAAAAAATCGGCTTTTCGCAAATAACATGCTTGCCGTGTTGTAGAAATAGCACAGCTTGCTCAAAATGACACGAGTTGTGATGAAGCAATTACAAGAAGATAATAAAGAAATAGCTGAACTTGAAGTTGAGATTTATGAGCAATTGAAGATTTTGGGTGTGGAGATTTAGCCTAGAACCTATTATGCGAGGTATTAGTAAGTGCCAAAGTTCTGGTGCTTCGCTGGATTCTGGCAACAACACTAACAAATAAATATATCGAGACGTTAGGATATAGCATAATGCTACGAGGACAATGCACTCAAGGCTATTGAACCACCGTTACCGAATGAAACGTCCAGAGGTGTGAGAGGTCGGCTACTCAGACTCGGGTATCCACATACTCGGTTATAAAAAATGACTAACGCCACTGCAATTGTGTTTTGCAGTGGCGTTAGTCGACTAACTAATGAGCAAATTGTCAGTGCACTGTGCTAATTACGGCGTGACTGAACTTGTTGAAACAGTAATATTACCATGATCGCTGTGAAGGATCACAGGTGCGGATGCCTCACCAATTTGAACTGTATTGCTATTGATCTTGGCAGCATCCTTCTTCGTCTTATTTCCATCATGTTTGAGCTTACCACTAAGCTCGCCAGCGGTGGAAGCTTCAATCGTTGCAGAAGCGGTGTTTGGTATCGTCCAGTTGAGATTACCGTAACTCGTTGTTACATTTGAACCTTCAAGCAGGATGCATTGATTCAGCTGAACCGAATCAGGTGTGTTCACAATCATTGTTCCAGTAACGTTGCTCGCGGTAATTTGTGCGTTTGCAGTGAGTGACACCTGACCCGCAATATCGCTCATATGGATCGTTCCGTTCGATACATTTACTTCAACATCCATTGTTTTAGGAACAGAGATATACAATGTGCCATTAATCTCACTTAGTTCATTCCACCCGTCTGTCTCATCCATTTCGATGTGCAGGGTGTTACCCATTTGTTTGGTAGTAAGGCTATCTTCGACTTCCTTTGCAA
>JAVBKF010000095.1:0-28630 GCA_031554215.1 Caryophanales bacterium
AATGGCAAAAACGAATCCAAATAATTGTCACCAGAACTACCACGGTATCTATTGCAACAATTGATTGAAAGCTTAAAATCCCGCAATCCGAAAGCAAGAAAAAACCCTTGGCAAATGGTTCACCAAGGGTCTTTAGGAGTAGCTATGTCTTCAAAAAAAGTTATCCTCGGAAATGTCCTGCAGTGCCGAAGCAGCGAGTTCCTCTGTCTTCACTTGACTTGCTAAATCGCCTAAAGAAATAATGCCAACAAGTTTCTTGTTTTCAATAACAGGCAAGCGTCTAATTTGGTGCTTTGCCATCAGTTCCGAAGCCTCATCACACGACATATCTGGGTTCACAGAAATAACTTCTCTACTCATCAGATGCGTGATTTCAGTGGAGCCGGGTTTCTTCATAGCAGTTCCACTAATGACAAGGTCACGATCAGTAATCACACCAATCACTGTTCCCTTATCAACAATCGGGATAATACCGACATCATCTTGTTTCATTTTCGTCGCTACTTCGTAAATATTATCATCGGGTGTACAAAAATCAACCTTTGTCGTCATGATATCGCGTACTTTTAACATCAGCTTGTCCTTTCATTCACAACGCATGAATAACGAATTATCCATGCGTATAAAATTTCTAACAAGATTATTGTCTCAAGTTTTCTAGGAATTATTCACCCTACTCCGCGTGCAAGGGATTTTCCACTGCTGGTAACATTTTTGTGCTTTGTTCCATTCCACTACTGCATACAGGGCAAACCGGGACATCAGCATTCTTAAAGTTATCACGAACCCAAGTAATACAGGACTCTGACATGCAATTCCAAATAGACGTTTCCACAGGTATAACTTCCTCAACAACTTTTCGATGAAACATAGAATCCCTCCTTATCATGATGGACGTTTCGATGATGATAAAATTTGCGGAACACCGCCCATTTTCATAGGAATATCCCGCAAAATATACATCTATTCTAACAAGGTCCGAGGCCAAACAGCAATGAAACTGCCTCAGCATTTTCCCCGAAAATCGCCTATTTTATACAATGATTCACTGAATAATAGCGAATCATCAAAAACAGCATCATGAAATAAATCATCATGCTGTAGTCTATTCGCCCGCCTTGTTAGAGTCACTTGCTATCTGTGAATTTCTACTACCTTAGTTCACTCTAGGCAGCTGGGTAAAAGTTGATTTTTTTAATGATCGCAAGTAGTAACTGAACAAGAATTTGAACGTTGACAGCTGCTTGTTGGTCAGTTGATTCAATATAGACATTTTTTGAATGGGAAACAATGAATTTTTGCTTTGTGATTTGCTTGATTTTAGAAGATTGGAAAAGCTCTTGAGACACTTCAATCGCTTTTCTGTGGCTTCCTGTGTGCAATTGCAGAATCACAACAATAGCTGCTTGAAGAGCGCCTTGAAGAGAAAGGGCAAATTGTTTATCAGTGATATAAACCGTTACGTCGCAAGAATCCTTCACGACAACTAATTCATCAATCAACTGAAACTCTTTATTAAACATTTTTGCCTCTTGCTCGACTTCAACCTCGTCATGCATTTTGTCATAGTTATAGTACATAACTAATTTCCTCCTTGTTTATTTATTCGTCTTTGCTAGACGTTTTTTTATTTTTGGGCACAAATTTGGTAGCACCCGTACCGTCCGACACAACCCTTTTACTTGGCATGGTTAAAAACTTTTCAGCTTGACCTTGAAGGATTTTGACCGTTTCCATTAAGCGTGCCGTTTCTTCAGGTGATAAATAGCTCCCATCAGCACCGAGCTGATGATTTTGGAACGTTTTGTCGACAATCATATTGATGAGACTTTCTGATGCGGCTTTGTCACCTTTTTGAAAACCACTCATTTTCATTCCTCCTTTACCGAGAGATAACCAGTGATCCCCCCCGGGTAACCGCTCTTTTAGGAAATTCCTTCAAGAATGCCATTTCCATAGCGCTTGAACAGGGATTGCACTTACATTTATAGAGTATGTTCGACTAGAAAGGTGGACACGGGCTAACACCTTTGATTTCATAAAAGGGCTTTTTACACAAGGGAATAAATGGTTTTATTATCAAGAAACGGATTTATTCTGCCATCAAACAAATCGTCACTTTCTACGCGCGGGCCTCTCCTCCGAATGGTTTTTTGGGAGCATTCACAAACCAACTCAGTCAGGTTTAATCATGGAATTCTTGCATTAATTCTGTTATAATATTTAGATGTGCATTTATGAATTAAACTAGACAAAATGATGCGTAAAACATATGGAGGAATAAGATGATTACAGTAAGCAATGTATCTTTACGTTTTGCCGACAGAAAGCTATTTGAAGATGTAAATTTGAAATTTACACCGGGTAACTGTTACGGACTGATTGGCGCCAATGGTGCTGGGAAATCAACTTTTTTGAAAATTTTATCTGGTGAAATCGAGACACAGTCAGGCAATGTGTCTATGTCACCAGGCGAGCGGCTAGCAATGCTCAACCAGAACCAGTTTGAATTCGATGAAACAGAAGTGCTCCAGACTGTGATTATGGGGCACACACGGCTATTTGAAGTCATGAATGAGAAAGATGCCATCTATATGAAAGAAGATTTCTCTGATGCTGATGGTATGCGTGCCGCTGAGCTTGAAGGTGAATTTGCTGACATGAACGGCTGGGAAGCAGAATCAGATGCTGCGGTCTTGCTGAGTGGTCTTGGTATTGGCGAATCATATCATCACCGTTTGATGGGCGACCTTGAAGCAGGCGAAAAGGTAAAGGTACTCCTTGCCCAGGCGCTTTTTGGCAAACCTGATGTATTGCTACTTGATGAGCCGACAAACAACCTTGACATTAAAGCAATTGCTTGGCTTGAAGAATTTTTAATTAACTTTGAAAATACCGTCATCGTCGTCTCGCATGACCGCCACTTCTTGAACAAAGTTTGTACCCACATCGCCGATGTTGATTTTGGTAAAATTCAAATCTATGTTGGGAACTACGATTTCTGGTATGAATCTAGCCAGCTCGCACAAAGAATGGCGTCAGATCAAAACAAGAAAAAAGAAGAAAAGATTAAAGAACTACAAGCCTTTGTTGCACGGTTTAGTGCAAACGCATCTAAATCAAAGCAAGCGACTTCTCGGAAGAAGTTACTCGAGAAAATTACCCTGGATGATATTCGCCCTTCTTCTCGTCGTTACCCTTACGTTGGATTCACACAGGAACGTGAAGTCGGCAATGATTTGCTGTTCGTTGAAGACGTGTCAAAGACAATTGATGGAGACCAAGTCCTAAAGAATGTACAGTTTACCATGAATAAAGGTGATAAAATCGTGCTACTTGGCGATAATGACATCGCCAAGACCACATTTTTGAAAATTCTCATGGGTGAACTCGAAGCTGATACAGGTTCTTTCCGTTGGGGAATCACCACTTCTCGTGCTTATTTTCCCAAAGAGAATGGCGAGTTCTTTGAAAACAGTGATGTGAATCTAGTTGAGTGGCTCAGACAATTCTCACCTCAAGATGAGACTGAATCATTCCTGCGTGGTTTCCTTGGCCGGATGCTATTTTCTGGTGAAGAAGTACTGAAGAAGGCCAAAGTATTATCTGGTGGTGAAAAGGTTCGTTGTATGTTGTCAAAAATGATGCTGGCAAACGCGAATGTGCTTGTTCTTGACGAACCAACCAACCATTTAGACCTCGAGTCAATTACCGCTGTGAACAATGGACTAACACAGTTCAAAGGATCAATGATTTTCACTTCTCATGACCATCAGTTTATTCAAACAATTGCGAACCGTGTAATTGAAATTACAGCAAACGGGATTATTGATAAGCAGATGAGCTATGACGAGTACCTTGAAACGAAGAAGTAAAGTGAAAAATAGCATTAACCAAAGTAAGAAGCTACGATCGTAACAATCAAACACCTCATCAATTGCGGTACGATGAGGTTTTTCGGAGCCTCACAAAAATGACACCGATCCAGTGCGATCAGTGTCATTTTTTTCTTAGTCATATTGGTTTATATTCAAGTATAAACTTGTCACTTCGTAGGAACATCATTTTATTTCTCTACTACTTTCGGTACTAGTCTTATAATTTTATCGTCGCCCCGATTAGCAATTCCTCTACCATCGAGGTTACTAGTCGACAGATAAATCGACCCATCCTCAGCCATTGCAACGTCTCGCAATCGCCCAAATTGACCTTTTAAATAATGATCAATGCCTGTAACCGTTGACCCTTCTTTATTGAGTGAAAAAGTCAGCAACTGCTGCCCTCTGAGATTGGCAACGAGCAGCTTCCCCTTCCATGGTCCTTTTGAAATGAAGTCCATGCCGGCAGGTGCCCAAGTCTCCTCCCCACTTTCCACTAGTGGCGCTATCCTATTCGGAGCCGTTTCTTTCCCCTCAATCGTTGGCCAGCCGTAGTTACCACCTTTCACAATTAAATTGAGCTCGTCATGTGCATTTTGCCCGTGTTCCGAGACATATAACTGCTTGTCTGCTCTCCAAGCGAGCCCTTGAGGGTCCCTGTGACCGGTACTATAGACAGGTGAATTCGGAAACGGATTGTCCTCTGGTATTGTCCCGTCAAGGTTAATCCGTAGAATTTTCCCCGCAGGACTTGTATGATCTTGTGCGAGCAGCGCATTATTCGCATCACCAGTAGTAATGAACATGTGGTGATCGGGAGATATTTTCAAACGCCCTGCATTATGAATGTCTCCAGCTGGAATGCCGCTGACTAGGTCACGGTCAATGCGTAGTTGGTGATTGTTCTCGATTAGACGAACCACTTTATTCAGCAATATGCCGTGATCTACATACGTATAATAGGCGTACATATAATGATTTTCCCTGAAATCAGGATCAAGCGCAAGCCCCAATAGTCCGCCCTCTCCTGCATCTGTGAATGGATCAGAAAATACGATTAGGGGCTTCTCTACTAATTGACCATTCTCAATTTTTCGGATCGCACCTGTTCTTTCTGTGAAATAAATATTGTCTTTATCGCTGGGTGCAATTGCCCATGGAACAGCCAGATTTTCTGCAACAACCTCAATATCATACGGTATTTCTGTAGCGGTAACATTCTCAGCTGCTGGATTTTGCTGACACCCTGATAGCGCAAGTAGTCCAATCATTAAAATGACTAATCTTTTCACATTAATCTCCTTTTTCGTTCGTCGCTTCTTCCTACTGCACCATTGTTGACAGATTAATGCTATTTTAAAATAGTTGACGCGTTATTAGTTTGAACCTCATCTGATATTACCGGGTAGCTGTTCCTCGCGCAAAGAGTAGCAACTAAGTGCTCTTTTGCCCTTCCTTTGACTTGTATTTCCCCGTATTTACCTGAGGGTGGATTTGATAAGAAATGCAGTTGTATTTATCACGAATTTTCATTATAATGAAAGGATGATTGCACAGGAAAATAATTGTATCTATCAACCATGAACGGTGATTCCTACCATTCATTCAGTAGATCATGGTTAAACTGCGTGCTATAAATGAATCGGTTGTTTCATTTTAGCAATCAATTCAGTTTTCTAGTTTAAAGCGTGCTATTACTGTAGGAGGGATTAAGTTGGATTTAAGACAATTGGTCGTGAGTCATGTACATGCGAAATTAGCAGATCAGTACTCACTGGAACAAGTACAAAGTTTGGTTGAAATACCGAAAGTATCAGAACATGGCGATTTCGCTTTCCCTTGTTTCTCTTTTGCTAAAGAATATAAGAAGGCACCGGCAATCATTGCGGAGGAAATCGCTTTAAAGCTTCAAGGGGAACAGTTTGAAAAGGTGGTTTCTTTTGGTCCTTATGTGAATTTCTTTCTCAAAAAAGAACCGATTGCTCGTCAGGTCATTCAGACGGTGCTAGAACAAGGGAGCCATTATGGCGATTTGAAACTTGGTAACGGGCGTAATGTAACAATTGACTGGTCATCACCTAATATTGCTAAACCGTTTTCACTTGGTCATTTACGGTCAACAGTGATTGGTAATTCTATCGGTTTAATTCTCGAGAAATGCGACTTTGTCCCTCTTCGTGTCAATCACCTAGGTGATTGGGGTACACAGTTTGGTAAATTAATCGTTGCCTACAAAGCTTGGGGCAGCGAGGAGAAAGTGCTTGCAAACCCAATCGAAGAATTGCTCAAGCTTTATGTTGATTTTCATGAACGCGCCGAAACAAATAAAGATTTGGAGCAACAAGGACGTGACTGGTTCAAAAAGCTGGAAGATGGCGATGAAGAAGCAACACGTCTATGGAAATGGTTCCGTGATGAATCGTTGAAACAGTTTAATAAGATTTATGATCTGCTTGGCATGCAAGCTGAATATACACATGGTGAATCTTTTTACAATGATAAAATGCCTGAAATTATTGACTTGCTAGAAAATAGTGGCATTCTTGAACTTGATAAAGGGGCAAAAGTCGTTCGCCTTGATGAGTTTGATTTACCGGTTTGCTTAATTACAAAATCCGACGGTGCTTCACTGTACATTACACGTGATTTAGCGACTGCCCTATTCCGTCATCGAACATTTGATTTCACAAAGAGCGTCTATGCTGTTGGGAATGAGCAATCACTTCACTTCAAGCAACTGAAAGCAGTACTGAAGAAGCTTGGCTTCGAGTGGTCGGACCTAATGATTCATACGCCATTCGGGATGGTTCGCCAAGGCGGTAAGAAGCTATCAACTCGTAAAGGAAAAATTGTTCTACTCGAGGAGGTCCTTTCTGAATCAATTAAAATGGCTGAAAATGCAATTTCTGAGAAGAACCCATCACTTGCGAATAAAGAGCAAGTGGCTCGCCAAGTTGGTGTTGGCGCTGTCATTTTCCATGATTTACGTCATGACCGGATGAATGATATCGACTTCGATCTTGAGAACATGTTAAAAGCAGAGGGTGAAACTGGTCCTTATGTTCAATACACCAACGCAAGAGCGAACAAAATCTTGCGTGATGCGCAGTTTAAAGAAGCAGATGCACCAATCTTGCTGAATGATGCATGGAGCTTTGAAATTATTAAATTGCTTGCTGATTTCCCAAGAATTATCGAGAGAGCTAGTGATAAGCTTGAGCCATCGGTTGTTTCAAAAT
Organism: Caryophanales bacterium; assembly: GCA_031554215.1. Taxonomy (GTDB): domain Bacteria; phylum Bacillota; class Bacilli; order JARBTR01; family JARBTR01; genus JAVBKE01. Next base: position 7,118 of record JAVBKF010000095.1, read on the forward strand.
ATGTAATTGACCTAGCCCAAAGCTTTAATAGCTACTATGGTCACGTTCGTATCTTAGAAGATAATACTGATAAAGAGTCAAGACTTGCACTACTAAAAGCAACAACAATTGTTTTAAACGAAGGGTTACGCCTCCTCGGCATCGAAGCACCAGAGGAAATGTAACGGTTCATTATCAAAAGCTGATGCTAGGCGCCCAAATAGCGAAATCGCTAGGACGTTTCTAACACCAGCTTTTTTTTTCGTCTTTACATTACCCGCATACGAAAAAGCGAAAAACCCGCTAGGACTTTTCGCTTTTTCTGGGTCAATACCAAGCCCACTCGTTGGTCGCTTTTGATTACGCTCTAATTCTTGTACCAGAAACACCTTTAACAGCGTTTGCTGCATTCTCAAGTGATGTAATAATAGCCGTTCTACCTGCCCTAGAAGTAACAAAATCAATCGCAGCTTCTACTTTTGGTAACATACTACCTGGTGCGAACTGATTTTCACCAATGTACTTTTGAAGATCAGCCACTGTTACCTCGCCAAGCTCTTCTTGATTTGGTTTTCCAAAGTTAATCGCTACATGATCAACCGCAGTTAGTACAATGAAGCATTCACAGTCCAGGAGTTCTGCTAACTTTTCAGAAGCTAAGTCTTTGTCGATTACAGCTTCAACACCAACATATTTCTTGCCTTCTACAACAACAGGGATCCCCCCCCCGCCGCCAGCAATGACAACAACACCACTCTCAACCAGCGTGCTAATTGCACCTTTTTCAACAATATCAATTGGTTTTGGAGATGGGACAACACGTCTAAATCCGCGTCCAGCATCTTCAATCATGACATAGCCACGCTTTGATTTCAGTTCATCAGCTTCTTCTTTCGTGTAGAAAGAACCAATTGGCTTAGTTGGTTTCTGGAATGCTGGGTCTGCCTTATCAACAACTGTTTGTGTGACAATTGTTGCTGCTTTCTTGTCAGATCCATTTGTTGCCAAGACTTCGTCAAGTGCATTTTGTAGCCAATAACCAATCATTCCTTCTGTCATTGCGCCGCAGGTGTCAATCGGCATTGCCGGTAATTTATCAGACTGAGAAGCCGCTTGTTGTAATAGAATATTCCCTACTTGTGGTCCGTTCCCATGACTGACGACAACTTTATATCCAGCCTCAATCAGTTTAACAATTTGTTTACTCGTCTCAAAACAAGCTTTTTGTTGATCTTCTGCAGTTGCTCCATTTCCAGTTTGAATTGCGTTACCACCAAGTGCAACGATTACTTTTTTACCCATTATTATTCCTCGTTTCCATGTGATTGATTTCCCGAAAAAAATATCGACAACGAGCGGACAAGTGCTATTATTAACACAACTACACAAGTGACCTGTTATCCTACAATTGTTTCGAGCTCATTCCTCTATTAGTTATTAGCAAAAACCAACCGAATAATGTAAGGAAAAAATGCTTTTTCGACTGGACCCGTAATCACCAATAAAAAAATGTTTTTTCTATAGTGACTGTAGCAAAAAAAAAACATAAATACAAGGAAATATTGAAAATATTTTACCGAAAAAGTAGTAAATATTAGAATTACCCCCCCTAGAAAATGGCATCTCATTCACCCATGATGCATCAAAAAGGGGCCAGTCCTTCACCTATTTACTGTGTGAAGAACTGGCCTCTTTCAATGATTATCCCTTTTTCTCAGTCTCTATCCAAGTATCAATAATGTCACCAACATTACCTTCCATCACCATCGAGCCATTGGAAACACGGTCACTCAGCCTGAGCGTTGCAATATCGATTGACTTGACATCACCTCTCTGTGCTTGTACCCAGATACGGTCTGTTTCCGCAACCAAGTGGACACCAACAATCTCATGTGGATTCGTTTTTAAATCCCGTAACATCACAACACCACGCTTCGCTCGTGAGGCGATTTCAAACTCTGTGAGACGAATTTTTTTCAGTGATGAACGTTGCGTGACGATTGCTAGATTGTTGCTTGTCAATGTTTTGACCGGAATTGCGCCAATGACATGATCATCATCTTTCAATTTCATACCGATTACGCCTGCAGCTTTTGCCCCAACGACTGGCACTTCTTCCTCGAAAAATACAAGCCCGTAACCTTTAGAACTTGCCATCATCACGTATTGGAAGCCGTCCGTAACAAAAACATCACAAACTCGGTCATCGTTCTTTAAGTTGATTGCACTAAGCGGTTTTGAAATTCGTTGCGCTTTATATTGGATCAGATCAGAGCGTTTAATCAAACCATTTGTTGTCACAAACGTCAGGAATAACGGTTGTTCAAAATCTATGACAGCAATTGCCCGAATGATTTGCTCGTCTTTATCAATTGGCGTAATCGTATTAATGTGATGACCCGCATCCTTCCAGCGCACATCTGGCAACTGGTAAACAGGGCAATATAAATAGTTCCCCTTGTCTGTGAACAATAATACAGTACTCGTGGTGTTGATTTCAACGAGCTCGATCATCCGGTCGCCTTCTTTAACACCTAAATCAGCCCCATTTGATGCCGCATAAGACCGCAGACTTGTCCGCTTAATATAGCCTTCTTTCGTTACAGTAACGATGACATCTTCACTCGTAATTAATTGCTCCTGGCTAATTTTAATTTCAGTAATTTCTTCCTCAATGACTGAACGTCTATTTTCTTTAAATTGTTTCTTCACTAGTTTTAATTCCTCAATGATCACCGAAAATAGTTTTTCGTTATCCATCAGAATGGCCTCAAGATTGGCAATGAACGCTCGTAGCTCACTGGCTTCACTTTGTAAAGCGGTAATATCGGTATTCGTTAAACGATACAGTTGCAAAGTGACAATCGCTTCAGCTTGGAGTTCAGTAAAATCGAACGCTTTCATCAGGTTTTCTCTTGCGTCCTTTTTGTCAATGGAAGCCCGAATACAGGCAATGACTTGGTCTAGCACAGACAATGCTTTGATTAACCCTTCGACAATATGCGCTCTTGCCTTTGCTTTTGCGAGTTCATATTCAGACCGTCTGACAACGACATCTTTACGATGACCAATGTAAGCATCCAGTAATGCCGGAAGAGACATTTGCTCAGGGCGACGCTTATTAATGGCCACCATATTAAAATTATAAGCAACTTGAAGATCAGTGTTTTTATACAGATAGTTCAGAACAAGCTCAACATCTGCTTCTTTCTTAATTTCAACAACAATCCGTAGCCCAGTGCGGTCAGACTCATCACGGACTTCGGTAATCCCGTCGAGCTTCCGATCAACCCTGACATCATCAATCTTTTTCACGAGACTTGCTTTATTAATTTCATAGGGGATTTCGGTAATGACAATTTGCTTTTTGCCACCCTTTTGCGTTTCGATTTCGGTTTTCGCCCGAATGATAATTTTCCCTTTGCCAGTTGTGTAAGCCTTCTTGATCCCGTCGATTCCTTGGATGATACCACCAGTCGGAAAATCAGGACCTTTGATTGCCTGCATCAAGTCATCAACCGTACAGACTGGATTCTCAATACGGATAATCACCGCATCAATGACTTCTGCTAGATTATGTGGCGGGATTTCTGTTGCGTATCCAGCAGAAATCCCTGTCGATCCATTGACTAGTAGGTTTGGAAAGCTAGCTGGCAGGACCAATGGCTCCGTTGATGTATCATCAAAGTTGGATGCAAATTCAACCGTTTTCTTTTCAATATCACGGAGGAGTTCGCTTGAAATCGAGGAAAGTCTCGCTTCTGTGTAACGCATTGCAGCAGGTGGGTCGCCGTCAAGGCTTCCGTTATTTCCGTGCATTTCAACGAGTTCATTGCGTAATTTCCAGTATTGGCTCATCCGTACCATCGCATCATACACCGAACTATCGCCATGTGGATGATAGTTACCAATGACGTTACCAACGGTTTTGGCGGACTTACGGAAGCCTTTTTCTGCTGTATTTCCTTCTGTATGCATAGCAAAAAGAATCCGTCTTTGTACTGGTTTTAACCCATCACGCGCATCAGGTAATGCACGATCTTGGATGATGTACTTACTGTATCGGCCAAACCGATCACCAATGACATCCTCTAGCAATTGCTCCATATATTCTTCTTTGTATGCTTCTGTCATTCTCGTTCACCTCTTGCTTCTAGGAAACCAGTCTCATCATCGGCACCAAATGACACATTTGATTCGATCCAACGCCGTCTTGGCTCTGGTTTATCCCCCATCAGTGTTGTGACGCGGCGTTCTGCCAGTGCCAAATCATCAATTGAAACCTTAATGAGCGTTCTTGTTTCTGGATCCATTGTTGTTTCCCACAGCTGATCGGCATTCATCTCACCGAGTCCTTTATAACGCTGTAACATGTAGCCACGACCAACCTTTTTGATCGCTTCAGGTAGGTCGGATTCTGTCCAAGTGTACTCAATCACTTCTTTCTTACCTGTTCCCTTACTAACCTTGAAAAGCGGTGGCAATGCGATGAAAATCTTCCCTTGCTCAATCAGTGGTTTCATATACCGGAAGAAGAACGTCAGTAAAAGCACCTGAATATGCGCACCATCTGTATCAGCATCGGTCATGATGATGATTTTGTCGTAATTGATATCCTCAATTTCAAAATCAGAGCCAACACCACCGCCAATGGCATGGATGATTGTCCTGATTTCTTCATTCTTATGGATATCTTCTAATTTTGCCTTTTCTGTGTTGAGGACCTTACCTCGCAAGGGCAGGATCGCTTGGAATTTGCGGTCACGTCCTTGTTTGGCTGACCCACCGGCAGAATCTCCCTCGACGAGGAAAAGTTCATTTCGTTTTGGATTACGAGACTGGGCTGGCGTTAGTTTTCCTGTTAAGAGACCATCGGATTTTTTCTTTTTCTTGCCATTTCGCGCATCTTCTCTTGCCTTACGGGCTGCCTCACGCACCTGACTCGCTTTAATCGCTTTTCGGACAAGCATTGTTGATACATCAACATTTTCACCGAGGTAATACCCAAGCTGTTCAAAAACAAAACTATCGACAGCGGGTCTCGCTTCACTCGTCCCTAGTTTGCTTTTCGTTTGGCCTTCAAATTGGAGTAAGTTTTCAGGAATACGAACAGAAATAATTGCCGTAATTCCTTCACGAATGTCTGAACCATCAAGGTTCTTGTCTTTCTCTTTGAGCAGGTTCTGGCGACGTGCGTATTCGTTAAAGGCTCTTGTTAGCCCGGTCTTCGCACCTGTTTCATGCGTACCGCCATCTTTTGTACGGACGTTATTAACAAACGACAAGATATTATCTGAATAGCCATCATTAAATTGAAATGAGAATTCAATTTCAATATCACCAGATTTTCCTTCAAAACTAGCCACTTTATGAAGTGTATCTTTTTCCTCATTGATATAGAGAACAAAAGCCTCAATCCCGTTTTCAAAGCAGAAAGTATCGCTCAGCCCGTTTCGCTCATCGCTAATATCAATCTTAAGCCCTTTTAACAAGAAAGCTGATTCTCTAAGACGCTCTGTCAGTGTATCGTAATTATAGACTATTGTTGAGAATATACTGGCATCTGGTTTAAAATGAATTGTTGTTCCAGTTTCTTTTGTCGTGCCGATTTTTTCAAGTGTTGTTACTGGTGACCCACCATTTTCAAAACGCTGGGTATAGACAAAACCGCCCCGTTTAATTGTGACGACAAGCCACTCCGACAAGGCATTTACGACAGATGCACCAACACCATGTAAACCACCAGATTGCGTGTAACCGCCAGCGCCAAATTTACCGCCAGCATGGAGCACTGTTAAGATAACTTCTGGTGTTGGTTTACCAGATTTATGCATGCCAGTTGGCATTCCCCGGCCAGCATCAGAGACACTGATACTGTTATCCTGATGAATTTTCACAATGATATGATCACCAAATCCAGCTAAAACCTCATCAATCGAATTATCGAATATTTCGTAGGCAAGATGATGCAACCCTCTTGCATCGGTACTACCAATATACATCCCAGGACGCTTGCGCACTGCATCGAGTCCTTCTAGAATTTGTATTGCATCTTCATTATAATTGCTTGATGTTGCCATTCATTAATCTCCCCTGCATATTATACATAAAATGGTCCAAAACCACTTGTTATGTGGTGATAAAGGACTTCTGGAATCGCCAAAAAAGCATATACGTCTGATCTATTCGGTGCAGATCTTGATTGTATTTCAACAAACAAACGACTATTTCTGGGGTGGGCCATGAAGGACTTGATCAACACACAACTAGCATCTACTTTACCACTAATAGAGATATGATTTCAATTGCCTAATGCAATCGTACTAGATTTTTTTATTTCTTTATTTTTCATTCTGCCTCGTAAACAACTTATTGCGCCGAATTTCTACCTTTAGTCACCACAATTGAATTAATTCATGAAAGTGAACCGAATTCTCGGTTCCACACGCTGATATTTTAATTGTAGCGTGTCTACTTTCGTGATAATATAAAAGAAGAAACAAGATATGGGGACGGACACAAATGCAAGTTATTTTATTGATTACAGCTTATCTTTTGGGATCAATCCCATCTGGACTTGTCATTGGTAAGCTATTCTACAAAACAGATATTCGTAAGCATGGAAGTGGTAATCTAGGTGCAACGAATGCATTTCGTGTACTCGGAAAAAAAGCCGGCGCATTTGTGACGATATTTGATATTGCTAAAGGGACAGTTGCCACGTTATTACCGCTTATTTTTGGAATTGATAATGGGTTTGATCCGCTCTACTTTGGACTAGCAGCTGTCATTGGTCATATTTATCCTGTTTTCGCTGGTTTTCGTGGCGGAAAGGCGGTCGCTACTTCATGTGGCGTTATGCTCGCCGCTGACCCTAAGATGATTCTTTTTGCAGCGATTGTTTTCTTTATCGTTTTAAAAATATCAAAGTATGTTTCACTCGCTTCAATGGTAGCTGCTCTTGCTGGTCTTTTCTACGGAATGATTGAGTTCTTCTTTTTCGATGGTGGATGGCAGAAACTTGGCCTGTTCGCCTTATTTTCAGGATTTATTATTTACCGGCACCGAACGAATATCAGCCGAATTCTCAATAAGACGGAATCAAAAGTGACATGGCTATAGTTTTGTACTAGACAGTATACCCACGGATTACTTATGCAACCCTATGATAGAAAAGCGTTACATTCAGACTAAGGCAAATCACGCATATTTGGTGACTTGCCTTAGTCTTTTTTGTTTTGACCTGTCTGATGAAACCTTGCTTCCCTACACCTTAATTAAAACGAGCCAAATGATCGCTAGTACCTGGACCGATTTGGAACGTAATGGCAACTTCAGTCGTCACAAGGTGGTCCACTGATGCTACTGCTTTTCTCTCCTAGCAGACCGAAGTGCTTTCCTCAGAATCATTTCGATTTGCGCATTTACACTTCTCAAATCATCTGTAGCCCATTTTTCAAGTGCATCATAGTCTCTCTGGTCAATGCGGAGTAAAAATTTCTTTTTCATCGTCATTTTAATAAATCGTTCCTGTGTTCAAAACTGGTTGAGCGCCCTTTTCAGAGACAATAGCGACCATGAGGTTGTTAATCATTTGTGCCTTTTTCTCCTCATCCAGTTCGACAATATTTTCTTTACGGAGTTGATCCAGTGCATCTTTGACCATTGATACGGCGCCAAGCACAATTGTTTGTCTAGCGGCAAGAACTGCTTTTGCTTGCTGCCGCTGCAACATGGCTGAAGCGATTTCACTTGAATAGGCAAGATGCATAATGCGCGCATCTAAAATTTCAACACCAGCTAATTCAAAGCGTTTTTGTAAATCCTGTTTCAGTTCCTCGCACACTTCATCTGAATGTTGTCTGAGGGAAATTTCTTCGGCATGATTGAAGTTGTCATACGGGTATTGGCTAGCAATATGACGAATACCGGTCTCACTTTGAATATGAACGAATTCCTTATAATCCTCCACGTCAAAACAGGCCTTTGCTGTATTGACAACACGGTAAACAACAACGGCAGCAATCTCGATTGGATTGCCTTCAAGGTCATTTACTTTCAGTTTATCACTGTTGAAATTGAGTACACGAAGTGAAATTGACCGTTTCGTTGTAAACGGTACTGTCCACCAAAACCCTGCTGTTTTAATCACACCTAGGTAATTGCCAAACAGTGTGAATGCTTTGGATTGATTCGGCTGAATGACGGTAAATCCAGTTGCAAAAACCCCAGCAAGAAGAAAACATACAACGGAAACCAGTAACAGTGATAAAGCTAATGCCTCGCCATTGTCGCGAATATTCATGTACAATGTGTAACCACCCACCACAATAATAGCCAGAACCACCAAACTCATTAAGTAACCACTTATCTTGAATAATTTTTTCTCCAGCATAAATACCACTCCTTTCTCTTTATCAAAATGATATCATAATGATATTAAAAAACGAAGCGAATTGAACAAAATATCATGTTCAATCAAGGGTTATTGTTTTCGGTTGCCGCGTAAAAGCCGCTGGTCAATCTCCTTTCAGAATCAAAAAAGAAACCCGACAAACTTCAAACTGAGGTTCGGAAATGCATTTATGGCACGGGATTTGATAATGACTTCATGGTGCTAAGGGACAACAAAGGGGCAAAACAATGTAGCAAATGATTTAATGCTTTTTTCGTTAAGAAATAACTTCTAGGTAATCGTCCATTTCAGCACAAACTAGCTTTGTGGAAAAAAACATATATTCAAGTCCATTTTTATTATTTTCAGAAATGCTGTAGTTGAGTTTAAAAATTTTATGATCATATTGGTTGTAGATATTTTTAATTTCCGGACAAAAATCATACGTTATAATCCATTTTCTATTTTTCATGAATAAATGAATTTTCTTAGCGAGCTCTACATGATCAGCATGTTTATAAAAATTTGTATACAGCCCTGACCCTTTTTGATAGTATGGAGGATCAAAAAAAGTAAGTGATTTCTTTGACTTACATAGTACATTCACTATAAAATCTACAGCGTCAAGGTTATGTAGCTCGATTTTATTTCTAAAGCTGGAAATTAACCGGATTTTTTCAACTATCTTTTGTTTTGGAAATCTACATCCTAACTTGTAATGCCCATCCTGCTTCTTGCCGCCTATTACCCCAGCTTTAATGATTCCAGACCTATTGGTTCTATTCAAAAACAAGGTTGAAAATCCTAAATCTACAATATCAGCTGTCAACTTACATTCTTGAATTTTCTTCTGGTCTTTCCATACATCAATGCTAATTTCAGTTTCCAAAATCCTTCTAATTAACTCATCTGTATGATGTAATATTGAAAACCAAACAGCGTAAATTGATCTATCAAAATCATTAAGAATTACTTTTTTTACATCTCCATCGATTAATAATTTTAAGGCAACTGCACATCCACCTGCAAATGGTTCAATGTATGTAATACAATCATTTCTCTTTATCAATTCTTTAATATATTTAATTGTTTTGAACTTACCACCAGGATATCTCAACGGTGACGGATTTAGCATTCAAGTAGTCTCCTTACTGTTTGTTTATTTCCAATCAGATGGATTTATGCTGTGGTAAGCCAAGACCTTCTTAAACATTATCGTTAAGTAACTGTAATATTTATCCATCTAGTGCCTATTCTGTTCTGCATGTACCCAATGTTTGAACATTAGTAAAAGATTCTTAATGTTTCATAAATATTTTTTTATTTTGATCCCTATTCATTCCCTTTGTACTTTCTCCGCGATTCTTTACATCTGAAACCTTTTTTTCTATGCGCTCAATATCAGGTATGATATGATCCCTATGAAAAATTTTGCCGTAATTTAAATCTAAAATTGTTACAGCCACCCTAACAGGAACATCCTTTTCGTATAGCTCCTTAGAATAACTCATGGCTAAAGTCTCAGGCGATACATTACCCAGTAATTTTAAAATGCATTAATGAACTAACCCTTCAACATCTTCATCACCATCTAAAACACAAATAGAATGAAGCGTTGTTTTTAACAAGTATTCATCACTAAAAATATTGATAAGTTTTTTAGAACCAGTGTTTATATTAACAAAGTGGAAAAAAGAACAATCTTTGACAAATTTATTATAAATTATATCATTTTTAGACTTATGTAGTAAAAATTTATTTATTTGATAGATATCAGGATCTTCAAATTTAACTACACTCGTCTCATTATCCATTAAATAGATCACTTGATGTTTCTCTTTAAGAGCATCATCTAAAAACAAAAAAACCTCCAAAACCATGATTATTAAATGGTTTTGGAGGTATTCCCTTTGTGTAAAATAGCGTGATTTTACACTATTTTACGCACCCAATGACCTTAATCCTTGGGTTCCGCTTATTCCAGATGGTTCGTTTAGCTAAATGCAGCCATTACAGTGCACACTTTCCTGCACAATTCAACAGCGTTTATTGCTGTTTTCCTCGGCAGTTCGCTGTTGTTTTTAGTATCACCAACAACAAAAATGAAGTGAATATGAGCGTAATATTACGCTGATCAGCTGTTTTTGGAATAATTGGGTAGTTTATCTTACCCTCGACATTTTCAAGTGCCGCTACGCTTTTGTTTCCTGATGGATTAACGGTTACTGCTGTGATTGTCTCTCCAGGTCTCAGTGGTCTTGTTGTCGTAATCGACCAAGTGCCATCAGGTCCAACTACCGTTGTGATGACTTCACCATCCGGTAAAGTTACCTCAACGACCGTTCCAGGTTCCCCTGTGCCTGTAACAACAGGTACTTCTGGATCAATTGGATTGATTGTTGGTGGTTTTGGAATGACATTTTTCTCTGCATGGTACTCGAATGTCACGACACTATCTTGCTGAACATTTGGAATGGTGACAGCTTTTCCCGTGTGTCGTATACTTCCATCAATTGTGTAGCCTAAATAGTCGTAGTTACCAATGACTGGTGCTACTTTAGTGTAGGTAGATCCTTGATCGACATAGACCCTATTTTCAGCTGGAAGTGCGCGGACATAGGGGTCTAGGTATCGTTCGGTGATGGTAAAGTCCTGAATACCATTCCCGTTTGTATCTTTCCCATATATCAGCGTGATCGTATGGGCATTATCAATCGCTGATAGACCCGGGTCTCCTGGATAGATTGTTGTTCCACCATCAACTTTGTACCCTACATAAACATAATTTTTGATCGCTGGCGCTGGTTTCTGTAAATCAGTGCCTTCATCAATACTTGCCGAAATGGTTGGCTTAATAGGAACGCCCGCCTCATTGACATAGATGACCGTAACTGGATAATCCTCTATCTCGTTGTCGGTTTTATCCTCTCCATATACGAAAGTGATCAACGTATCAGCAGTGATCGGACCAATGATTGCCGCTGGATCTTCTTGATGTAGAGGCAATTCTGCTGCTTCTCCTGCAAGTTTGTAGCCAGCATAAATGGTTCCAGCTACTTTTGGTAATTCAGCAATTGATCTAGCGTAACCCGTAGGACTGTTCTGATCAATTCTTGCGGTTGTATTGGCAATACCAATTCCACTACCGTTCCGACCGAGATACTGCTCCGTCACGACGACTTCCTGACTGTCAACAATGCCATTGCTATTGCTGTCTTTACCATAAACCATTGTCACTGTGTGTGGCACTTGTACATTTGTCATGCTTGGATAGCCCGCTTTGAGTACATTGTCTATATCTAGCTGATATCCTAGGTAAATATACGCACTAATTGTTGGGACGTTCGCTGTGTATGTTTCACCAACATTGACAATTGTCTCTGCCACTGGCGTAATTTCTAGGCCTGATTCGTCCTCATATCGCTCTACGATTGTAACATCTTTTTTTCCGTCCTCATCTTGATCTTGTCCGTACACCATTGTCACTGTAGTTGGTTGTTGGATATTTGTCATATTTGCCATCCCAGTTTGTAACACTACATCTGCACCTATTTTATAGCCTAAATAGACATAATTGGCTATTGATGGTGCCGGCCGGCTATAGTCACTGCCAATGTCAACCGGTCTACTGGTATCTGACTTAATTGATGTACCAGTTTCGTTTACATAGCTTTCAGTGATCATTACATCTTCTTTTCCATTACCATTCTTGTCATCACTGTAGACAAAGCGAACCTCTGTATCGGCCGCAATCGGTCCTGTGATTGATATTGGATCATTCGTATGAAGTGGTACCTCGTCTCCTTCTCCTGCAAGCTTATATCCAGCATACACATAGGTACTTACCACTGGCAATGTTGACATTGCCCGATTGTAGCCAGCTAAACTGTTGCGGTCGATTTTTTTTGTTGTGGCCTCCTGACCAATGGCGTTGCCGTTTCGATCAAGATACCTTTCAGTTACGATGACCTCTTGACTATCAACGATTCCGTTTCCATCAGCATCCATGCCATATACCATTGTCACTGTGTGTGATGCGACAACATTGGTGAGGAGCGGATTTCCGGCTAGTAGTGCCGGATTTGTATCTACTTGGTACCCTTGATAAATATAATCGGTAATCGTCGGTGCCGCTTTTGTGTAGTTTGCATTAATCGCCACTATTTTCACATCATTTGCTTTAATGGTTTGGCCCGTTTCATCAACATATTGAGCAGTAATTGTTGCTTCCTGGCTGTCAGCGATGCCATTTGCATTGCTATCTTTACCATAGACCATTGTGATCATGTGTTCTGTTTGTAGATTTGTTAGTGTCGGTTTCCCAGCTTGTCGTACTGGATCTGCATCTACCCTGTAGCCTAGGTAAATATAATTTGTGATGACCGGCGTAACTGCAAGGTAGTTCTCGCCAATATTCACATTCTTTGTGGCTTGAGCGCTGATTTCTACACTAGCTTCATCCACGAATTGTTCGCTAATCGAGACATCAATTTGACCATCATTTGTCTTATCTTGCCCGTAGACCATCGTGATTGTATGTCCTTTTTGAACATCTTCAATCGTTGGTGTACCAGTGAGTGTTCCTGCACGATCATCTACCCGGTAGCCAAGGAATGTATAATCAGTAATTGTTGGTGCAGCTCGACTATAGTCACTCATCATGTCTACTCGTTGGCTTGAGTCAGCTTTAATGAGTGTCCCAGCTTCATCGACATACTTTTCTACAATCGCAACATCCTCTATCCCGCTGTCATTGTAATCTTCTCCATATACATAGCGGATATCTGTATCTGTTACAATTGGTCCCGCAATAGTTGCAGGATCACTGGTATGAAGTGTTGTTTCAGTTGTTTCTCCAGCTAACTGATAACCAATATAGACGAAATCCTGCACGACCGGGAGTCCAGCATTGGCTCTCGAGTAGCCACTGGTAGCATTCTTATCAATTATTTTCGTTGTATCCGCCTGACCGACTGCCTGACCGTTTCGGTCGACATATTTTTCGGTTACCGTGACCTCTTGACTATCAACGATACTGTTCCCATTGCTATCTTTGCCATACACCATTGTGACGGTATGAGACAGGGTGACATTCGTCAAACTTGGATTTCCAGACAGAAGTGACGGATCTGCATCAACTTGATAACCTATATAAATATAATCAGTTATTGTTGGCGCTGCTTTTGTATAGTTTGCATTGATCTCGACTATTTTTGTTCCCTCTGCTTTAATGCTGTTCCCGTTCTCATCAACATATTTAGCAGTGATCGTTGCTTCAAGACTATCAACGATCCCGTTCGTATTACTATCCTTGCCATATACCAGCGTTACTGCGTGTACTGTTTGTACATTTGTCAGTACTGGGTTCCCCGTCAGTAGTAGCGGATCTGTATCTACTTTGTAGCCTAGGTAGATGTAGTTCGTGATAATTGGCGCAGTTCTTTCGTAATCGTCCCCTATATTCACATTATTTATCAACGGTGTCGTTATCGCTGTACCAGCTTCATCAACAAACTGCTCGTTGATGGAAACATCAACTGATCCATCACCATTCTTGTCTTGGCCGTAGACCATTGTTACGACATGTTTTCCAGCTACATTTGTGATTGACGGTTGTCCAGCGCTGAGTTCCAGATTGTCATCAATTCTGTAGCCTAGGTAGGTAAACTCATTAATGGTTGGTGCTGAGCGTGTATAATCACTCCCTAAATCAGTGATTTGACTTGTGTCATCCTTAATGGTTGAACTGGACTCGTTTACGTATTTTTCAGTGATTGAAACATCTTCTGCTCCATTATCATTTATGTCATCTGCGTATACGAAGCGAATCGTTGTGTCTGCTACAATTGGCCCAATGATGGTTGCCGTGTCATCAGTGTGAAGTGTTGCTCCAGCTAGTTCACCAGCTAATTGATAACCAACATAGACGTAATCTGAAACTGTTGGCAACGTCGAAACTGCTCTACTAAAGCCAGCAGCACTATTTTTATCAATCGTTTTTGTTGTGTCTGTCTGACCGATTGCGTTGCCAGATCGGTTAACATATTGTTCAGTGACGATAACCTCTTGACTGTCAATTATGCTATTGCCATTGGCGTCCTTGCCATAGACTAGGGTAATTGTGTGAGAGCCCGTTACATTTGTTAGGCTTGGATTTCCTGGCAGTAGCACCGCTTCAGCATCTATTTTATACCCTTGATAGATGTATGTGGCAATCGTTGGTGGTGCTTTTGTATAGTTTGCATTGATTGATACGATCCTTGCATCGTCCGCTTTAATCAAGAGGCCGTTTTCATCCACATATTTTGCTGTGATTGTCGCCTCCTGACTATCGACGATTCCATTCGTATTGCTATCTTTTCCGTATACCATGATCACTGTATGTTCTGTTTTCACATCGACGATTACCGGACTTCCCAATTTCAGTGCTGGGTCTTCGTCTAGTTTGTAACCAAGATAGATGTAAGTTGAGATGATTGATGGAACTCTTTCGTAATCGTCATCAATATTCACATTTCTGATGGTCGCGGTTGAAATGTCTGCACCAGCCTCATCAACATAGTTCTCGCTGATAGAAACATCGACTTTACCATCTCCAGTTTTGTCTTGTCCGTATACCATCGTCACTGTATGTGCTGCTATGATGCCTGCCACACTTGGCTGTCCGGCAACGAGCTCTGTACCACCATCGACTCTATATCCGAGGTAAGTATAGTGATTGATGGTTGGTGCTGGTCGCGTATATTGACTGCCAATATCAGTTGTTTGACTGGTGTCGACTTCGATTGTTACACCAGCTTCATCAACATACTTTTCTGTGATTTGTACATCTTCTGTTCCGTTATTATTTTGATCATCAGCGTATACGAAGCTGATTGTCGTATCTGCTATGATTGGTCCAGTTATATTTGCTGGGTCATCCGGGTGAAGTGCTGTTCCAATCGCTTCTCCAGCTAACCGATAACCAACATAAACGTAGTCATTTGTTACTGGTAATCCAGAAACGACTCTACTGTAGCCTGCCGTGCTATTTTTATCGATCTTTTTTGTTGTATCGACTTGGCCAATTGAATCGCCATTTCGATCAACATACTTCTCAGTCACGATCACTTCTTGACTATCGACAATTCCATTGCCATCGGCATCTTTACCATAGACAAGGGTGATTGTATGGGACGCGGTGACATTTGTCAGGCTTGGGTTTCCTGGCAGTAGCGTCACATCCGCATCAATTTTATATCCTTGGTAAATGTACGTAGCGATGGTTGGTGCTGCTTTGCTGTAGTTTGCGTTGATCACAACGATCTTTGCGTCATCTGCTCTAATCGGTAAATTGTTTTCGTCGACATATTTCGCGGTGATTGTCGCTTCCTGACTATCAACAATGCCGTTTGTATTACTGTCTCTACCATACACTAGGGTCACTGCATGTTCTGTTTGTACGGCTGGTATCGCTGGATTTCCAGTTTGCAGTGCCACATCCCCATCGACTTGGTAGCCTAGGTAGATGTAATTTGTGATGATTGGGACGGATCCTTGGTAGTTGTCACCAATATTTACATGATTGGTTGTTGCCGTTGTAATATCTGCGCCAGCTTCATCGACATATTTCTCACTAATCGAGACATCGACTTCACCGTCTCCTGTTCTGTCTTGCCCATACACCATCGTTACCGTATGAGCTACGATTACATCAGTGATTGTTGGTTGCCCTGTGAAAAGTTCCGTACTACCATCTACTTTGAAACCTAGGTAGGTATATTGATTAACAGTTGGTGCTGGCCGCGTATAGTCACTCCCTATATCTGTTGTTTGACTGGAGTCATCCCTTATCGTACTGCCAGCTTCATCCACGTACTTTTCTGTGATTGGAACATCCTCTGTCCCGTTATTATTTTTGTCGTCTGCATAGACGAAGCTGATCGTTGTATCTGCCGCTATTGGCCCAGCTATTGTTGCTGGATCAACTGTATGCAGCGCAGTCTCAGCGGTTTCTCCAGTTAGACGATAGCCAACATAGACAGCATCCTGCACTGTTGGTAAACCAGAGATTGCTCGACTGTATCCTGCCGGACTATTCTTATCAATCTTTTTCGTTGTGTCTACCTGACCAATTGCATTGCCATTTCGGTCAATATATTTTTCGGTAATGATGATTTCCATGCTGTCAACAATATCATTACCATCAGCATCTTTCCCGTACACCAATGTCACGATACGGGATGCTGTTACATTTGTCAGGCTTGGATTTCCTGGTAGTAGTGTACTATCAGCATCTACTTTATAGCCAAGATAGATGTAATCTGTGATTGTTGGTGGTGCTTTTGTATAGTCTGCATTGATTGACACGATTTTCGAGTCGTCTGTTTTAATGGATACGCCAACTTCATCGACATATTTAGCTGTAATTGTCGCTTCCTGACTATCGACGATTCCATTGGTATTACTGTCTTTGCCATATACCATTGTCACACTATGGGCTATCTGCACTTCTACCAACGTTGGGTTTCCAGTTTTCAGTACCTGATCTTCATCTATTTTGTAGCCTAGGTAGATGGCATTTGTGATGATTGGTGGTACTTTGTTGTAGTCGTCCCCAATATTTACATTGCTTATAGACGGCAGTGCCACTTCTGCACCCACTTCATCAACGTATGTTTCACTGAGGGAAACATCGACTTCTCCGTCACCAGTCTTGTCTTGTCCATACACCATTGTGACAACATGGGTGCCTACTACATCAGCGATTGTCGGCTGCCCAGTGGTAAGGTCTGCACTCCCATCAATTTTAAAACCTAGGTAGGTATATTGATTAATGGTTGGCGCCGGGCGCGTATAATCACTACCTATATCTGTCGTCTGACTGGAATCATCCTTGATTGTAGCACCAGTTTCGTCTACATACTTTTCTGTAATTGGTACATCTTCTGTCCCGTTATTATTTTGATCATCAGCGTAGACGAATCGGATATTGGTGGCCACTGCAATCGGTCCAGTAATTGTTGTTGGATCGTCTGTATGCAGTGCTGTTCCAGTGGTCTCCCCAGCTAAACGATAGCCAATGTAGACATAGTCTTGCACGATTGGTAACGATGACACGGCTCTGGTGTAACCAGCAGCAAGGTTCTTATCAATCTTTTTAGTTGTGTCAACCACACCAATTGCAAGGTCACTACGATTGACATATTTTTCAGTAATGATGATTTCTTGGCTATCAACAATACCGTTTCCATCAGCATCTTTTCCGTATACCAATGTCACAGTATGTGATGCGATGACATCAGTCAGGCTTGGATTCCCTGGCAATAGCACTACGTCTGCATCGACCTTATAACCTTGATAAATGTAATCCGTGATCGTTGGTGGTGCTTTCGTATAGTCTGCATTGATGACGACAATTTTTGATGTATCTTCTTTAATGGATACGCCACTTTCATCGACATATTTAGCTGTAATTGTCGCCTCCCAGCTATCGGCTATTCCGTTCGTATTACTGTCTTTTCCATACACGATCTTTACTGCGTGAGTTGTTTGTACGTTTGTTATCATTGGGATACCAGTTTGCAGCGTTGGGTCTCCATCTACTTTGTAGCCTAGATAACTGTAATTCGTGATGATGGGAACAATCCTGACATAATTGGCTCCTATATTGACATTCTTGATGATTGCAGTTGCAATCTCTGTACCAGCTTCATCGATATACGTCTCACTGATAGAAACATCAACAATCCCATCGTCAGTCTTATCTTGCCCGTATATCATCGTGACCGTGTGTGCACCGGTAACGTCTGTAATGGTTGGTTGCCCCGTGATGAGTGCTGTACTACCATCAACTTTGTACCCTAAATACGTATAGTCATTAATGGTTGGTGCTGGGCGCGTGTAATCACTGGCTAAGTCTGTTGTTTGGCTAGAATCTGGCTTAATGGTAGCACCAGCTTGATCGATATACTTTTCAACAATTTGAGTATCTTCTGCTCCATTGTTATTCGTGTCATTTGCATACACGTAGCTAATTGTCGTATCGGCCGTAATTGGTCCAGCGATTGCAATAGGATCATCTGTGTGAAGCGCCGCTCCAGCTAGGTCTCCAGCTAAATGATAGCCTACATACATGTAGTCATCCAATACCGGCAGATTCGCAACGGTTCGGCTGTATCCTGCAAGGCTGTTCTTATCAATCTTTTTGGTTGTGTCTACTGGGCCAATTGGATCCCCATTTCGATCCAGATACTTTTCGGTAATGATGACTTCCTGACTATCCACAATATGGTTTCCGTCGGCATCTTTTCCGTATACCATCGCGACTGTGTGCGACACTGTCATATTAATAAGCGCCGGATTACCGGGTAGTAATGTTGGTGTTTCGTCAATTCGATACCCCAGATAAATGTAGCTTGCAATCGTTGGTGGTGCTTTCGTGTAATCCCCATTGATTTCAACAATTTTGACATCATCAGGTTTAATTACTTGGTTATTTTCATCAACATATTTAGCCGTAATGGTTACTTCCTTGCTGTCTAAAATGCCGTTGTTGTTCGCATCAACACCATAGACCATCGAGACTTGATGCGGGGCCTGAACATTGACCATACTCGGATGGACAGTTAGAACCGCGGAATCTCCATCTAGTTTATAACCAATATAGGTATATCCAGTGATAATTGGTGCTTCTTTATTATAGTTATCACCAATATCTACAAACTTTTCCGTTGCTGTCGCGATCTCAAGCCCCGCTTCATCGACGAATGTCTCGCTGATTGTTACATCAACGATTCCGCTGTCATTCCGGTCCTGCCCATACATCATTGTGATTGTATGCGCTGCCTGAACAGTTGATATTGTTGGCACACCAGTTTGCGCGGTTGTACTTTCGTCGACAAAATACTTCAGGTAGGTAAAATCTGTAATGATTGGCGAAATACCTGTATACGCTTCACCGATATCGACCACAGTACCCGTATTTTGACGAATTGTACTACCTTCTTCGTCCACAAACTTTTCTATGATAGTGAAGTCCTCGGCGCCATTGTTATTGTTGTCTTCTGCGTAGACGTAGGTAATCGTCGTGTCTATTGCAATTGGTCCGGCAATGTTCGCTGGATCCCCGATATGCAAGGCAGTTCCTGCTGACTCTCCAGCTAGTTTATAGCCAACATATACGTTATCCTCGACCTTTGGCAATGTCGAAATCGGTTTACTATATCCAGCAGGACTACTTTTGTCAATAATTTTGACTGTATCGGCTTCCCCAATTGCGTTGCCATTACGATCGACATATTTCTCAGTAATTCGTACCTCTTGACTTTCACTGATCCCATTACTATTCGTGTCGACCCCGTATACAAGCGTGATCGTATGTGATACCTGAACATTGGTAAGGCTTGGATTTCCCGTTTCTATGACTGGGTTTTCATCCACGCTGAATCCCAGATATACGTAACCCGTGATTGTCGGCGCTGCTTTTGAATAGTTACTATTAATTTCCACTATCCTCGCATCATCTGGTTTGATTGTCACACTGGATTCATCAACATATTTGGCAGTGATGGTCGCTTCCATACTGTCAATAATACCGTTGCTATTCGCATCTTTTCCATAGACAAAAATAACTTGATGCGGTGTTTGAACATCTAAAAGGCTTGGCCTTCCGGTTTGCAGCGTGGTACTTCCATCCATTTTATAGCCCATATAAATATAGTCATTAATGATCGGTGCATCCTTACTGTATGCACTTCCTTTATCGACTGCCCTTGATGTAGGCGTTGCGATTTCAAGTCCCGCTTCATCGACATACGTTTCTCCGATTGAGACATCCACGACCGCATTATCATTCTGATCTTGGCCATAGATCATCGTTACTGTATGCACTGCTTGTACATTTAGTATTGATGGAACGCCTGTTTGCTCCGTCTCGCTCGTATCAATTTTATATCTCAGATAGGTGTAATCCGTTATTGTCGGCGCAACTTCGTTATAGTTACTACCAATATCCACTGCCCGATTCGTGTCTGGTTTAATTGTAACGCCTGCTTCATCCACGTACTTTTGCACGAGTGTGACATCCTCAAAGCCATTGTCGTTTTTGTCCTCAGCATACACATAGAACACAGTTGTATCGGAAACAATTGGTCCTGCAATCGTGACCGGATCACTGGTATGTAGCGCTGTTCCGGCCACATCTCCAGCTAACCGATAGCCTACATAGAAATAATTTGTTACAGTCGGCACCGATGACAGTTGCCGGCTATATCCAGCCGCACTATTTTTATCGAGAATTTTCGTGGTGTCCGTTTGACCAATCGCATTGCCATTTCGATCGACGTACTTCTCAGTGACGATCACCTCCTGGCTATCAAAAATCCCATTGGCGTTCGCATCTGCACCGTACACTAATGTCACTGTATGAGATGCATCTAAGTCATTGAGGCCTGGATTTCCTGTAATCATCAACGGATCACTATCTAGTTTGTAACCCTGATAAATATAGCCAGTAATTGTCGGTGCTGCTTTCGTGTAGTCGCCCCCAATTTCGACGACTTTAGCATCATCTGGTTTAATTGTACTACCTGACTCATCGACATATTTGGCAGTGATGGTCGCCTCTTGACTATCAATGATTCCATTGGTATTCGCATCTTTTCCATAGACAAGCACAACCTGATGTGGCACTTGAACCGCAGTCAGACTTGGGTTTCCAGTTGATAGGATTGAGGTACCATCCATTTTGTATCCCATGTAGACATAATTATTGATTGTTGGCGGCACCTTGCTATAATTGGTTCCTTTATCTACAGCCGTTGTTGTTGGTGTCGTCACCGTTACGCCCGCTTCATCAACATACGTCTCTCCCACACTCACATCAACTGTTCCGTTATTGTTTTGATCTTGCCCATACACCATCGTGACGGTATGCGCCTGATTGACATCCGTAATGGTTGGTACGCCGGTTTGGGTTGCCAAACTATCATCTACCGCAAAGTGCAGGTAGGTGTAATCCGTAATGGTTGGCGTTACCCCGATATAGTCGCTATCAATATCAACGACCTTATTGGTATCTGCTCCGATTGTTGCACCAGCTTCACTCACATACTTCTCTATAATGGTGACATCTTCCGTACCATTATCATTTTTATCTT
>JAVBKF010000153.1:0-16851 GCA_031554215.1 Caryophanales bacterium
AAAAACCACAATGTAGTGGTTTTTTTTTTTGCTTCTTATCCCCTAGTATGCAGGGTGCAGTTACTGCACACCCACCTTTGTTGGAAATATAAAAAGTAGACAAAACTTCATATTGCTATTAGCGGTTAAAAGAAATATGACAGTAGCCACCGGGATTCTTCTCTAGATATTGTTGATGGTATTCTTCAGCCAAAGTGTAATTTGTGAGTGGCAGTACTTCTGTAACAATCGGCTTCTTATAATGTTGTTGCTGTTGATTGAGGAAGGTAGTGATTGTCTCCTTATCCGCACTATCGACAAAATAAATGCCTGTACGATACTGGCTACCAACATCGCCACCCTGCTTATTGACACTAGTCGGATCAATGACACCAATTAATTCTGCTAGCAGAGCAGCAAGCGAAATCATACTTGGTGCGTAGCGCAAATGTACTGCCTCTACATAACCAGTTGTACCACTACAAACTGCTTTATAAGTTGGATTGTCAGTGTGTCCATTGGCATAGCCAACTGACGTTTCCGCAACGCCAAGTACCCGTGCCATATAGGCCTCAACACCCCAAAAGCAGCCACCAGCTACATATATGTCTTTCAGTTCCATATGATGAAAACTGATGTGGTCATTTGGGTTCTCTGGTAAGTGATGATTCATTGAAATCCCTCCAATCATGATTTGGAAATAGTATAGCGAACTATCACCGATAAAGGCAACCAAATAGCAACAGAATTTATGAAAAGGGTAGCCGACCCCTTATCCAAAAAGCATTTCCCATATGGAATCAGGCTACTTATGATAAGGTGCATGATGAATAATTCTAAATGCACGATAGAGTTGCTCAAACAATACCAAACGCATCAATTGATGTGGAAATGTCATTTTTGAAAAGGATAACTTTAAGTCAGCAACCTCCAAAACAGAAGCACTCAGACCCAGTGAACCACCAATTACAAAAGTAATACGGCTTTGTCCATAGGTGCCTAAAGACTTAATGCGCTCAGCAAACTGTTCTGAGGTCATTTCCTTCCCCTCAATAGCTAAAACAACAACAAAGCTGTTAGCAGGAATCTTTGCCAAAATGCGTTCTGCCTCTTTTTTCTTCACCTGTTCTGCCTCAGCAGCACTCAGTGTTTCAGCAGCCTTCTCATCGGGAACCTCAATACTATCAATTTTTGCATAACTAGAAAGTCGCTTGCTATACTCCGCAATTCCGGCTGTAAGGTATTTCTCCTTTAATTTACCTACAGAAATAATTGTAATCCGCAAACCCGTTCCTCCTTATTTTTCATTACTGAATACAATGTATTCTGCATTTTCGCTACAATGTTGACACTTAGGGCATTGATTGCCCTCTAACTTTTGCACATAAGGTGCATCTTCAAACTCGTCAACAATCGTATCAATACTATAATCGACATGCTCTATACAGCAATAAATTTTCATATAGACCCTCCATCACTTTATTTCATTTTTAACTATTGTATCAATAATCAACAACAATCACATCACCTCAATAAAAAGTAAATAAAATTACAACCAAACACTTACGGTTTGATTATTTAATCTGATACATTTTATAAAAAAGGCGCTTATGGACAATCAAAAAGTGTTTGTATACTCAAAAAAAAGCTACCTCATTTGAGGTAGCTTAACGATTTATTCTTGTGTTTTGCCAAGTTCAACAGTTGTTTTCTCTTCTTTACCATCGCGATAATATTTGACATCTACTTTATCACCTGGTTTCAAATCCTTATACAATGTTTCTTTGAAGGAAATAATATCAGTTATTTTCTGACCGTTCATTTCGGTAATAACATCATATTTCTTAATACCAGCTTTATCAGCAGGTGAATCAGCTGAAACCTCACTGATAACAATGCCTTCTGTCACATCTTTCGGTAATTTCAATTCTTCTTGTAGGTTATAAGAAGTTAATGAATCGAGAGAGACCATTGCAACGCCAAAGTATGGACGAATGACTTTACCATTCTCTTCAAGTGATTCAATAATTGGCTTTGCTACATCAATTGGGATCGCGAAACCAATGCCTTCTACGGCACTCTGGCTAATTTTCATTGAATTGATACCAATCACTTCGCCTTCCATATTGACAAGCGCTCCACCACTATTACCAGGGTTAATGGCAGCGTCTGTTTGGATAACTTCAGCATTCCAAATCACGTTACCGCTTTCATCATAAATTGGTACAGCCCGATCGAGTCCAGAGACGATACCTTGTGTGACAGAACCTGACAATTCAAGACCAAGCGGGTTACCAATTGCAATAACGGGCTCGCCTACTTTTAAATCTTCAGAACTGCCGAACTTAGCGTAATCCTTAATGCCATCAGAACTGATGGTCACAACGGCTAAATCCATTAACTCGTCAGCACCAACAAGTTCTGCTGGTACTTTCTTGCCATCATGCAGTGTAACTTCTAGTGAAGTTGAACCCTCAACAACATGGTTATTGGTTACAACGTATGCTTTATCTCCATCAATTTTGTAGATAACGCCCGATCCAGTTCCTGCTACAGTTTCATTGTCCGCATCTGCAGCTTGACCAAGAAATGTCCGTGATTGTAAATTTGTAACGCCAACAACACTTTTGCCAACCTCCTCTGCAGCTTCGGTTGTCGTAGTATCAATATCGAGATTAACTTTCTTGTCAGGTAGATTCGATGTCTCATTTGTTTTTGTGCTACTGTTAGTGTTTGTGTCATCGCGCGAGAATCCGCCCAAAACTAAAAATGCAATAAGAGCGCCAGTTAAGACACCAATTAGTCCCGTCCAAAATGCATTTCGCCCACCTTTACTCTTCTGTGGCGATGGCGTTTGTGGCGTTTGTGGCGTTTGTCCACCCTCATCATAGTAACCCATAAAATCATCTTCCTTTCGTTATCCACTTCTGCGTAAATAAAACATAGAAATAGTTTGTCCTTTATCTGTTTACCTAGTCAATGATAAATTGAAAAGCTTAAAATATCCTTAATGTTACAGTAAGCACTGTTATTATAGCTCATGTGCGCATCATTCGACAAGAATTGACGTTTATCTGGAAAATAAATATAGTGTCAATGCTGTTGCTTTGATAAAGAATAAGGTGGCTAGCACAAGTCATTTTTCGAGTGTAGGTCTATAATTTACCACCATAAAACAAAAAGGTGCTCCTGCGCCATTCAAATAATAGACATTAGAAATCACCGACTGATTTCCTCAGGTAAGTAAAAGAGAAACAAGAGAATGTACTGCTCAGATATAATTCATTCCGTTAGCAAAGTATCAACCATATCCCTAAACCTCAACTAGTTCAGTCGGCTTGTCAGGAAATGTATCATAAATAAAGAATTGTTTCCCGACTGGACAATCAGCAGACTGCAACATCTGCTCTACCGTCATTCTTGCTAACTCCTTATAATTGTTTTCCTTACTCAAATGGGCCATATAAATGCGTTTTGTTTGACTACCAATGACCTCGCTCATAGCAATTGCAGCATCTTCATTTGACACATGACCACGGTCACCAAGGATTCGTTGCTGCAAATACCAAGGGTAGCGGCCCATTCTAAGTAAATTAACATCATGATTACATTCAAATACAAAAGTATCCGAGTTATCAATAACCCCTTTCATCCGGTCGCTCACATAACCCGTATCAGTAATAACCGATAACTTGGAATCCTGCTCATAAACCGAAAAAAACATTGCCTCCCGAGAATCATGGGAGACACCAAACGACTCGATCTCAAGTCCCCCAATCATCACCTTTGTACTAGTTGGAAACTCAAACTTTAAATCAGTCGGGATTTTACCGACAATCTGATCCATTCCCTGCCAGGTGTTCGCATTTGCATAGATAGGAATTTGATGTTTCCTTGCTAGCACACCAACACCTGCTACATGATCCCGATGTTCATGTGACACCAAAATCGCAGTTAAATCCGCTGGGTTACGATCAATCTTTGCAAAGTGCTCAGTTAACTTCTTCCCATTGAGTCCAGCATCGATTAAGATACGACTGTTCTCAGATTCCACATAAATTGCATTACCACTACTACCACTTGCTATTACACTCATTTTCATTTTGCCAAACCTCAGTTTTCTTCACTTTTATTGGTTAATTGATGAATTTCTCCGTCAATTGCTGTGACAAAGAATTCCTCTTTACCATCAACAGTAATATGCCAGACAGGCTCGAGCACCTGATACGTCGTCTGAAACAAAGTTAAATATCCTAAATCAATTTCAATCTCGCTATTTGGCGGTAAATAGTCCTTATTATAAAGATTTTCAATCGCCTTTAAAGCAGGGATAATGGGCTGCTCCTCACCAAGTTGATTAAACTCCGTCAACATTGTCTGGGAATAACCAATCGCCTGATGCTCAGGGTTTAGTTGAACAACTAGCTGCGCGCTATTAAGCAAGGTAGAACTTTGATAGAACGTCATTTTATTATATCTCTGGTAAAAAATCATCTGATTATTCATTTTGTCGTAACGGATAAACTGATAAATTTCGCCGTTTATGACGTATTTCTCAAGAAAACCGTTCATCTGTTTAGCAGAACTTTTTTCATTCACATCAACAGGAGAATCAAACTTTACTACTGGATTTGTATAGATTGACAAATCGACGCTAATTCCATCAATAGTAGAGAATTCATCGAGTGTAAACGATTTCGGTTCCGCGCTAATTTTTGATGCCTCAATTGACTCTGAAGGCAACGAACCGTAACTAATTTTCTCATTCTTGAGTTTCTCCTCAATCGTTAACTCCTTCGCAACCTCCAGCTTATCCTCTGATTTAAGACTCATTAACTCGAATATCAAATAGAGGTTTAGGACAAGGAATATAATAATAAAAATCGTCTTTGTTTTTGCCCAATCCAATGGTACCCCTCCTACTCTTTGTACTCTCGCCAATACCCATCATAACGGACATACCAAGCTGGTCTTAACGTGATTAAATTACTTTGCACTGGATCAATACTAAGATTATAGCCTATTTGCATATCCTCAACTTTCTCAATTTGAAAATTAGGTAACAGCTGAATCGTATCAAGAACTTCATTTCCTGACGGCAAAGTAATAGGAATTGTATTGCTATTATCAATAGGAATATCTAAATAGAAATAAGGACGCTTATAGTAATTAATATTATCAACGCCAGAACCTACATTAATTTCACTCATACCTTCCTGGTTAAAAACAGCCCGCCCCTCATCATACAACCTAAAGATAGCAAAGGCATTTTGCTGATCGATACCCGAGTAACGAAATCTTGGGTCCCAGCCAGCATGACCATTAACAAAATCAATATCACTCTGCAGCTTACTGGACTGTTCCACCTCCTCATCACCAAGTGTTGGTTTCACATAAGAAAACGTCATCGTCTCTTCAAAAACAGTTAACATGCTTGTCCCGTCCGTAATGGTATCATCTTGCAGTTGGTAATCTTTCTGACTATTTTCAGGAGAATTAAACAAGACAGTCTCAAAACTTTGAATGTCAAGTACCTGCTTAAAATAACTTTTAATTGGCAATGTTGTCTCTTGATTCGGCACATACACCCATTGGCTTTGGTTTGGTCCTAGCATTACAGGACTAACGGAATAATAAGTTTCGTTCGTAGTTCCATACTTTTGTGTAAAACCTGCAAGCGTGTTAGCATCAACACTGGCTTCAAACACCTTATGGTCAATCAGTGAAACAAAATATATTTCCGACGATTTATCAGTTAGCGGGATATAAACGCGGTCAAAGCGATACTCCGCTAAATTCTCATTGGGATTTTTCAAAAGTGTATTGTAAAGAGAGAACGGAATTTGTGTTGGGAATACCACCTCTACACTATCCGTACCATGAAATAACTCAGGTAAATTTACGTTCTCGTACTTTAGTGAAACATCCTTGAAATTTTTAAAAGGCAACTCAACGATATCGTAAAATATTTCTGAAATCGCCTGTTCATCTAGCGTTTGTAAATCTGTTCCACCCTGATGAAGTAAAATGGACTCTGGACGAATTAAATCAACCGTCTCCATCTTTGTTTGAATTTGCACAGATGGCAATGTATTCTTTTCAACAACTTTCTTATATTCAGGTTGATAACTGAGCAATTGCCAACTGAGTGCACCACTTGTGACAACAAAAATAATCAATACAATTGATTTTAACTTTTCTACATTCATTCCCACTCATCCTCAGTATTACTATCGCAAGGCAAGGTAAAGATAATCGTCGTACCAACACCTTCAATACTCCTAGCAAAAATATCACCATTATGTGCATTGATAATTTCCTTTGCAATCGCAAGTCCAAGACCTGTTCCGCCCAATTGTCGTGATCGTGCTTTGTCTACACGGTAGAAACGTTTAAAGATTTTCTCAACATTTCCCTTCGGCATTCCCATTCCTTGGTCACGAATGCTGATTTCAATATTCGATTCAACAATCTGCAATTTAAATGAAATTTTCCCACCATCTGGAGAGTATTTCAGTGCATTAGAAATAATATTATCAATTACTTGAATAATTTTATCGCGATCAATTTCAACATAAACTGGAATTGAAGGTATTTCTCGGCTAAGTGTGATATTTCGCTCAGCACTCATTTCAAAACGATCAATAATTTTATTGAAAAAATTACCGAACTCTGTCCAGTCGAGTGACAACGAACTTGTGCCAAACTCCATTTTCGACAAGTTAAGTAAGTCATTGACCATGCGAATCATCCGTTCGGTCTCATTCTGGACAACCGTTAGAAACTTATCTGCTAGTTTCTCATTTTTGATTGCTCCATCTGACAAGGCCTCGAGATAACTTCTCATAGTTGTAAGTGGTGTACGAAGCTCATGCGAAACGTTGGCAACAAACTCTTTACGTTCGTCCTCAATTTTTTCCTGTTCCGTAATATCGTGCAAGACAGTAATTAGACCATTAACAAAGCCCGTTTCACGTTGAATTGCTGAAAAATACGCTTTCAAGAAATACTTTTCTTCCTTCTCACTATAATCAAGAATCAACGACTCTTTTCTCTCTAACAACATTTTAAATGGAAACTCACTTTCAATATCAAGTACTTCCGTCAATGATTTAGAAAGAACATCATCCTCACTTTGAAAATCCAACATTTTCAGTGCTGGTTCATTAATTAGAATAACCCTGCCCTTGCGATCAGTAGCAATAACGCCATCAGACATATTGGTCAAAATTGAAGCCAGTTTTCTTTTCTCAGCTTCCGTCGTCGATTGTGCATCCTGCAATTTTCTCGACAAACTATTGAAGGTTGTTGCGAGTTGTCCAATCTCATCATTACCAAACACGCGCACACTACGATTATAATGACCTTTTGACATCGCAATTGCTTGTTTGTGCATCTCTGATATAGGTTTTGTAATCATTTGGGCAATAAACAAAGCCACAACAGCCGTAATTGCCATTGAAATCAACGTACCTGTTTTTAAAATCGTATTAATATCATCAACTTGTTGATACACTTTTTCGATTCTAGAAGACACATAAA
This sequence comes from Caryophanales bacterium, assembly GCA_031554215.1. Taxonomy (GTDB): domain Bacteria; phylum Bacillota; class Bacilli; order JARBTR01; family JARBTR01; genus JAVBKE01. The sequence continues at coordinate 7,522 of JAVBKF010000153.1, forward strand.
GACAGCCAACCGTTTCCCCGTCATCAATAATCGGCTCTGCAAACACCCATAACCGATTCCTTGTTTCTTCATCAATCAGTTCCCGAGGATCAGAAATACCAGAAGTCAAGGCGCGCTGGACATCAATATCATTTGATTTCTCTCCAACACTATCCTTGTTGCCTTCATCTGAAGTGGCCAGAATAGTCCCATTACGATCAATGACCATAACCTCTTCAAAATCTCCAGTATCATAATCAGATAAAGCAGTATCCAGCACTTCCTTGAGCGGTTCATCACCCTCATTACGCGGTTTCGTCATTTCAGTTTTCACTGTGTAATTCAGTAGACTAATGCGCTCCTCAATTGAGGTTTGGAAATTAGTAATCAATTCTGCTTCCAATTTCTTAACAAAATAGACACCGATCATTTGCATCGCAAAAAAGATTAGAAGCACCAGGATGATAACAAATCGTACACGCACAGAATTTAAAAAACGAACCTTCCCCATCATAAGCTCCTGTTCTAGGATTCAAAATCAAACACATTATTCTGGATTTCGTAAATAATAGCCAACGCCTCTTCGGGTTGTAATCCAAACAGGCAAACTAGGGTCATCCTCAATTTTTTCACGCAAACGCCTGACCGTTACATCAACCGTCCGGAGATCCCCGTAGTAATCGTACCCCCAAACCGTTTGAAGGAGATGCTCCCTTGTTAGCACCTGCCCAATATGGCGAGCAAGGTAATGAAGTAGTTCAAATTCACGATGTGTTAGCTCCACGGCATCACCACGCCTAGATACTGTATATAAATCTGGATGAATAACTAAATCTCCAATGACTAAATCTGATGATTTAGATTCCTCGATAGCAGAGGCAGCACTATTACGTCTTCGTAAATTCGCCTTAATACGGGCAATAATTTCGCGCGTACTAAACGGTTTCGTTACATAATCATCCGCACCCAGCTCAAGTCCGAGCACTTTATCAAACTCTGAGTCCTTTGCAGTTAGCATAATAATAGGCATTTCAAACTTCTTGCGTAACTCACGGCAAACTTCCATTCCATCCATTAGTGGCAACATAATATCCAACAACACCAAGTCTGGGACAACCTCGTTCGCAAGTCGAACAGCCTCCACCCCGTCATAAGCGCAGAAGACCTGAAAGCCTTCCTTGACCAAATTAAACTCCAAAATATCAGCAATCGGCCTCTCGTCATCAACAACAAGTATTTTCTTATCAAGCATCAGCGCGACTCCCTTCTCAATTAACAATAGACACATAATTATCTCTCATGATACCATTTTTCAACAAGGATTTCACTAGCTGCGGTCATCTAGCGTTATAAATGAAGCAACTACCTCGCAAGTAGTACGCTATCTAAACAGAAAAAGAACAAAATAATATTGTTGTAAACAAATATGTTGAGTTAGAAAGAGGCTCTTAGCCATTTGGTGTGGAAACAAAGAGTGCTAGGCAGTATTTTGCCAAAGTACGCTTCTTGATAGGTTTTCCTTTCATGAGTCCATCCCATCTGATTCAAAATTCCATGTGAAACTCGCGTGTTGTCGTGTCCATTCGGCCCCGATGCTTCTGATCTTTTTACAGTTTTCGCATTTGATTCGTGGATGTCTTGCGTGTATATTTGTGTGATATTCCCAAAAGTTTAGATGTCTCCTTGTTCTGTCATCATCTCCGATATTGTGTATTTGATATTCGGCATTCCCACACTTCGGGCATTCAAATTTTGTCGCTCTTTTGAAGTCCACGTAAATGTGTAATATCTATTTTTCTTCATTTAATTCGTATTCAAATACGTACCACTATGGGCGTTCCTACTATTCTTTAATCAAATATTGTTTCGCGAAGAGGCTAGAAAGACAATCTGCAACCCATGCTAAAATAAAAACCACATGCAGAAAAAGATTTAACAATCTTTCCTCAGAGGTTTATTCTTAAACAATTGTTATAACGAAATACGATTCTAAGAAGGAATCTAGAGCAAGATCATGACCGATGAGAAGAATCTTGCTCAATTTCAAGAATTAGAAGCAGAATTACTCGATATCGTCAAACCTTCTAATCAAAAGATCCTTTAACCTCACATCAGGGTGATGATATCTAGGTACATCTACAGTTTGCTTCGTATATTGAATCGCAACCTTTGGACACCACTGAACACAAGCAAAGCATGCTTGGCAATTCTTCAACAACCATTCAGGCTTTTGATCCACATTCATCATAATATTGTTCGTCGGGCAAATCTTCGCGCAAGTCGTGCAACCAGTACACTGATCATCAACAAAAAACCGCTTATCAAAAGTAGTCTTAGCGTTCGTCTCATAGATTAACTTCTGTAAAAAAAGTTTTAAGCGATTCCCCTTTGGGTAAGCAATATATTCACGTGTCTGAATATGTGCAGCAATTGTTGTCGTGTGAAGCAAAGCCTGGTCAAAAGTAAGCTCTTTATTGACCAGAGTTTTCGCATGATCCTTAAACGGCGCATTATGTGGCATGCGAACAGAAAAAAAGGCAGAAACTCGGCGCTGCTTCAATGTAAGTAGCGTTGCCAATTGGTGAAATGCAAAATTACTTCCTCGCTTATCTCCATGCGTTGCCACAACAAAAATATATGGGCTACAATGATTGATTTGTAGGCGTTCAACAAACTCTTGCACAAACGATGGTATCCCGCCAAATATAGTAGGAAAAACAAAACCGATCGTATCGGCATCAGTTTGTAGTTCCATCTCTAATGACTCATATCTAATAAATACATGTGTGACATCATCGAAATGCTGAGCGATATCACGAGCGACTTTCAAACTATTACCAGTAGCAGAAAAAGTATAAATAGCAAGCGACATAAGACACCTCAAGGTTAGAAGTAGATCATTTCTCCACGCAAAAAGATGAAGTTCTTTACTTCGTATAATTCCTAAACAGTAAACCATAGGAAAGAAATCATTAAGGGAAAACCAATCGGCATTTTATTTTAATAAAATGCCGATTAAAACGAAGGGAATAACCAGTTGATAATCACACTATAAACAATGGCAGAAACAAGCAGGAACAGATAAGTAACCAGTTAAATCGATGTCGACACGAATTTGTTTATGTGAAATATGCCTAAAATAAATGCAAAATATGGCTGTGGATTATGGTATAATTTAGCCAAGTGATAGGGGATGCAAAAAAAAGCATTTGGATTATAAAATCCAAATGCTAAACATTGTAAAGAAAGATTAATGAATTGGTGGTGCGATTTCTCTTACATCAGCTAATACTGCTAGTAACATTGTATCCATGGTATCACTCCTAGACATTTTCAAATATAAACTGTACATTACTCTTCTATTATATACGAGGTGGCGCATGAAATCACTAGGTTTTGGAAAAATATTGAGAGAGATTAGAATAAAAAATAATATTTCTCAAAGAGAATTAGCAGAAATTGTCGGTTGTGGTCAGTCTGCTATCTGCAAATTAGAAAATGGAACATCAGAAATTTCTATAGAAACGTTTGTAAAGATTGCGGAACATTTAAATGTGTCTCCTGCATATTTACTGGAGCACCGTGGTCATCAGGTGATTGAGAACAATGAAAAACAAGAACAATTTAAAACAAGAGCAGAGGAATTAAAGAATGAATTTGATTACAAGGGGCTTGAGGCACTTATTCAAGAGAATGAAGGAGAAGAATTTCTAGAGATATCCTTCATGCAAAAAATGATTTTGCGATTTAAAGGGGTTTGTGCTTACTATAATTTAAAGAAAGATGCGCTTGCATTTCGTTATTTAGAACAGGCATTAAAAAAGAAGGCACAATCAATCCAAGATCATTATCAAAATATAGAAACTCACACCAGTATAGGTATCATTCATTACGAGCAAGAAAATTATTCTTTAGCTATGAGAAGTTTTGAGAAAGCACGGGTGATTGCTAAAAGATACACTACGATTAGAAGTGATAAAATCTATATTAGAGTGCTCTACAATGCATCATTAGTAAATTCACACATGGGAAATCATAGAAAGGCTTTCAGACACCTGAATGAGGCTATCAAAATAAATCGAGAAGCCCACTCATCTTTTATCATGCATGTTTTATATTACCAGAAAGCCTACTCATACAATAAATTGGAGGATGTGAAAAACTGTGAACGTTGCCTAGAAATCTCAAAGAAATTGGCAGAGGCTTTTGATATAAAGACCTACCTGCCATTTACCGATGCAATGACTTTCGTAGTTGAGATGAACAAAACTGGGCGATGGGAACGTAATGGAAAATGGCTAATTGATTACAAGAATAATGATATTTTCAATTTATATACAATACATATTGAAGAAACAAGAAAAGACATTTCCGAAGAAGTGCTTGGCGACTTGGAAATAGAAATAGAATTCCCGAACATGGCAGGCAGCAACAAGTCACGGGACGAAGTACAATTGAAATTGACAAAAAGATAAGAAGCTAAATAGCGAACCGGGTATCGTAGAAACAGGAAAACACAAAAGAGGTCTAGTAGACTGAAGTGTATACAATTTTAGAAAACTAAAGTGGGGTTTGAACCAATGACTGATCATGAATACATGACCCAAGCCATTGCGCTTGCAAAAGAAGCGAGAGAGATTGGCGAGGTGCCTATCGGAGCACTGATTGTCATTGACGATCAAATCATTGCATCTGCGTACAACCTACGTGAAAGTCAACAAAATGCAACAGCACATGCTGAAATATTAGCAATTCGTGAGGCCTGTAAAGCTGTTGGCTCATGGCGTTTGGAAAATGCGACATTATATGTCACATTAGAACCATGCCCGATGTGTGCTGGGGCAATCATTATGTCACGGATTTCAAAGGTAGTTTATGGTGCAACCGACCCTAAAGCAGGATGTGCTGGAACATTGATGGATTTACTACAAGACAGTAGATTTAATCACCATTGCGAAGTCAGTGCTGGACTACTAGCTGAGGAATGCGGGCAGGTACTAAGTGACTTTTTTAAACAAATTAGGGTTGTAAAAAGGCAGAATAAGGCCTTAAGGAAGCAATGAAACAACCAACGTAGAACACTCAAATAATAAAGAGTTCAAAAGGATAGCATCACGAATATGAAGCACCAGAGACCGCAAACTGTTTACTAAACTGAATACAATAGATACAATCAAACCTTCCTTACCACGATTTTTCATGTCTAATAAAGGAGTAGAAGCATCAAATGTCTGCGTTCTCCTCTACTATTTATTTAACCAGTAGCAGAAATTGGGTCCATAAGTGTCGCAGAATAAATAAAACTTGCAACCGGTACAACTGATAGTGCATTTAACATAATGAAATGTTTGCATTCTTGGGGATTTGGTTGTATAATAACACTCGCAACATTTAAATGATTTTGTATAAGAGCTTCAGCTGGGTCCTGTGCAATGGGAACTCTCGAACCATGTCAGGTCCGGAAGGAAGCAGCATTAAGGGAGACCTTCCATGTGCCGCAGATCAGCCTAGCTGAAGTTCTTATACAAACACTCACTTGAATGTTTTTTATTTTTTTCAACTTAGGATGCAATTGTAGCAACAAATAACAAATTAATTCGTCAGGCAGAGTGAAAATTTTTCCGGTGCCTTTTATTTTTCTCACGATACGATATAATAGATGAAGATTATACAAAAGGGATGACGGTTAAAATGGCATACCAAGCTCTATACCGTGTATGGCGGTCGCAAACTTTTGAAGATGTTGTTGGGCAAAGACACATCACAAAGACGCTACAAAACGCCTTATCACAGCAAAAAATTTCACACGCCTATCTATTTTCAGGCCCAAGAGGTACAGGGAAAACAAGTGCAGCAAGGATATTTGCCAAAGCAGTAAACTGTGAAAAAGCCCCAGTAGAAGAACCCTGCAATGAATGTCCATCATGCCTCGCCATTATGGATGGCTCATTTGCAGATGTGCTTGAAATTGATGCTGCCTCCAATAATGGCGTTGAAGAGATTCGTGACCTTCGCGAGAAAGTCAGATACGTTCCATCATCAGCGAAATATAAGGTTTACATTATTGATGAGGTTCACATGCTCTCAACAGGTGCCTTTAACGCCCTGTTGAAAACACTTGAAGAGCCCCCAGAGCATGTAATTTTCATTCTAGCAACCACCGAACCACACAAGATTCCATTAACGATCCATTCTCGATGTCAACGCTATGATTTTAAACAAATCACAGTTGAAGACAGCATCTTTAGAATGAAAACAGTTATGGATGGGACAGGTCTTGCGTATGATGAAGCGGCTTTGCAAATTATTGCACGTGCAGCCAAAGGTGGTATGCGTGATGCGCTCAGCCTACTTGACCAAGCAATATCATACAGTGCTGATAAAGTGACGGAGGTAGATGCGCTCGAAATTACTGGCTCCGTCTCGGGAGCATTCCTTGCAGAAGTAACGGAAGCAGTCTACGAAAAGCGCGTTATAGATGCCTTAGAAAATTTAAATAAGGCATTTGAATCCGGAAAAGACCCACTGCGGCTCGTTGAAGAACTCATTTTTTACTACCGAGATATGCTTTTGGCACAAGTGAGCACAGAATCGGGTTTATTTATCGATGAAGGGTTAAAGCGGTTGGCAGACAAAATTCCAGCTACTGAGCTATATCGCTACATTGATGAGTGGAATCAAGCGCTTCAAGGAATCAAGTGGTCGCTTCACCCACGGATTTATCTAGAAGTTCTCTTTGTGAAACTATCACAACCAACTACCGCACCTGATCAAATGTCCAGTGAAACAATACAAACACTCATTGATAAAATTGACATACTTGAAAATGAAGTAAGGCACCTAAAAAAAGCACCCGTGCAGTCGGCCGCTGTTGGAGCAGTTCAAACACGAACGCCAGAACCAGAAGTAAGAGTACCAATTTCTAGAACTGCATTAAGCGAGATACTCATTCATGCAACCAAGCAGGACAAAGAACGCATTCTGAATCATTGGCAAGAAATCAAAGAAAGTTGTTTCCCAGATAGCCAAAGTAAATCTGCATTACTGGATGAAGCAGAACCGATTGCTGTATCAGCAAACGCATTTGTGTTAAAATTTACACATGATATTCACCTGAAAATGGCGATGCGTAGTGAAGAGTTTATTGGAAGGCTATCCACAGTCTTACAAGAGAAGACCGGCGTACAATATGAAACAATTTTGCCGGTCACAGAATCAGAATGGCTGAAAGAACGAGAACGCTTTTTACAAACGCAAAAGAAAAAGCCAGTAGAAAAGAAAACCACCTTGGAGGAACCACTAGTCGCCAAAGCGAAAAGCTTATTTGGCGAAGAACTAGTTGAAGTAGTAGAAGAATAACCTCGAAGGAAGCACACATTCGTTCAAACAATATCAATCAAATGGAGGAAATAATCATGAAAAGAAATATGGGTAACATGGGGAATGCAGGTAATATGCAAAATATGATGAAACAAATGCAGAAAATGCAAAAACAAATGGAGAAAGCACAAGAAGAACTTGGAGAAAAGGAATTTGAAGCAACTGCGGGTGGCGGAATGGTAACCGTTGTTATGAACGGAAACAAAGAGGTATTACGAATTAACTTGAAACCCGAGGTGGTAGATCCTGACGATATTGAAATGTTACAAGACCTGATTGTCGTTGCAACAAACGATGTCATAAAGAAAGTCGAAGACACATCAAACTCAGCGATGGGTGATTTAACAAAAGGACTAAACTTACCACCAGGGCTTATTTAATTGTCACAAAACAATCATTAAACAAAGCAAATAGGAGCGAACATGTATTATCCCGAACCCATTACAAAATTAATTGATGGATTTACAAAATTGCCAGGAATCGGCCCCAAAACAGCTGCAAGACTTGCCTTTTTTGTTTTAAACATGGAAGAAGATACAGTCGTTGAATTTGCTAAGGCACTTGTCAATGCCAAAAGAGACCTAAGTTACTGCACTGTTTGTGGTCACATCACAGATCGAGACCCTTGCATTATCTGTACTGATAATCACCGCGACCAAACAGTCCTGTGCATTGTTCAAGAATCGAAAGACGTTATTGCTATGGAAAAAATGCGCGAATTCACCGGACTCTACCACGTTCTCCAAGGCTGTATATCACCAATGGAAGGTATCGGTCCTAACGATATTAATATCGCTAGCCTACTGCAACGTTTGCAGGATGACACAATAGGAGAAGTGATATTGGCGACGAATCCGAATGTCGAAGGCGAGGCAACGGCAATGTACATTTCTAAATTATTAAAGCCATCCGGTATCAAAACAACAAGATTAGCGCACGGACTACCTGTGGGCGGTGACCTAGAATACGCGGACGAAGTGACGCTTTCTAAAGCAATGGAAGGTAGAAGAGAACTTTAAAACGGGAGTGTGTCAAACGTGTTTTTTTCTAAAAAGAAAACCCTACGACAAAAATACGATGAAAAACTAGTGCTGGAAATCAACGCATTGAGGGAAAAATGGAAAAGGCAAAAAAATCTAGCTGAAATAACCTTCTCTCCTACTAAAGAATTTGAAGTAGAGACAAAGTTGTTTGAAATTAAATACTTCTACCTATTTCACGAAGCAAAAATAAGAAACCTAAATGCAAAAGCTACTTATAAGTAGAAAGAATTTTGCGTGATCATAATTTCTAAGCACAACAATTAATTCTTCTCTATATAGTAGGTTCTATTCTAGTAGACAAACGTCATAGAATAAAGAGACCAACTATAGTAGGGGGGATTTTTTCTTGGATCAAAAGGTTATCATCATCGGGATACTCATACTTGTCGTACTACTATTAACGAAATCGACATGGTTACTAAAAAGATTAATCGTTGGTGTAGGGCTTCTTTTTCTTATTAACCTAATAGGAAACAAATATGGTTTTACTATTGCAATCAATGAATACACATCAGCGGTCGTTTGCGTTCTAGGGGTTCCTGGTGTTGGTGCCCTACTGATTATTCAACATTTTATTCTTTGAAAACCCTATTAAAACAGGCGTTTCCACAGTCTTGGAAAAAAAGATGAAAATAAATGAAAGAAAACCGTTGACACTTTTAAACGACCATGGTATATTATTTAAGTCGCCAAAACAAGCGACGAAATAAAGAAACAAAATGCTCTTTGAAAACTAAACAAAACGAAACGCCAAGCAAGAGATGGAAACATCTCAACAAAGAAACAAAAAAGTAAATTTGAGCAATCAAATGATCTATAAGAACACTAAGGTGTTCACAAATAATGGAGAGTTTGATCCTGGCTCAGGATGAACGCTGGCGGCGTGCCTAATACATGCAAGTCGAGCGGGGAATGAGAGAAGCCTAGC
>JAVBKF010000099.1:0-22451 GCA_031554215.1 Caryophanales bacterium
CTGGAGAATGGTACATTGTACAGTTGAACTTATTTGCACGCGCCCAGGATTCTGGGTGTTTTTTATATGAAGTTTGGCCTGAAATTCGGGCGGTACCCGCGAGTGGCAACGAACTAGTTTGACCTGTAATCTGAATCAGACATCCCATCTAAAGAGTGTTCATCTAGCAAATGTACTCAAATTAGAGGAGTCGCGGGGTTGCAAACATGAAGGTGGTGGAAGCGAAAAAGTCGATAAGACGCGTAGTTTCTAGAATGCTTAGTACGCTCTTTCCCTGACCGATGATGGTATTCTATAAAGGGGGAGAATCTGTCAAGCGGAGCAGTAATTTTCACATCTGTTTGAACTGATTATACAGAAGGTCGCGCAAATCCAAGTAAAAAGGGGAATGGCAATGAAATGTTCAACTTACATAGAGCACGATGCGACTGGGCTTGCTAACCTTGTTAGAACAAAGCAAGTTTCAGCTGAAGAACTTGTTCAAATTGCTTTTCTGCAGGTGGCTAAACTAAATCCAAAGCTGAACGCTGTTGTCAGAACGTATGAAGGATTCGCTATGTCGGAGGCAAAAGCCTTGTCAAATCTGGGTGTGCCGTTCGCAGGCGTGCCGATTCTCATTAAAGATATCTCACAGAAGCTAGAGGGGCAGAAAATCACTTGTGGCTCCGTGTTGATGGCGAATCAGTTTGCAACGCAAAATGCCTATTTTGTCGACAAACTCAGGGCAGCTGGATTCATCATCATTGGGCATACCAATACCCCTGAATTCGGACTACGTAATATTACCGAAAATAAATTGTACGGGGCGACTAGAAATCCTTGTCAGCTTGATCATTCTCCGGGTGGATCAAGTGGGGGAGCAGCAGCAAGTGTCGCGGCTGGGATTGTCCCGATTGCTGGTGCCAGTGATGGTGGTGGCTCCATCCGGATTCCTGCCTCGTTTACAGGTCTCATTGGATTAAAACCAACAAGAGGAAGAATGCCAGTTGGTCCGGGAATTGGTCGTCAGTGGCACGGTGCGGCAATTGATTTCGGTCTCACACGAACGGTACGTGACAATGCGCTTCTATTTGATGCGCTGGCTGTCATGCAGCCAGCCGCTGCTTTTCAAGCACCCCCTCTAGCCGGTAGCATGGCTCATTTAGCGCATCGTCCAAACAAACAGCGATATACGATTGGCTATACAACCACATCACCAGTCGGTACGCCTGTTGATAAGGAGGCGGTTACAGCCGTTCATCGTATCGTTCGCTATTTAGAGCAGCAGGGGCATACGATCGAAGCAGTGCCATTTCCCTTTGATGGTGTCGCGCTCATGAAAGATTACTATCTGATGAACTGCGGGGAAATGGCTTCTGATTTACTATATGTAGAAGAAGCCATCGGGAGGAAGGCAAACCCGGAAAGTTTAGATATTGTGACTTGGGTATTGTCTCAAGTTGGCTTCAATATTTCAGCGGTTGAATTTACAAGAAGCCTTGCTACATGGGATAATATCGCTGCTCAAATGCATTCTTTCCATCTTCAATATGACCTATTGATTACGCCAACAACGGCAGATATAGCGCCAAAAGTTGGTGAATTGATGCAGACGGCAGATGAGGAGAGGGAAATAATCCAGCGTGTTCGCACGTTGCCGATTGCTGATCAGCGTCAATTTGTCTACGACATGTTCCTACCGAGTCTTACCTATACACCATTTACCCAGTTTGCCAATTTAACTGGGCAACCAGCAATCAGTTTGCCGACGCATCAAACAAAGCAAGGTATGCCACTTGGTGTTCAAGTTATTGCTCCAAAAGGACGAGAAGATATGCTTTATCAGCTTGCATTCGATATTGAACGGTCACCGTTATGGGCTTCTAGTTGATGTACGGCACCACTAAACGTAGGCTGGGAACAACCTAGGTCGTCTATTCAATAATGGCTGCACCACACCAACATCCGTTCAGTATCTAGTAGGATGTTGGTGTGGTGCAGCCATTTTCGTACTCATTTTGTTAGCGTGTCATGCTGTCCCCTGAAATGCTGTAACTAACTAGATATCAGTTTGCCGGCGAACAGCATTCATCACGACAGCTAGCAAAAAACAGCCTATCACTTTGCAAAATCCTCCCTACACGCCATCTCAGAAAATAAGCTCCTTATCCACAATAAAGCAAGAACCATTTAAATAATAGGCATATTCAGCATGACCTACGAATAGACTATAGGGGCGAAAAAATGAACTAGGGAGGATTTCATCTTGCAGAGTGAAACGCTGAAGGTTATACCGGGAAACTATCAACTAGCAGATTATGATGAAGCAGTGAAACAATTCAATTGGCAAGATGCAGAGGCAGCGTTTTCTTGGGCAAGTACGGGGAAGGTTAATATGGCTTACGAATGCATTGATCGTCATGCTGAATCAGAACGACAGGACAAAATAGCATTGATTTATCAAGATGAAGGCCGCTCAGAAAACTATAGCTATCTTGATCTAAAGAAGGCTTCCAACCGGGCTGCAAATGTTTTCACGGAAGTCGGTATTGAAAAGGGTGACCGCGTTTTTCTGTTTATGCCACGCATCCCAGAATTGTATTTTGCAACCTTTGGATTACTGAAAATTGGCGCGATTGTCGGACCGCTATTCGAGGCATTCATGGAAGCGGCTGTTAGGGACCGGCTAGCGGATAGTGAGGCAGTGGCTATTGTGACCACAGCTGCACTCGTTGATAGAATCCCTTTTCAAGACCTTCCTTATTTAAAGCATGTTTTGATTGTCGGTGATTGTGAGGTAGTTGCAGAAACGCAGATTGATTTTCTAAAAAGTCTATCACTAGCGAGTGATCAGTTTGAGATAGCATGGCTTGACCGAAGTGATGGGATGATCATTCACTACACATCGGGTTCAACGGGGAAGCCGAAAGGCGTACTGCATGCACATAATGCCATGATTCAGCACTACCAAACCGGGAAATGGGTGCTTGATCTGAGAGAAGACGATATATATTGGTGTACAGCCGATCCTGGTTGGGTAACGGGCACTTCCTACGGAATGTTTGCGCCTTGGCTGAATGGTGCTACCTCACTGGTCGTTGGCGGACGATTCACGGCAAACGGGTGGTACCAAATGATTGAAACCCATCAAGTGACAGTTTGGTATAGTGCACCAACCGTGTTTCGGATGCTCATGAGCGTAGGAGAAACGGTTGTTAGCCAATATGATTTAAGCAGCCTTCGGCATGTGCTCAGTGTCGGTGAACCGCTCAATCCAGAAGTCATCAAATGGGGACTTGAAGTGTATGGCCACCGAATCCATGATACTTGGTGGATGACAGAGACAGGTGCACAACTCATTTGCAACTATCCTGCGATGGAGATTAGACCTGGATCAATGGGGAAACCGTTGCCAGGAATTGAGGCGACAATTATTGATGATGATGGGAATCTCGTTGCCCCTTACGTGATGGGCAATTTAGCGATTAAAAAAGGCTGGCCCTCAATGATGAAAGCCATCTGGAACAATGAAGCAAAATACCAGAGCTATTTTGTCAATGATACTTGGTATGTATCTGGCGATTCAGCCTATCAGGATGTAGACGGCTATTTTTGGTTTCAGGGGCGGATTGATGATGTGATTATGACAGCTGGGGAACGAGTTGGACCCTTTGAGGTTGAGAGCAAATTAATCGAACACCCAGCCGTTGCAGAGGCAGGCGTAATCGGTAAACCAGATCCAATTCGCGGTGAAATTATCAAAGCGTTTATTGCACTACGCCAAGGCTTTGAACCTTCAGAGGAATTAAAAACAGACATTGCTACATTCATTAAGCATAACCTAGCAGCCCATGCGTATCCACGAGAAATAGCCTTTGTACCAAAATTACCAAAAACACGCAGTGGGAAAATCATGCGCCGCGTACTCAAAGCCACTGAGCTAGGGCTACCAACAGGCGATTTATCAACGATTGAAGAGTAATCATGAAGATTGGTATAAGGCTCTAGCTACCCAAAGAAACTTATGATTTGTCAACAATTGAAGCGGTACGACAAGGCTACCGAAAGGCATCACTTCAAACATCCATCATTAGCGATACAACTAGGCACTCTAAGAACCTAGTTGATCGCTTTTTATTTTAGCCAGGGAACTCAGTACAAGAATCGCTATGCGGACCGCGTAATTTTACAACAACAATCATTCATCATAGGGGACAGTCATGTTTACAGAGGTGTTTCAGGCATTTCTGATAATGAGTACGCTAAGTTTACATCATGGATGGAAATAAGCTCATGCGATATTGAAATCAGTGAATCTATCAGGTACGCTAAAAGAATGAAGAGGAGGTGGAAATGTGACAAAAGTACAAATAAAAGTAAATGATAATGGTCCACTACTGATTAATGGTGAAATCGAGCTCTGTGATGGTGAAGGAAATATCATGCCGGCAAAGAATCCTGTTAGCCTATGCAGATGTGGACAGTCAAAGAACATGCCCTATTGCAATGGTGCCCATAAAGGTCAGTTTGAATCAATCACCAGGGCTCCTAAATCATAAAACAAGCTGAAATGTGGGTAGGTAATTTGGTCCTGAGAATCTGAGCTAGATGAAAAGCGAATAAAATAAAATGGTTCATACGCTCCTGTTGACGTGCAGCCAGTCCATGCTGCTCATCTAATTGGAGCGTTTTTTTTATAGATGCTTTTTCCTTAGAAGAGGTAAGAACCTGCCTGTTGCAAGTGGTTTCGGCATTGGTGAATCTAGAATTGGTCAGCTATTAGCGAGCATGCTAGCCCTACCTTTAGCTCTAATCACAAAAATTTCCAAACTGCTTTCAAGGGGTTTATGGTAGAGACAAACTACTTATTTTGTTGACTAATTTATGTTATACTAATTATCGTTAAGTTGAAGAAGATGGAGCAGAAATGAATAAGAAAATCGTAACATTTACCAACTCGGTCCAGCACTATACCGAAAAGGGCAACCGTTATTTTATCGAAGGTGATTTTGCTAAAGCAACGCACTATTTGAGAAAAGTATATGCAATAGATAAGAGCCAAACAGAAGTGAAAAAGAGATTAGCAGTGTCTCTTTCACAGGTTGGACTGCACGAGGAATCGAACGAGATACTCTATCAATTGGTGAAGTCCGAAGCAGAAGGGCTGGATTGTCACTTCTATTTAGGGAGAAACTTATTTGGTCTTTCCGACTTTAACGGAGCCGCAGAAGAATTAGTGTTCTTCGTTGAGCGGTACCAAGTCGATGACGATTTATTGCTCGAAGCGGAAGAAATACTTGAATTTCTTGAATCAGATGCCATTGATGACACCTTACTAGACTATGATGAGTCAGCTTTGCATCAACTTGAACTCGGGACAAGACTGATGAACGAAGAATCTTACCAAGATGCCATTGAGGTTTTCCGTAAATCAATCGAGAAATCCCCGGGATTCTGGCCTGCTTACAACAATTTAGCAGTTTGTTATCTTTACACAGAGCAGGAGGACTTGGCAGTCGAAGTATTGCAACAAATCATTACTGCTGATGAAACCAATCTTCATGCCTTATGCAATGTTTATTCCATTTACCTGAAAAACGGTAACGAATTAAAAGCTTTTCAGATACTAGAAAAATTGAAAAAAATCCGTCCAGTCAACGTCGAACAAGCAGATCGGTTGGCGGTCACCTTCGCAGTGACAGGCGAGTATAAAGCTGCCTACAAATGGTTTAAATATTACGAATCCTATGATCAACTGAGTGACTATAACTATCACTTTTGGTTCGCAAAATCAGCGTTTCATGCTGGCCATGAGGAAGAAGCGAATCGTATCTTCAAATTTATTGGGAAGAAATTTAGAGAGTACGCAGAAACACCACCTTGGGAATTGAATTTTCCGATGAGGGATAAGTCTTAAATTACTTATAAAAAATTTGAAAGTAGGAGTTAAAATGACAGAGGAAAAAATTTATGATGTAACGATTATTGGAGCAGGACCAGCAGGTCTAACCGCAGCAGTGTACACTTCACGTGCCAATATGAGCACGTTAATTCTCGAAAGAGGCGTGCCTGGTGGACAAATGGTTAACACAGAAGCGATTGAAAACTATCCCGGATATGAAAGTATCCTAGGACCAGATTTATCAAACAAAATGTTTGAACACGCGAAAATGTTTGGGGCAGAATACGCTTATGGTGACGTGAAAGAAGTCATTGATGGTGAATCCTACAAAACGATTAAAGCAGGGTCAAAAGAGATCAAAACAAGAACAATTATCATCGCTACTGGTGCTGAGCACCGAAATCTTGGTGTGCAAGGTGAAACAGAACTTGGCGGTAGAGGTGTTTCTTACTGTGCAGTCTGTGACGGTGCTTTCTTTAAAAACAAGGAAATCGTAGTCGTTGGTGGTGGAGACTCTGCAGTTGAAGAAGCGATCTTCCTAACACGTTTTGTTTCAAAGCTTACCATCATTCATCGCCGTGATAAATTGCGTGCACAGAAAATCATTCAAGATCGTGCATTTGCTAATGAAAAAATCAGTTTCCTTTGGGATTCAGTGATCACAAGTGTCAATGGTCAAGAAAAAGTCTCATCTGTAACCGTTAAAAACGTGAAAGACGACACCGAAACAGAAATGAAAGCAGAAGGTCTCTTCGTATTTGTTGGGATGGACCCGCTTACAAAACCGTTTGAGGCTCTCGGAATACTGAATCAAAAGGGTTATGTTGTGACAGACGAGAACATGACAACAAAAGTCCCTGGTATTTTTGCAGCAGGTGATGTACGTGAGAAAACACTGCGACAAATTGTTACCGCTACAGGTGATGGTAGTATCGCCGCTCAGTTTGCACAGCAGTTTGTTGAAGAACTAGAAGCCTCAGAAGCCTATTGATGCGAGGCATGGTACCAAGAAGTATTCAGTTTGTGAAAATGACCTCGACTGTGAAAATAGTAGATGAAAGCGAAATTTACATCAAACAGTTCAAATAACATCAGTGTGACCTACGCCTATTAACAGGATTTTAAACTGGATAGCGTAGGTCTTCCCTTGATGATATAGTCTAGACCCCAACGAGAAAGCTGGTGTTTTTTTTGCAACAAGTGGCAAATTGTTTATTTATTAAAGACAATAAGGCGTTCCTACTCAATAAATTTAGACGCGGCTGGTGGGTCGCGCCTGGTGGTAAAGTTGAACAGTATGAGACGATTGCTGAGGCCTGTAGCCGGGAGTTCTTAGAAGAAACGGGTCTAACCTTGATTGAACCAAAGCTCAGTAGTCTCTTTACCGTTGTCATAAAAAAGGACGACCGAGTCGTTGATCAATGGATGTTCTACAATTTCTTTGCAAATAAGGCGACAGGTGTTGAGCTTGAAGAAAATGTAGAGGGAAAGCTTCGTTGGCAAGAAATCAGTACATTAACCAAACTACCGATGGCTGAAGGTGATCAAGTCATATTAGATCATGCGCTAAATGGGGATGGGCTAATGATAGGCGTAGTCACCTATACAGAAGACTATCAACTTCTGGACATTCGCTATGCCTACCATTAAGCCATCCCTAACAGATTCATCATTATAACAAGGGAGTGATTGAAGTGGTAGACAATTCAGCAAACAATCAATTAGTTGTTATAACCGGCATGTCCGGTGCTGGCAAAACAGTCGTGGTACAGTGCTTTGAAGACTTAGGATACTTTTGTGTTGATAACTTACCACCGACTTTACTACCAGAATTTATCAATACAATGAAAACCAATAGCGACCATAATCGTATGGCTGTTGTCATGGACCTCCGTGGCCGCGACTTTTTTGAACAAGTAACCCCTGTCCTCGAAAGGATACAAAACTCCAGTTCATTTAATATGCAGATATTATTTCTAGATGCAGATGATGAAACACTGGTTAAGCGGTACAAGGAAACGCGTCGTGCCCACCCATTATCGCCTAACGACCTCGTACTCAAGGGGATTGAACAGGAACGAAATTTACTAACCGACTTAAAAGGGATGGCTAGGAGTATCTATAACACGTCCAATTTATCTCCAAAACAATTACGTGAAAAAGTGATTGCGCAATTTGGTAGCGGAAAAGAAAAGGGTTTTCAAATCTTCGTTACCTCATTTGGCTACAAGCACGGAATTCCGATTGATGCAGACTTAGCCTTTGATGTCCGGTTCTTGCCGAATCCTTTTTATCTACATGAATTACGCCCGCAAACAGGGCTTGATTTGGCAGTTTCTTCATATGTTATGGAATCAGACATAGCGCAAACTTTTACGAGGAAACTCGTGGATATGCTTGATTTCGTTGTACCCTTGTACGAGAAAGAAGGAAAATCACAACTCGTAATTGCCATTGGTTGTACTGGTGGTCAGCATCGTTCCGTTACCATTGCAGAAATTTTGCAAAAACACTTTTCAAGCGACTATACCACACATATTTCCCATCGAGATATTATGAAAAAGAAGCTTACCCTTCATGAGTAACCTGAAAGCATTGATTTCATAATGATTAAGCGTTATGGTTAGAGAAGAAGAGGTGCGTCATGAAAGTGAACAAAAAGAAAATAGTTGTTCTTGGCGGCGGCACAGGTCTTTCAGTGCTACTACGAGGACTCAAACGATATGATTTTGACATTACCGCTATTGTCACAGTTGCTGACGATGGTGGTAGTACTGGGCGGATCAGAGAAGAACTTGGCATCCCGGCGCCTGGGGATATTCGCAATGTGATTGCAGCGCTTTCAGATGTTGAACCACTACTAGAACAACTATTTCAGTACCGTTTTGATGAGAGCTCAATGGGGCATCTTGCTGGTCATTCACTCGGTAATCTCTTCATCGCGGCTATGGCCGACATTACTGGTGACTTTAATACTGGTGTGCGCGAGATGAGCAAAGTACTGAACGTCAAGGGAAGAGTGTTACCATCGACGAATCGTAGTATCGTTCTACATGCAGAAATGGATGACGGCACAATCGTTTCAGGTGAATCAGCGATACCAAAGGCCGGAAAAAAGATTAAACGTGTTTTTCTAACACCAGACGATATCTTGCCAATCAGTAGGGCTAAACGAGCGATTTTAGAAGCTGACTTAATTGTCATAGGGCCAGGCAGCCTTTACACAAGCATCATTCCAAATCTGATCGTTCCAACGATAAGAGAATACATATGTCGGTCGAATGCAAAGAAAGTCTACATCTGTAATGTGATGACCCAGAACGGGGAAACACTTGGTTACACCGCAAGCGATCACATGCAAGCAGTGCTTGATCACTCAGGGCTCGACTGTGTCAACACAATTCTCATCAATGATGAAGAAGTACCAACGCCAATGATTGAACAATACCAAGAAGAATACGGTGAGCCCGTAAAAATGGACATATTAAAATTACAGGAAATGAAACTAAATATTATTCAAGATGCAATTGTTACGATAGAAGATGGCACCGTTCGTCATAACGCCATCAAAATTGCACAGATTTTAAACGATTTGATTAAATAAATTGAGAAGGATAACAAACATGTCTTTTGCATCACAAACCAAAAAAGAACTTACATCCCTTGAAACAGATAGTTGTTGCGAACTTGCAGAACTATCTGCTTTAATTCGCATGAATGGCTCTGTATCCTTCTCAAATCGGAAGATTGTTGTTGACGTTCAAAGTGAGAATGCGGCTATTGCTAGACGAATTTATGCACTACTGAAGGAACAATTTCAAGTTCGGGCCGAACTACTCGTCCGAAAGAAAATGAAGCTCAAGAAGAACAATGTCTATATTGTCAGGCTAGTTGATCGCTCAAAAGAAGTGCTCGAAAAACTGCAAATCATTAAGGCAGACTTTTCAATCGTCCATGAAATTAATCGTCAACTAGTCGAAAAGGATTGTTGCAAACGCGCCTATTTGCGAGGAGCATTTCTAGCCGGCGGTTCGGTTAATAACCCAGAAACATCAGCATACCACCTAGAGATTTTTTCACTATATGAGCAACATAATGACTCACTTCATCAGCTACTAGAGCATTTTGATCTGAATAGCAAAACATTAGAAAGAAAAAAGGGGTTCATTTGTTATATCAAAGAAGCTGAGAAAATATCTGAGTTCCTAACGGTTGTTGAAGCCTACCACGCATTGCTACACTTCGAGGATGTCAGGATTATTCGAGATTTGCGTAACTCCGCGAACCGGCTTGCCAATTGCGATAATGCGAACATTAATAAAATTGTCCATGCAGCCGGACGCCAAGTCGACAACATTAAATTAATCGACACGAGAATTGGTCTATCAGCGCTACCGGAACGATTGCAAGAAGTGGCAAGAGTGCGTGTTGAGTACCCAGAGGCACCTCTAAAGGAGCTTTGCGAGTTTATAAGTTCCGAGCCAATCAGTAAATCCGGTCTTAATCATCGTCTCAGAAAAATTGATGAAATTGCTGAAAAACTACGGGCAGGTACGTATGTTGACCTATCATAGCGAAATCTACAAGTACTTAACTCGGGCGGCTATCAGATGAAGCGTCCGATTATTTGTGTCCAAATCGCATAGAATATCTGAACGCGGTAAGTGCTGGAATAAAAGACAATCACATTCATGCCCGTGCCACTCTTACAAATCATTCGATCATTAATCCTGACTAAAAAAACACCTCCCAATAATGGGAAGTGTCAATTGTTAAGAAGCGTGCTAGTAGAATGAACGTTATCAGTTGCCATTTCCTGCTAGATCGTGATTCTTTGTCAACTATTAAACTGCCTGGGCGGGCTCTAGTGAAACTACATCACTTTGACTGGGCCTACCTGCTACCTATCCAATGTCAATGCAAGAATAGTACCCTTACTTATCCAATAACTTCATCACATCTGTCGTTCTGCCAAATAAATATAAATGTTCTCCAGCGGTAAAGCGGTGACTTGGACTCGTCAAAGGGACAATGACATCGCCGACCTTCGTGGCCAAAATGTTCACATGAAAGTTAGAACGCACATCCAGTTCCCCAACAGTCTTGCCGACCCATGAACGATTAACAGGAACCTCAAGCACAGAGAAATCAGGATTTAACTCAATATAATTGAAAATATTAGCTGCGTTATAACGCATCACCAATTTTTCCGCCATCATCTTCTCGGGATAAATGACTTCATCAGCACCGCTACGATGCAAGAATTTCTCATGGATATCTCGTGTAGCCTTGGCAATGACATACTTTGCGCCGAGTTCTTTAAGCAGTAAAGTGACCTCGAGCGAAGAACCAAAGTGATCACCCCCGACGGCGACAATGCAAAGATCAAACTGATTGACGCCAAGTGTACGAAGAACATCTTCTCTTGTGCAATCGCCAATCACCGCATTCGTTATCGTCGGCATCAGTTCTTTAATCCGGTCCTCCGAACTATCTACCACCATGACCTCTTTTCCAATCTCATTAAACTTTAATGCGCAATGGCGGCCAAAATGACCAGCGCCAATAATTAAAACCGATTTCAACTTCATCACCCAATCATAATTTTTTCTTCTGGATATCGAACTGGTACATATGGCTCAGCATGGACAAACGATAAGGCAATAGTCAGCACACCAATTCGGCCAAAAAACATTAAGAACATGATTATCAACTGTGGAATCGTAGACAAATCAGGTGTAATTCCGAGCGTCATCCCGACCGTTCCAATCGCAGAAAACACTTCAAAAACAATCTCTTCCATCGGAAAATCCTGAATACTACTAATTGTAAAAATAGCAAACATCGCAACAAGCATATAGATACCAGTAATCGCAACAGCTCTCTTTAGTATACTTTCATTTAATCGCCGTTTAAAGACTGAAATATCCTGTTTATTTTTAATCGTCGCTAGTGTTGACATGATCACTGTGAATAAAGTTGTTGTTTTTAAACCACCGGCTGTTGATCCTGGTGAACCACCAACAATCATCAGGAAAATGACGAGTAGTAGAGAGGCACTCGAGAGCAGCGTCAAGTCAACCGAATTAAATCCAGCTGTTCTTGGTGAAACCGCTTGGAACATTGAGGCAAGCAGGGAATCAGCCGTACTATCATTGACAAAATCAGAGCCACCTTCTAAAATGAAAATCAGTAAGGTAGGAATCACGATCAATGCAAGCGTTGTGCTAAGAACGATCTTCGTATGCAAAGCATAATAACGCCACTTTAATTTGTGATGGAACACATCCTTCCAAACGAAAAAGCCTACGCCACCAAGGATAATCAGCGCCATTAAAACAAAATTAACAAGAGTATCATCTGAAAAGCTCGTCACCGACGAACTAGGTTCGATACTCCCCATTAAATCAAATCCAGCATTACAAAACGCAGACACAGAATGAAATATCGAAAAGTAAATCCCTTTGACAAATCCGAATTCCGGACAGAAACGAAATGCGAGAAAAAAAGCACCAATTGCTTCAATGAATAACGTCCCGGTAATCACATATCGTGCGAGTTGAACAACACCACCAATTTGCAATGTGTTTGACGATTCTTGAATTAAACCGCGGTGTGTAAGCCCGATTCTCTTTCGGAGCAAAAGCGCGAACAGAGTAGCGACCATCATGAATCCGATACCACCAACCTGAATTAAAATCAGGATGACAAGCTGTCCAAAAAGCGACCAATATGTATAGGTGTCATAAACGACTAAACCAGTTACACACCCCGCAGATGTGGCCGTGAAAAGGGCATCCATAAACGGTGTTGCCTCATGACTTTTTGAAGCAATCGGCAACGTGAGTAATATTGCCCCTGCCAAGATGAGAACAGCAAAGCCAATGGCGATGGTTTGCTTATAGGATAATTTCCTCACTGTAAGACCTCACTGTACTTTTATTAAAAACATAAACAGTATATCATGAAACCAGGTAAAAAAATGCCACAAATTCTAGGGTCAAGATTCCGCCATAAAAACGGTTGAAACAGCTGGAAATAGACAACGACCACAAGGCTCCACTTACTGCACCAAAATCAATTATCTCCTTATTATAACTGCTCCAGCTTCAACGCATACAGGCTGAGGAAAGTACAAGGGCAATATACATTTGGAACAAAGTAGCCGATAGACTGTGGATAAATAAGCGCAGAGGACAGAAGTAAATCATGCGAAAAAACAAAGCCTACATTTATAGAACGATGATTCACTCGTATCAAAACGAACCGATTTCGCACCCGAAAGAACATCGCCTATATTTATAGAACCTCTGCAGAATCTGAGACAAAAACCGCTTGCTCAAAAAATGAGGATTTGCCATCAAACGGGAAGAAACAAAAGAAGAAGTAGGCTGACTACTAGCTGATCAATCGAAAACAATGTATAATCTTGTTTGAATAAGAGGCTAAATAAATGAAACGAGGGATTTTGATGAATTGGAAGTTTGCTGCTGCAGTTGTAGCTGGATTTACCACTGGATTTGCTGTTGCCAATTACTTAGAAGAAGTGTCGCATGCGGATCCAGAACATGTATTAGACGAAATAAAGAAGAAATTTCGCACCCTAGGTCCAGTAGAAGGAACATGGATCGTAATGAAACCAGAACTATTCAATAACGGTGTTTTAGACTTTGATGTTTACCAAGGTGGCATCACTGTAAAGCAGGCAAAGCAAGCAGTCCAATATCAATTTATTGCAGACGCCAAAACAGGCTCCATTTTGCATGTCAAGCAACAAGCTGATTCTTAAATCATGTTACTTAACACAAAAGGAAGACCGACAACTGATACTTAGCGTTCTTTTTAAAGTGATTGCTGACTAGTATAGTCGTTAGAATCATTGTTGAAATCGTATTTTCAAAGAAATGATGACCAATCAGGTGAGAAAATGACATTAAAAAAAATATGGAAATGGTTCGTGCTCCTAATCGTTCTGCTTGGTGTGCTCATTTATATACCACTGAGTATAGATTATGAAGCGGCAACAATTGAGGCTGCTCAGAGCGCATTTCAGGCAGAGCCATTACAAACAGATGATAAAGTGCAGGACATTTCTATCTTTCTTCCGCAAGGATTTATTCTCGAGCAAGAAAGTGAGAATAACTTGCTTGTGCGAAAAGGTCAGCAAAAATACCTTGTTTTTGTTAATCCAGAGGAAAAGAGAGACAGCCAGTTACTCTATCAAAACCTGGTCGCTGCAGAAGACTACACAATCAACGAAACCTTTTCAAAAAATGGCCAATTTGGCTATCTGCTAGCCAAAGTACATAGCCGTAGAAATGTTGAATTAATCGTTGGCATTGGTGGCTATAAAATCACCACAACAACCGACCGAGCAGACATGGCAGATGATGCAAAAAATATGATGCAAATGGCAAATTCGATGGAGATGCAGTTATAAAGGTTAGTATCGAAACTGTCCCACTAGAACAACACGGTACGCGATAAAAATGGAAATGTTGTAAGTAGGTCAATCCTAAGGTGCTGACCGAGAACCAAGAACCAAGAACCGTGAGAAGAGGGAGTATCGTGAGCGTTACAGGAAATACCTTACATGAAAAGCCAAAGAATCAGGCAATCTCCAACAACAAACTATTACGCATAGCAGGTGTAGGCTGGTTATTTGACGCTATGGATGTTGGCTTACTCTCCTTTATTATTGTTGCGCTAGGCCAAGATTGGAATTTAACCATTGAACAAACTGGACTCATACCGATGGTCAATTCAATAGGGATGGCAGTTGGTGCCCTTGTTTTTGGGATTATGGCTGATAAAATCGGCCGGAAGCGTGTTTTTATCATTACACTATTATTATTTTCCTTAGGCAGTGGACTAACCGCGTTCACGAGCACACTCACAGCCTTTCTGATCCTACGATTCTTTATCGGCATGGGCCTTGGCGGAGAGTTACCGGTTGCTTCAACGATGGTTTCAGAAAACGCACCAATAGAAAAGAGGGGCAGAATTGTAGTCCTACTTGAAAGCTTTTGGGCAGCAGGCTGGCTAGCCGCAGCACTAATTGCCTACTTTATCATTCCAAGTTATGGTTGGCGCATCGTCATGGTTATTACAGCGATTCCCGCCTTCTATGCACTCTATTTAAGAAGCAAATTACCAGACTCAGCAGCATTCAACGCAAGAAACCAATCCATACCAATATCAGAAAAATTAAAGCTCATTTGGTCAAAAAGACATATTCAATCAACGATTATGCTATGGATACTTTGGTTTGCAGTCGTTTTTTCCTATTACGGCATGTTTCTCTGGTTACCGCGGGTCATGACAGAAAAAGGCTTTGACATGATCACAAGTTTTGGGTACGTGCTAATCATGACGCTAGCACAACTACCAGGTTATTTCTGTGCAGCTTGGCTTATTGAAAGAGCCGGTCGCAAATTTGTTCTCGTAAGCTTTTTACTGGGTACAGCGATTAGTGCATTTTTCTTTGGAGCCGCGGATGAAGTTTTTGGGCTCCTTGTCTCGGGTGCACTTCTATCATTCTTTAACCTTGGAGCTTGGGGAGCGCTTTATGCCTATACGCCAGAACAATATCCGGCTCAAATCCGTGCAAGCGGGGTAGGGATGGCAGCATCGTTTGGTAGAATTGGTGGTATTATTGGCCCGATGCTCATACCATACCTTGGGGCGAGAGGGTACTCCGTTCAATTGATCTTTTCGATCTTCTGTGTAGCTATTCTAGTTGGCGTTCTAGCAGTTCTCACGCTTGGCAAAGAAACAAAGAACCTTGAAATTGACTAAATCAACCTGTGGTGAATGCAACTAGACAAACAAAAGCAAGCGAAAGCTAGCACTTATGCAGAGAGAAAAGGCAAAGTGAAGACAACCAACAATTAGTGCGTTATAATAGAAGTATAAACACAAATGCATAATAGCATGTGTGAAATTTGCACAATAACAAGAATCATGGAGGTATTTATAATGGAAAAATTAAAATCAGTTGAGCATTACCATGAGGTCATTAACAACGGTCGAAGCATATTACTATTTTCAGCGACATGGTGTTCAGACTGCCGATTTATTGACCCGTTTATCGAAGAAGTAGTAGCAGAATATCCTGCGTACACATTTATATATGTTGATCGCGATGAGCATATTGATTTATGTGTTGAACTTGAAGTGATGGGGATCCCGAGCTTTATTGCCTACGAGAATGGTAAGCAAATTGGCCGTTTTGTGAATGGTTCACGAAAAACGCGTGATGAAATCGAGGCTTTCATTAATCAATTACAGTAAGCCTTCAATAGCCCCCTACTTGTTAAAAGTGGGGTGTTTTTTTAAGAACCAATGATTTTTTGAAATGGAGGTTCACATGGACATCAAAGACCTGTTAGATGGGCAATTAGGCAAGCATCGTTTCACGTCGGAATTTGATCCTGAAAAGAATACCCTGCGCTATATCAATTCAGATAATGGTGCAGGAGTCACCCTAGAATTGAATGCACTTAAATCAAGATTTGAGGAAAATCAATCTCATGCCATAGATGAAATTGCTTATTATGTAGAGGAAAGCCTCCGCGTATCAGGAGACGAGTTACTATCGGGGAACGAAAATGCGATCTTTCCAGTTATCCGGTCAACCTCATTTCCAACAGAATCACGTGCGGGCAAACCGTTTGTCGTTACAGCACATACTGCTGAAACAACCATTTACTACGCATTAGACCTAGGGAATCGGTATAAACTAATCGACAAAGAACTATGTCAAGAGAGCGGCTTATCAGAGGAAAAGCTCCATCGGCAGGCATTAGCCAACCTCCGTAACATTCCTTTTTCAGAAAAAAAAGATACTGTGCGCGGTAATGATTACTATTTCGTTAGTACCAATGATGGCTACGATGCATCAAGAATCCTACTAACAGATACCCTTGATCAAATGAAATCCAAATTGCATGGAACGATGGCAGTCGCAGTTCCGCATCAAGATGTATTGATCATTGCCGACATCATAAACGAGCAGGGTTATGATATCCTGGCACATCTTACAATGAAGTTCTTTACTGAAGGGAATGTGCCAATTACGTCCCTCTCATTTCTTTACGATCATGGAGAACTTGAACCGATTTTCATCCTAGCGAAGTCGTCTAACCAAAAATAAAAGACTAAAACAAAAACAGGCGCGGTTCAATTTGAACTAGCGTCTGTTTTTTCTTCATCATGGAAATTGTAAAAACTTTCATATAAAACATGCAAATGCTGTAAATGTTCACCATACTCAAACATCGCAGAAGTCAGTGCGGTCATGTGTAGGAGTGTGATGCTATCCTGATGCTTGATATCCCTTAGTTGTCCTAGTAGGCTAATCAGCTCAGATAAATTCGTTGACTCAAACACTTTATGACAATCATTTGTTTTGCGGAAGTTCTGATGAAAATTTTGATGATGCTCTACCAAAATTTTAATTTGCCGAACCACTTCTTCTTGAAATTCAACCGGCATCATGTGCAGTTGTGTCTCAAGTGCATGATACTTTCTAAGCACATTATAAGCCCGCTGTGAAGTAGAAATCATCGCTCTATACAGCACCAATTTTCTCTTTCTCCTGATTGGGCGATCCATATTAAAATTTCGATCCTCAGAAAATAAGTGATAGAGATACTCAACCTTAACCAGTTTTTTTCGGATTTGATCAAAATCCTTATGATGAATGACCACTTTCATGTCTGGCTGCGTCTTCTTTCCAATCCAAGACAAAATCGTACGGTTATAGTCCAGTAAGTTTTCAAAAAACTTCAACTCATACCGAGGTGGAAGCACAAGGATATTAATTGCAAAAGCAGCGATTACCCCAAGCATGATGCTTGTGTAACGCTCTGCAGCAAACAGAAACAGATTCCCACCCTGTGCTTCCATAATCACAAGCATTGTGACAAGTGCCGTACCAACATAATCTTCACTTTTCCAACGACTCGTAAACCAAATGGTGAAAATCGCTCCAAATCCAATTAAAAGTGTGTGTTCAGGACCGAATAGAAGCACCAAAATGACAGCAACCATCGCCCCGATCATATTGGCAACCGCCTGTTCCAAAAGGTTTAAATATGATCGGTACACAGAAGGTTTAACAGCAAAGATTGCACCCATCGCTGCAAGGGTAGGTGTTAAATCTAAAAAATTAGCAACATAAATCGAGATAACAATCGCGAGAGCTGTTTTTAAAACACGGGCTCCAATGTGAACCTTAGTGAGTGGCCATTTCCTTAAATGCATTGTCAACTGCTCCTAAAGTCTGTTCAATATCCGCATCTGTATGGGCAGAAGTAATGAACCAGGCTTCGTATTTTGATGGTGCAAGGTTAATTCCTTGAGCAAGCATTAACTTGAAAAAGATTGCAAACTTCTCTCCATCTGTCGCTTCAGCTTGCTTATAGTTTTCAACTTTTTCAGTTGTAAAATACATTGCAAATGCACCCTTTAAGCGATTAATGACAATTTCAATGCCATGCGTAGCAGCTAGTGATTCAATGCCACTCGCTAGTTTCGCTCCAAGTCGGTCAAGATGATCATAGAAACCATCTGCCTGCATCACTTCCAGGCAAGCAATTCCAGAAAGAATCGAAGCAGGATTTCCAGCCATTGTACCCGCTTGGTACGCAGGTCCGAGTGGTGCCACCTGCTCCATTATTTCCTTTTTGCCACCATAAGCACCAATTGGCAGTCCGCCGCCAATAATCTTACCAAGCGCAGTTAAATCAGGTGTGACCCCTAACATATCTTGGGCGCCGCCATAGCTAAAGCGGAATGCAGTAATCACCTCATCATAAATGACAAGTGCACCAGCAGCATGCGTCATCTCATTTACTGCTTCCAAAAATCCGGGATGCGGTTCGACAATACCAAAATTACCAACGATCGGCTCAACTAGTACCCCAGCAATTTCGCTTCCCCATTTATCCATGGCTTCCCGAAAAGCAGGAACGTCATTAAAAGGAACCGTAATCACTTCTTGGGCAATACTCTTAGGTACGCCTGCGGAATCAGGAATTCCAAGTGTCGAAGGGCCAGATCCTGCCGCCACAAGCACTAAATCAGAATGTCCATGATAACAACCAGCAAACTTCATGATTTTATCACGGCCAGTGTAAGCTCGTGCGACACGAATCGTCGTCATAACAGACTCCGTACCTGAATTCGTAAACCGCACCTTATCCATTCCTGGAATGGCATCCTTCAGCATTTTTGCAAGTTTAATCTCATGAGGCGTTGGCGTACCGAAAAGCGTTCCGTTTTCAGCAGCCTTCGTAATCGCCTTCGTTATATGAGGATGAGCATGCCCAGTGATAATTGGTCCATAGGCTGCCAAGTAATCAATATAACGATTACCATCTACATCCCAAAAATGAGCGCCGTTTGCCCTCTCCATAACCACAGGAGCGCCACCGCCAACTGCCTTGTAGGAGCGTGAAGGTGAATTAACCCCTCCAACGATGTGTTTTAAAGCTTCTTCATGTAATTTAATTGATTTTGTGTGATCCATTTTCTCTCCTCAATTCTATAAAAATTCCTGATAATTTTACCACGATAGCCCCCTATTTACCATCTATTAATAAAAAAATTTTCGCCAAACGATAACCGCAAAATGAAATGAAAATCGATAGCAAAAAAGTAAATATGTGTTTATCGATCTACTCCCTAATCACCAAACGAGTTTTATCTAATGAAGGAAATAGTGATGTTGTAGGTTGAAAATTTATGAACGAGCGCGCCTCAATCAGGAATGAGTAAACTTTTTGCACGATACCAACTAATGAGGATTGTTGATATGCTACCTCAGGAAAACAGGTTCCATTGATAACCCAAAAGAGGAGTGGAGTAACAAGAAAGACAAGCTAATGTATTGTGCTATGGGCAGGAGAGACTTACCCTTTTTTTATAAATGACTAATTAGCTTTTTTTCTGGTTTTAACCACGCAAATAAATTAGATGGCTACTATAGTAGCAAAATACCAAACGAAAAAACGACCACATTGATCTTTTCAAAACGAATCACTAACAAATTTAACAAAAAAAACTGTAAAGCTGTTCAATAGAAAGGAAATTGGTTAAAATCTAAGGAGTAGCCGACTTGAAGGGGGAATAAACAATGAAAATTTTATGCTCAACAACGCCGCCACAACAACTGCAGCGTCACCTTAGAGATACCTATCCGGCGCACCAATTTATATTTCAAAAGGATCTGGATGAAACGGACATTCACTTAGCAGAGTCTGAAATTTTAATTACTTTTGGTGATGACTTTACTGTGAGGCACCTAGAACGAGCTCGCGCATTGAAATGGCTTTGTTGCATTTCTGCGGGTGTTGACAAACTGCCACTTGAAGCGCTAGCACAAAGAGCTATTTTAGTAACGAATGCAAGTGGCGTTCACTCAATTCCAATGGCAGAGTATGCAATTGGAATGATGCTAGCCCACGTGAAATGCTTTAAAGTGCAGATTTTGAACCAACAACAAAGTCAATGGAATGCTAAATTACCATTTGAAGAGCTCAATGGAAAAACGCTGTTACTACTAGGAACTGGGGCAATTTCAAAAAAAGTATCAGAATTGGCCGCAGCTTTCGCTGTCACTGTTATTGGCGTTAGTCGTTCAGGTAAACAGGAAACAGGCTATCAACACGTAGGCAAAATTGACTCACTAATCGAGATGCTTCCTCAGGCAGATTTTATTATCTCTATTTTACCAAGCACAAAAGAAACTAAGAATCTCCTCAAAAAAGAACATTTCCTTGCAATGAAAAGCACGGCACTGTTTATGAATTTAGGTAGAGGTGATTTATTTGAAGAACAAGTATTAATCAACGCACTGACAGAAAAGCAGGTGGCTGCGGCTGTCTTGGATGTTTTTCACTCAGAACCGCTACAACCAAATCACCCGTTTTGGCAATTAGAAAATCTGACAATAACACCACATGACTCCAGCCATTCAGCTGGCTATTTCCCGCGAGCATTTGCGATATTTGAAGAGAACCTAGGATATTACTTAAAAAACGAGCATGAAAAAACCATTAACTTGGTTGATCATCAAAAAGGGTACTAAAACGCACGAGGCAATGCACTGGATTTTTAAAGCAGTTCAATAAAATGAAAAGGCCGGTTACTTTAAAGTCTTTCTTAACTAATAGTCATTCAAAATTATTTTTCAAACTGATTGACAGGGCAATTAATCCGCATGTACAATATAGAAAACGAACAGAAACGTGTTATCGTAAAGGAGACTGCCGATATGCTTCAAATTAAAGAAGCGTTAGATGTTCTAAAACAAACAGGTGTCAGAATGACTCCGCAGCGTCAGGCTATTTTAGAGTTTCTGGCTGAGTCGCGTTCCCATCCCACTGCAGATGAAATTTTCAAATCCTTAGAAGGAAAATTTCCAAACATGAGTGTTGCAACAGTTTATAACAACTTACGCGTGTTTAAAGAGTCTGGGCTCGTGAATGAACTAACCTATGGAGATTCATCAAGTCGATTCGACTTTGCATCAGATGAGCATTACCATATCATGTGTCAAGAATGTGGGATGATTGTTGACTTTAAATACCCAGGAATTGATGCAGTAGAAAATGTGGCAGCAAGGCTTTCAGGATTTGAAGTAAGCACACATCGGCTAGAGATTTACGGCGTATGTCCTAAATGCACGAAGGCAGAGATACATTAAAAAACAAAGTAGTTACCAGCTAAGTGTAGAACGAGCTGCAGCTACTTTGTTTTTCATTTACCTGAAACATTAGTTTCTTCTATTGTAAGCTTCATCAAAATTCTTTCCCTCTAAACGCTTATCTAGCGTTAAGGACTCACGGCAATGCATGCAAATATCTACCTTCCCTAGCATCTTCGTTACCTTGTTACAACTGGGACAGACAATTTGAGTTGCTTTAGTAGATAAGAGGCCAATCCAAAAATAGATCAAAACACTGGCGATAATCGCAAAAACCCCAACTAACAAAAACCCAGAAGCAATGATTAAATGATCTTTAAAATAGATCCCGCCATACATCACAATAAAACCAGCGAAGATTAGGAACAGTGCAAACGAACGGATCTTATTAATCTTGCTTGAATACATGAATGACCCCACCTTAAAAGATAATGTATCCTAGGTATAACATACTTTTAAAAAGCAAACGAAAAAAATGCTTGACCTCCTTTTTGAAAGATGATATATTAGATAACGTTGTTTCAAACGAAAAAAACACGTACATAAAAAGAAGATACACAAAAAAACTTTTTTTAAAAAGTGTTGACAAGAAAATAGATACATGATATTATGTATAAGCTGTCATTTTGAAGCAAGCGATAAAGAAACAAAATGCTCTTTGAAAACTAAACAAAACGAAACGCCAAGCAAGAGATGGAAACATCTCAACAAAGAAACAAAAGTAAATTTGAGCAATCAAATGATCTATAAGAACACTAAGGTGTTCACAAATAATGGAGAGTTTGATCCTGGCTCAGGATGAACGCTGGCGGCGTGCCTAATACATGCAAGTCGAGCGGGGAATGAGAGAAGCCTAGC
>JAVBKF010000011.1:0-21843 GCA_031554215.1 Caryophanales bacterium
AGGAACAATGTCTAATAGTCGCACGGGAATGCCAACATTCGCGAGTAGTGCAGCAATCCCAGACCCCATCACACCTGATCCTATAACAGCAGCCTTATTAATTTGTAATCGCATGCCATTCTCCTCTCGGCTACCTTGTCGTCTTTAAAAGCCTATTCACTTACCTTAAAAACAAGAACAGCACCAGAGAGACATGTGACCAGCAGAGAAAATAGCTTCGAGCCAAACCTCATCTGCCTAGGATATCACAACGCTCCATCCTGAATGATTAATATTTTTTCGCGCAAAAAAAGAACAACACCAACAATTTGGGCTGTTCTCACTGTTGATAGAACCTTAACCAACAGTTCCACGTTCCACCTCTTCAATGAATCTCTTTAAGTTCGACAACACATTTTCTGCGTTATTGCCTAATGTATCAACAGCGAGCGCACTGTTATTTGACAGTTGATACTGGGTTTCTTTGAATGCATCGCTTGTGATAATCAGAAGATTCAGCGCAGCATGATTATATTGGAGGACATCATGGTACCTTGTCCCTTCAAATAACGCTGTCTCTACATAAGGTTTGAATGCATATAGAATTTCATCTATGTCATCTTCTGCATTTTTGAGCATACTGCGAAGCGACCCTAGGATTGGTTCTGCCTGAGTGAGGTACCTTTCTATCTCTTCAAGGCTAGCTTCCCATTGTTCATCTTTATCTGTAAACGGGACATGTGATAATGCGAAATTCGCTCGCCTGACCAGCGGAAGTGCGTCTTCTAGTAAGTTTTCCACCTGTTTGATAAGATCAACTAGGTCTTCTAGTACAGGCTGAAGTGCTGAGTAGACTACTCGGGTAAACTCATCATAATTTGTATTCAGCTGTGTTTCTAGAAACCCCATCCCAGTAGTTAGATAAGGCGACTCCTCAATAAAGGCTTCTACTGATGCAGGACCACTCATGATATCTGGTGCTGTTCCATTCGCCAGTGCCGCGTCAGCCGCTGTAAAAGCAGTTGCAACATAATGAACCTGATCTCTAAAGTTCACCGTTTGTTCTCTCAGTTTATTGTTATTCTGCCCAATCACTTGATAATGTTGGTCGAGTTCCTCGACAATCCCATCAGTAAAATGATTGTCCACACTGTGAAACAGCGGCAAGAGTCCGTCTTGGGCAATGCTTATACAGGCATTTACTAGATGATCTAAATTCTCGGGCATACGATTAAGTATTCGCCTGGCATCATTTAACAGCTCGGTTACTGATTCAAGAACAATACCTGGGATGGTACTAACTTCACTGGCTAAGTCTCCGGCTCTTATAATAAGCCCTAGTACTTCATGGCGCTCGCTATCAAATACACCAGAGCTAGGGAAGAGTTGATTGAATGAACTGGCGGTAATTGTCTGATCGAAGTTCCAAGATAACACCTGCGTCCGGTCATTCAAATGGTCCCCTTCGGAGGCTACAATCGCGACTGATTGGTCTAGGTACCCTTTTGCTTCATCTAGTTGGGCAATGATTTTCAAATCTAGTGCAGCGACAAGTTCAGTAAGGTGATCTGCGTTGATGTCAATTTTCTTACCTACCCCGGGTGTTGTCTTTCCGAGTCCCCAGATATCGGCTACTAGAAAATCATCAGCGCTAATATTGATCGTTCCGTAGCCTACTTCACCAGGCTCACCGATGGTGTAACCGGTTTCAGTTTGACCCCCATCGCCATTTTCAATTGTGTTATAGCCAACATGATTTTTCCCAGCTACTTCTAACCAAGGTAGCCCTGCTTGGAGCATGGTGACCTTGCCAGGGATTCTATCACCATACCCTGCAGCATTTTCAGCTAGTGTTAGTGGGTCATAAACTGTCAGGTAGTTCGTTATGTAATTGGTTGGGTCTTTCTCATACCCGTTGTAACTTGGAATGATGGCTGGATTGAGTGTGACGCTGTACAAGCCCTCGTGCTGCATAGCAACATAGTTTGCCATCCCGCCACCAAGTGAATTGCCAGCTACGCTTGTGACACCATATGTCTCGTTCATTTCTTGGTAGTAGGCATCTGCTTGATTAAATTGTTCGGGTATACCGCCGTCAGGTAACATTGCATCCGTTGCTATGTCATGTGCATCTTGCGTGCCTTGATAGATGACGGAATACTCGTGTGTCTCCGTATTTTGCACTGTAATTGCATCGAATTGTGTTTCTGCATCTACTTCAACATCCTCAATTAAATATTGGCACTCATTTACAGGTACAATTTGCCCGACATTTAATCCATGCTCATAAACTACTGAACCACTTAATTCAATTAAATCTTGATCTAACGTTTGTTTAGTCATTAATATCCATCTCCTCTAGTATTTACAAATGTCATCTTTTGAAAGCGTTGTCCCTTCAGTGTCGTCTACACCTATACCTCTTCGGTCAAGAATTAAATTACCATTCAAAAAAATAGCATATGTCCCCTTAGGAACACCCTCTAGTTGTTTAAAATTTGCAATAATTTCATCAGCAATTTGCTTATCAGGCTTCGCATTTTCTTCTTCCATAAACAAGTTGATGTTAATCCTTACCTTACCCTCTTCTGGCGTAAAACCAGCAGCATCAAACATTACTCTAAGCTCCTCACTACTCATTTGCCGATTATTCATATAGGCCTCATAAATCTCTGGAAAAAAACTCGAGACTGTACTAATAAAATAATACGGTGTTTGATAGCCAGCAGATCCTGTTTTATCAAGTGCCTCCTCTGTCATTCCGACGACAGGATATTCTTGTATTATTTTGATAATAAAATCATCCAATACTTGAAATTCCTCTTCATATGCCATTTGGTACAACCCTGACATAATTGCAGCTTCTACAAAGCCCTCTGAAGAAAATACCGATTCCGCACCAATAACCCCTTCCTCGCCTATATTATCTACATCCACAATAACCGAAGTACGAAAATAAGGCTGTTCAATTGATTCCACAATAACAAGTGCACCATCTCTAGCCGGAACGATATTGTTCACTACCACATCAAATTGATACCGCTCTTTCATATAAGCCTTGGCTGCTGCCTCAATTTCCTGCGGATAGGTAGCAACTTCATCCGCTGTTCGATCTCCCTGTGTCATCGTGAACCCTTGTCCAATGTACTCCTGGACTGGTGTTACACTACTTGTGCTTGATTCTTCTTTCTTGTTCTTCTCAGGATTTAAACTACTCATATTTTCACAGCCACCTATTAATAAACTATTCATTAGAACAAAAAAAACGAACACACTACTTCGCATGCGTTTCATTGGTTCACCCCATTCTTCACCTGATTAAAACCATTTCTACATCTGGATTGCAAATAACCAATATTTAGCTAGTTTTATAGTACAGCTATTAATTAATTGAGTAAATACTGTTATGTCATTTTAATTACTAAATAATGTAATTTAAGCAATTTATGTAGTTGTAAAAGCAATGTCAACAGGTTAAGAAATCTCACAGATGAGAGAACTTATTAGAATGAAATTTGGCATTTCTGGGTATTTTCCTGTCAAAAGAGCAGTTAGTGCGAACAAGAGAGAGATTTCTAGTCATGCTGACAAGCATACGGTGAAACAGGGTTTCTCTTGCATGTCTAGGTGGTAACAAAATAATCCTAATGAATTCATCTCGAATAAGCCCGATTTCATGGTTCACATTGATTTTCTACTGAACCTTATTTTCCTTTTCAGCTAGGCCCTTCATTTACTATTTCCTGTGCTTCCTATGCCAAAATGGCTGGTAAATTTGCCATATACACTTTTGAACAGAAATAACAGCTAACACTTCCCGAAACTAATAAAGACTTTCTTGTTTTTTGACGGTATAATATTGATGTGAATAAAATTTATATTCTGAACAGAAGGAATGATGAAGTAAAAATGAAAAAAATAGATAGGCATACAAGTAAACCGCAAAAATCTGATGTAGAATTTTTGGCGACTGAAAATAGCACCTTGCTTATTTTTTTATTAGAGAAAATGTCAAAAATGTCGCGCAACAATGTGAAATCACTTTTGCGTAACCATAAAGTCTGCGTGGATGGTGTGGTGGTTTCAAGACATGACTGTAATCTTAATACAGGGCAAAAAGTCAGCATTACGTCGAATATGAATCGCAAAAAAGACCTTAACCATGGAAATGGCACCACACTGGAAATTATTTTTGAGGACAATGATATCATTATCATCAACAAACCGGCTGGGCTTTTGTCGATTGCTATTGAAAATGAAAAACAGAACACTGCCTATCACCAGCTTATGACGTATGTCCGTGACTTGAATCCCCACAACCGGATATTCATCGTCCACAGACTGGACCGTGATACTTCTGGTCTGCTGGTCTTTGCCAAAAATGAAAAAGCGAAGCTAGAAATGCAGAATAACTGGGCAGAAGTAGTGATAAACCGAGGATACGTAGCAGTTGTTGAGGGTCAACCACATGAAGAAAGCGGCACAATTAAGTCGTGGTTGCATGAGACGAAAACCCATATGATGTACTCGAGTAAAACGCCGGGTGACGGACTTGAAGCCATTACCAACTACAAGGTTATTCGCAGAATGAAGCACTATGCGTTACTTGACATCCGTCTTGAAACTGGACGTAAGAATCAAATTCGTGTCCATATGAAAGACTTAGGTCATCCGATTGTCGGAGACAAAAAGTATGGCTCTACCATATCATACAAGCGATTATGTCTCCACGCATTCTTACTGGAGTTTATCCATCCAGTAACGAAAGAAACGATGCGCTTTGAAAACGAAATTCCGAAATCGTTTTTATCAGTGGCTGGAAAAAAGGGTAACCAAAAATCAGAAAAATAAAATGCTATTTCTACACTACGAAAATATTTAGAGCTAAGGTATTGATTCTGATAAAAATAGATAAGGGTGATATAAATGGCAAATATCATTGGTGAAATTCGGTATTTCCTTAGTAGAAATGAATTTATGAGGGCTTCTTTTTACGTACTTTTAGCCGCGTTACTCATATTCATCGGGTATTTAGTCGGACAATTCCTTGGCACTTTATTCTTTAATTAATACGAGAACATAGATAAAATACAACCCTGAGGCAAAATTCAGTTAGCTAACCAAAAACACCATGAAAACGCAATGCGGTTTCATGATGTTTTTAAATTGAAATAGTAGAAACCTAGTTCTGCTATGTACGCTCAATATAACAGTGTCATTCGTTATACTTCATTCTCATTTAATTGCGCTGATAATAGGCTTAGTCTTACTTGCTATCTATCCATCCTCTGCCTACCACTTTTTTGCTCATTAAACAAAATCGTATCCATACGCTTGAAGTCTCCACTAATTTGTATCGAATCGGGGGCACCCTAGCTTCTTGAGGCTTGATGCCTCCCTCCAATCAGTTTGACAACTCTATATTTTTACCTATTTGTTCATAACTTTACATCATTAAAGGGTACACCCAAAAAGAGCAACAAACGAACAAACTGGTAGTTGCTAAATCAATCAACCGTTCAATTGCAAGGTTTTCGAGTATACTATGAAGATTACAGGAGGAAAACACATGAGTTTATATGTTCATCATTTCGAGGAAATTGACAAAACAAAACGATCTGTTGCAGGAGGCAAAGGCGCAAACCTAGGTGAACTTACTCAGATGAACGGAATCCATGTACCTGACGGCTTTTGCATCTCGACAGAAGCATTTACAAGAATCATTGGCGAGTCAGAGCCGGTGAGCAAACTACTTGCCCAGTTATCGCTGCTAGAACTCGGTAATCAAGGTGAAATCAGCAGCCTTAGCAGCGAGATTCGCAGCACCATCGAAACCATTGCCATCCCCGTAGATATTGTCAATGAAATCAGCCAGCATATTACAGAATTTGGTGAAAAAAACACCTTTGCAATCAGGTCAAGTGCAACAGCTGAGGATTTGCCATTGGCCTCCTTCGCCGGTCAGCAAGATACCTATTTGAACATCATCGGAACTAAGGCAATCCTAGCGCATATCAGCAAGTGCTGGGCATCACTATTTACCGACCGAGCAGTCACATACCGCCTTCAAAATGGTTTCGACCATAGAAAAGTCAGCTTAGCTGTCGTTGTTCAGAAAATGGTCTTCCCTGAGGTGTCGGGCATCATGTTTACTGCTGACCCTATCACTTTCAATAGAAAAGTGGTATCTATTGATGCTAGTTTCGGGCTTGGTGAGGCGCTCGTCTCAGGTCTGGTGAATGCTGATAACTATAAAGTGGTGGGCGATAAGCTGGTTGATAAGATGATAGCCACCAAGAAACTGGCCATTTACCCTGTAAAAACAGGTGGCACGAAGAAAGAAAAGATTGGAACGGAACAACAGAATCGACAAGCGTTGACGGATGAACAAATTTTGCACCTTAGCCGTATAGGTAGAGAGATTGAGGACCATTTCGGCTACCCTGCAGATATTGAATGGTGTCTGGTTGATGATACCTTTTATATCGTCCAAAGTCGTCCAATCACTACCCTATTCCCTATCCCAGAAACGAATGATACAGAAAATCATGTTTATGTGTCTGTTGGTCACCAGCAAATGATGACCGACTCGATCAAGCCGCTGGGCTTGTCTTTCTTCTTACTTACAACCAAAGCACCTATGCATAAAGCTGGTGGCAGATTATTTGTTGATATTACTAAACACCTTTCCACATCCGCTGGCAGAAAAGCAATCATGAATAGTTTAGGGCAATCAGAACCACTTTTAAAAGATGCACTCCTGACAATCACTCAGCGAGAAGACTTTATTAAACTGTCACCGGAGGCAGAAGTCGTAGTAAGTAGCAGCATCATAAGCAAAGAATTGACATGGGATTTTCTAGAGCAATTCGAGAGTAACCCAGCAATCGTACCGGATTTGATGAAGAATTCTAAGCGATCAATAGAAGCCTTACAACAGACCATCAAAACGAAATCAGGCACAGATTTGCTTGACTTCATTCTAGAAGATCTCGATGAGCTAAAGAAAATCCTATTTAACCCACAAAGTTCAGAGGTAATAAAGATCGCAATGTATGCCTCTTCTTGGGTGAACAAGCATATCGATGAGTGGTTAGGTGAGAAGAATGTTGCTGATAAACTTTCCCTCTCTGTATCTAATAATATTACGTCAGAAATGGGACTAGCATTGCTAGATGTTGCAGATGTGCTTCGTCCTTATCCTGAGCTAATCAACCAATTACAACACATCAGTGATGATGATTTTTTAGAAGAAATTGTCCAGTTAGATGGTGGAACAGAATTCCAATCAGCAATCAACGCCTATCTCACTAAATATGGCATGAGATGCAGTGGGGAAATCGACATTACCAGAACACGTTGGGGAGAGAAACCAGCCATACTTATTCCGATGATACTGAGGCATATTAAGAACTTTGAGCCTAATGCCAGCAAACGCAAGTTTGAAGAGGGACGAAAAGAAGCCGAGCAAAAAGAACAAATGCTCTTGGAACAATTAAAACAACTACCGGATGGAGAACAGAAAGCACGTGAAACAAAACGAATGATTGGCCTAATCCGAAATCTAATCGGGTATCGTGAATACCCCAAATACGGCATGATCCACCGTTATTTCGTGTATAAGCAGGCTTTACTAAAAGAGGCTGAACACCTTGTAGAGGCGAATTTGATTCGTGAAACAGAAGATATTTACTACCTTACATTTGAAGAGCTTCACGATGCTGCTTGTACAAACACATTGGATTACCGTATCATTGATAATCGCAAGGAAGATTACAAAATATATGATAAACTCACGCCTCCGCGTGTGCTCACATCTGATGGCGAAGCGATTTCAGGAACGTATGACCGAGGAAATCTCCCTGCTAAAGCATTGCAAGGGCTAGCTGTTTCTACTGGTGTCATCGAAGGACGAGCGCGGATCATCTTAAGTATGGAGAATGCTGATTTAGCAGAAGGAGACATTCTAGTGACCACTTTTACAGATCCTAGCTGGACACCATTGTTTGTTTCTATAAAAGGCCTTGTCACTGAAGTTGGCGGATTAATGACCCACGGCGCAGTCATTGCACGAGAATACGGCTTGCCAGCCGTTGTGGGCGTTGAACATGCAACTACACTGATAAAAGATGGGCAACGTATTCGTGTCGATGGAACAGCAGGATACGTAGAAATCATATAGACTGGATTTTATAATGCTAGAAACAACAAAGTCTGCTACGATTAGAATTGTAGCAGACTTTGTTGTTTCTTCAAACTTTCCATGTTGTTTACGTTTTTTCTCTGCATGACCAATAGGCATAATACACCTTCTGATATTTAGCGAAAAGGTCTACAAACACAAAGAAACCGCGGCAGCCATAGAAACAACCACGCGAAAAACTTTCGTGTAGCTATAATGATTACTCACTCTAGTGCAGATCAAAGCATTGATAAATATTCTTTCTCTAATAGGAGAACCATTTCAGTCACATCATAGCCATTATTTTTAATTTGGGTCGTCGCTTCCTCCCGTGTTCTCTTGGCTTCCAATGCTAAATCCGCCCACAGGCCTGGCGGTTCATCTAGACGAACAAACGTCAATATCCCAAGCCCCATATCGACCTCTTTAGGAATGACATCAGAAGTAATAGCACACAAACCATTTGCCTGAACTTCGATTAGGACTGTACCGAGACCCTCATATAATGAAGGAAATAAAAACACATCCATTGCTTGGATCAAATTAGGGATATCTGCACGAACGCCCAAAAAAAACACCGCATCAGTTAACCCTAACCTTTCAACTTCCTTTTCGATCGCTGGTCTGTTCATTCCATCACCAATAAGTAAAAGAATGCTATCAGGTCTCTTCCGATGAATCTTGTGAAATATGTCAACTAAGAAAGGATGGTTTTTAGCATCACGAAAACTACCGATATGTCCAACTACATACCGATCTGACACACAAAGTTCACCTCGCATTTTTTCCCGAACACTTGGGCTAAATGCGTATTGCTTTGCATCAATCGCATTTTTAACTACTTTGAAATCATAACGACCGAATAACCATTCACCAGCTTTCTCACTACAAGCAAAGCGGTAATCAGACCTAACCGGAAGTTTCTTTTGAAGTATTTGTTTTACAACAGCACTTAATCCCTTTCCTGATGAGGTACTATGGCTATGAGAGACCGTAATCGTACCTAATTCTCTTGCTATTTTCAAATAGATGCTCGCTGTACTCCTAACGTGAGAATGAATTATTTGGTACTTCCCTTGAACCGATGCGAGCAAATGGCGCCAAGCCTTCTGATAGGGTAGATAATTTATTCCTGTAAATGCTGGAACTCTATAGATTTTCCCGCCCAAAGCTTGAATTTCATCATCATAGAAACCTCGTTTATTTGTATGAACAACAAAATCGAATTGAAATTTCTCTTTATTTATATGCCTATACACATTCATCATTAACGTTTCAGCGCCACCAGCATCCATCACAGAAAACACGTGCAGTATGCGAACTTGCTGCACCTTATCCTTGTTCAAATAACTCTCCACCTTATACCCCTCCATTCATTAGAATGTCTACAAATGCTCATCCCCATGTTCGTGTTGTAATCTTTCAGCTGTGTTGGAAGCAATCACAATACCTAGCCCCATAAATAAATAAAGCATAAATAGCTTTGTCCCAAAGTTTGGTTCTAG
Source organism: Caryophanales bacterium (assembly GCA_031554215.1). Lineage (GTDB taxonomy): Bacteria > Bacillota > Bacilli > JARBTR01 > JARBTR01 > JAVBKE01. The sequence goes on from JAVBKF010000011.1 coordinate 9,667, forward strand.
CATTCCTTCGCATAGGACAACGATTAGTCCTCTCTTATAGCCGACAATGAATGTTGCTAAAGCTGGATTTGAGTCCAAACGAACGTTTCTTCTCAAATAGAGGAAAATCGAAGTCATAAATGTTAGAAAAACGACCGTGGCAACCAGTCCAGTATCACCTAATAATTGTAGGATAAAATTATGTGCCAAATAATACTGATGGAGCGCATTGACATTGCTAAATCCATTCCCTACAAACGGATGTAGTAAAAAAGCATCAAAATATTCCCCAAAAATAGCAAACCGTTCCATAAGATTACTCTGATGAAGTAGGTTTTCAAATCTACCTTCACTGATCATTTGTCCTATAAACTCATTCCCAAGCAGATAGAAAGAACCCATAAACAAAGCAAATAGCGCAAATGAGGTACCTTTATTGACTGTTCTTTTCTTTGCCCAGAACAACTCTTTAATCGAAAAAACAACAATAAAGAAAAGTAAAAAAATCAGAGCTGTCCTAGAGCCTGTGTAGACAATGGCAACGCTAAAAACGAGTAAGAAAAAAAGCGTCTTGATCATTTTTTTTACTGAATCACTGTTAAATAATGAAGTAAACAATATAAAAAAAGGAATCATCATATTCGTTGCTAAGTAGTTACTTCCGCCAATGCTCAATTGAATTTTCTGCCCAATGATAAAGTCACCACCATTAATCACAAGTGTTTTTAAAATCACACTAAAGGCTAAGAACAAACCAGCATAAATATAGAAGTTGATTGCCCGCGTCTGTTGTTTTTGATCAAAGTGAAGATTGGAGAATAGTAAAAGGATGAATAATACTTCAAGATAGGCCAAAAACGTTTGAAGATAGCGACCAAAGTCATGAACATTAATGGTAGATAGGAGGCTAAGTAATAAAAAAATAAATAAATATTTGGTAAAGTGGATAACCTCAAACTGTTTCTGAGCCAATACTTTTATCAACCATAGGAGGGTAGACAAAAGGATAAAAGCTTCACCGATATAAATTGTAAGAGAGGAACCTCCAAAATGAAGAGAAATTGGTGGGAAAAACAATGTTAATATGCTTGTATAAATCGTCATCCTTAATAACATTATTTCATCAGACTGTCTAACCATTTGATCTCCTTTCGTTCCCATTTTCACTAAGTGATGGCAAAGCAACATTCACCAGTCACTGTGCTGACCCATCATCACTTGAAAAAGCGAATAATCTTCTTCCCAAGCACAAGCGCAGTAGAATGAACAATATAAATCATTTTCAGGGTCAATATCCCTATTGGCCCCAATAGCTGATGTTTTCTAATAACAGTATAGTAACTATGTTTAGCTTGTATAAGTGCTTTTAGTTTTGGTGTTTTCTTCTGGGATGATGCACCATGTAGGTGAAAAATAGACGTATGATCTAGAATATAGCATTGTTTTGCCACGGCGCGAATTCGGTAACACAGATCGATATCCTCAGCATACATAAAGATCGTTTCATCAAAACCACCAATCGCCACATAGTCTTCACGCTTCACCAACATAAAACATCCAGAAACCCAGTCAGCTTTAAACAATCCCTTTTCCTGATACTGTTTAAAGCGAATCTTTTTCACAAAATTAAAATTCCAAAAAAGAAAACCTAGTTTCGCGTCGTTTAGTACACTGGGAAAATGATATCCTAGGGATTGAATACTGCCATCCATATTTAAAATCTTTGAAGACAGCACACCAATAGATTCATTTTCCATCATCAGCTTTAATAAGAGCGAAAAATCTGTGCCCGCTGCTATTGTATCACTATTCAATAATGCGACAAATGTCCCCTTGCACCGTTTTACCCCAATATTATTCGCACTGCCAAAACCACTATTTTTATCATTAGCTACAATTTGCACATGAGGGAGGTTTCTCTCGCGAATGAAATCACACGAACCATCATTTGAATGATTATCAACAACAATGATTTCGTAGCTAATTGATTTTAACCATTGGTTATCGTTAATCGATTGAATACAGTCTATCGTGATAGTAGGTGTCTTATAATTGACAATAATAAATGAGAGCGTAACCAATAGTCGCTTCCTTTCTAAATGAGCTACAGGCCAGTGACGTACCTAATTTACCTAAGCATTAAATTTAATGAACTAATATTCTGAAAAATAGTATGTAACACGAGAGACCACTGAAAAAGTCCTTTTCTACATAGAAATAGAATTCTTAAAAAATAGACTCCCTGAAAATCGTCCTTTCACCCTTCCAAAGCATAGCGTTTAGTCCAACTGATTATCCTTCTCAAATCAAGCGTGAGAATCGTTGGTTCATGAATTTACTTTTCTAGAAACTCAGTGACTTTTTCAGTATCCTCTAGCACGGGTCATCATTTTTTACAAATTAGCTTTATACCAGTCTACCGCCAAGGCAATACCACTATAAAAATCATAAGCAGGATCATATCCTATTAATTGGCGCGCTTTTGAAATATCTGCTTTCGAGTGCTTTACATCACCAGCCCGTTCCGGTCCGTATGTCGGATCGATAGGTTTATCAAGTAAATCTGCCAACGTCCGGTAGAGATTCATTAAAGAAACATTCCCGCCAAAGGCAATATTATAAACTTCTCCAGCAGCTTCTTTTGAAGCTTTAAATGACCTTAAATTTGCCTCGATAACATTATCAATATAAGTGAAGTCACGTGATTGGCGTCCATCACCATGAATAACGGGTGCCTGGTTCTCTTGAAGTAGTTTAATATACTTCGGGATGACTGCTGCATAGGACCCCTCTGGATTCTGACGTCTACCAAACACATTGAAATACCGGAGCCCGTATGTATCCAGTCCATACAAACTTGTATAAAGACGAGCATATTCTTCACAAACTTTTTTTGTGAGCGCATAAGGGGACAATACCTTTCCTTCTACCCCTTCACACTTAGGTAACGCTGGGTGATCACCATATACCGACGAACTAGACGCATAGACAAACTTCTCCACTTGACACTGCCGTGCCGCTTCCAGCATATTGAGCGTCCCTTTGATATTGGTCTCTTCATAGTGTTGTGGCATTAAAATACTTCTCGGTACACTGCCCCAGGCCGCTTGGTGCGTAACATAACGTACACCAGTGCAAGCAGATAAGCAGGTATCGTAGTCTGTAATATCCCCTTCAATAAATTCAAAATTCGGTTGCTTCATAAATTCTGCAATATTGTCAAATTTACCATTAGACAAATTATCCAAACATCGAACCTTATGGCCTTTATTAAGAAGCGCCTCACAGAGATTTGAGCCAATAAATCCAGCACCACCAGTAACCAAAAAAACGGCATCTTGCTCAAAAACGATATCCTGAGTCGTCACGTTATAGCCTCCAGTATGAATACCCTGATTTTTCTAAATCTTCCTTTTGCAGAATCCCCTTAACATCCAAGATAATCTTTTTCTTCTTACTTTGCTGATCGAAGAACTGATCAAAATCTCGTACATCAAGGTGAGCAAATGATTCATGAGCTACTGCAACAATAATCGCATCCATCTGTTGAAGTTCATCCATGTCACTGAGCTTCACATCATAAATTTGCTTAGCATCACACTTATTCGCGAGTGGATCTATGACCCGTGGGTCCATGCCGTATTCACGTAATTCCGAAACAATATCAGCGGCACGCGTATTCCTTATATCAGGGCAATTCTCTTTGAAAGTGAACCCTAGCACTGCCACCTTGGCACGCCGAACAGGAATATCTTCGTGGATTAATTCTTTGATCAATCTTTCAACTACATATTTACCCATCGAGTCGTTAAACCATCAACCAGTCAAAAACACATGTGGATAATAGCCCGTTTCTTTTGCTTTATATGCAAGATAATAAGGATCAACACCAATACAATGTCCACCGACGAGTCCCGGAGAAAAACGAGCAAAATTCCACTTTGTTTCTGCCGCAGCGAGTACCGCTCTCGTGTCGATATTCATTTTATTAAATATCATCGCTAACTCATTGACAAAAGCAATATTAATATCCCGTTGTGCATTTTCAATGACTTTAGCTGCTTCTGCAACCTTAATGCTTTCCGCCCTGTAAACACCCGCTGTAATAATCGTTTCATACACCTTTGCAACTAGGTCGGTTGTTGCCTCGTCCAAACCAGAAACAATCTTTACAGTCGTTTCTAGTTTGTGCGCTTGGTCACCAGGATTAATCCTTTCTGGTGAATAACCTACTGTAAAATCAACACCACAAACAAGTCCTGAACACGCCTCCAAGATTGGTACGCAAATGTCCTCTGTCACCCCAGGGTAAACAGTTGATTCATAAACAACTACTGCCCCTTGAACAAGGTTTTCTCCAACAAGTTTGCTGGCACTTTTGAGTGGTATCAAGTCTGGCGTATGGTCAGTATTAATTGGTGTTGGTACGGTTACAACATGGAATTTCGCGCCTGCAAGCTGAGATTCATTGCTAGTAAAGTTGGCAGTACACTCAGCAAGTGACTTCTCTGCTACTTCATTCGTCAAATCGATTCCATTTTTGAGTTGCTCAATCCGATTTGAATTAATATCAAATCCGATTACATCCAGTTTCTCCGAAAACGCGACAGCTATTGGCAATCCGACATAACCTAGTCCTATAACTGAAATTTTCTCCTTACGTGAAGCTATCGCCTCAAATGATACCAACATTTTCCCTCTCCAATCCCATTGCCTCCAACATCTCGTCATTAATCTTATTGACATCGTATTTTTCAACACAATAACGATAACTTTGTTCAGCCATTTTTTCACATTTACTTGGATTCTCAATCATCCAAATCATTTTCTCAGCCAATGATTGTGCATTCCGGGCCTCAGCTAGAAGACCTGTCTTGCCATCTATAACCGTTTCTTTTGCACCAACCACATTCGTAGTGATGATCGGCCGTTTCATAGCCATTGCTTCGAGTGTTGAATGTGGTATCCCTTCATGATAAGAGGGTAAAACAAAGATACGTGCACCTTCAATATAAGGGCGTACATCACGCGTGGCACCCAAATACTCAGCCCCAGCGTCTGAAACCATTTGATAAAATTTATCTTTATCAATTGCGTTCGGGTTGACAACAAAGTCACCTAAAAATTGAAATTCAGCAGCTGGATACAACTTCTTTACAATACTAGCTGCTTCAAAATATTCTTGTACCCCTTTATCATAGACAATTCTTGCAATCATTATAAATCGATTTTTCTTCGGCAACTGTTTTGGCCGAAATCGTGCTAGATTAATCCCCGACCCATCTACAACGACACTTTTTTGTTCAGGCAGTAACGCTCTTGAAACAAAAGACTCACAATTATCATTGTTTTGAAAAATCACTTTCTCATTAAATCCAAAGGCAAACTTAAACAAACGAGTTGCAAAAAAACGGCTCAATTTATTATGCCACTTATTGGAATTAAAGAGAAGACCTGTACCTGTCAGTAAGCTAAAACTATGCGGCACTCCAGCTAGTTTAGCAGCAATCGATCCATAAATCACTGGTTTAATTGTACAAGAGAGCACCACACTAGGCTTGTGCTGCATCATAACCTTTCTGAGGTGTAGAATTAACAATAAATCTTTGATAGGGGATATTCGGTTACCTTTGAAAGGGACTGAAATATATTCTGCCCCATACCGCGTTACTTCATCACTTCCATCTGATTCTGGTGCAATCGCAATGACTTCATTATTTAAACGAACTAAATCGTTGACCAAGTCACCTCTAAATGTCCAAAAACCATATGCACTATTTGAAATAATAGCAACCTTCAAACTAATTCCTCCTATATAATTAAGAATATATAAATTGCAAAATCAAAAAAAGTCATTTCACTACACAAAAAAAACAATTCAATATAGAAAATACTCAATTAAACCGTATAATGAGCCTACCAAAATCCTTTAGAAATAAACAATTATTCTATTTGAAATAATGTTAAGCTTCAAACCACTTCCTTCTACATGATTTAAGAATCGTTAAATTGCATAGACAACAGGCATTTCTATATAGAAAATATTTCGATATAATCGATATAAAATACTCAAGTGTTAGACAGTCAAACGAGCCTACCAAAATCATTTAGGAATAAACAATAAAGTAGGCTCGGTTCATAATAGCACATCCAGGACATTTTTCAAAGATGGGTATGATTTTGAGAAAAACATAGTTTTAGATTTCAATTTTATTACACAAAAGCTAGCAATAGCTTACAATTAGTTTGTTTCGATGGACAAGTACTGCAAGAAAAAGTACGACAAAAACAAATAAAAACGGTAATAACAGGCATAATAACCATTAATAAATAGACGAATATTACATGAATTTTTTGAATAGCACGAGAATTTCATTTAATCATCGGTAATCTGTCCCTAGTTGCCTTTTGCTTTGAATGCAACTATGCTATGATAAACAAATCCTAAAAAATAAGGTATAAAATAACCATTTTTTTATTGGTTATTGACAATCCAACTAGACCATGGAGGTTTTTTTGAATGAAATCTACTTCTACACTGGGTGATATTTTTTCTCCCTTTAGAAAGAATCTAATTCTCATCATTGCAATCGTCGTTATCACTGTTTTTGCTGGGATTATCTACAGTGTCTTCATTGTCACTCCGACATATAAATCTTCAGCCGAAATATTAGTGGTTCCAGTAAGTGGCACGCCTGAGGAGAACCTGGAGACGAATGATATTCAGACGAACCTTCAACTAATTATCACTTACAAAGAATTTATCACCAGTCCAATTGTATTAAGTGGCGTCATCGAATCTTTAGATCTAACGCAATCCATTACTGAATTACAAAATAATCTAAGTGTCGAAAACACACCGGAATCCCAGATATTGGTGCTCACAGTTGAAGACACGAATGCGCAACAATCTGCAACAATCGCTAATGAAATTGCCAAAAATTTTATCGAGCAAGCAAACACAATATTAGGGGTAAGTAACTTGACGGTTATCTCAGCTGCAACAGCACCGAGTTCGACAGCCTCCCCAAATATTGTATTGAATACGATTCTTGCGCTGATCATTGGTATTGTCCTATCCATCCTGACAGTTCTAGTAAAGAGCGCACTTGATAATACGATTAGGGAGAGCAAGGACCTAGAATTTCTCGAAACACCAATTTATGGTGAGATACCAGTAGCAACAATGAGTGGAAATACGATTATAAGCGCTGAGATTGATGAGGCAATTCGTACTTTGAGAACGAACTTAATCTTTTCAGATTATCGCGATCAAATAAGAACGCTGACGATTACTTCATCAAATTCTTCTGAAGGAAAATCGACAATTGCGATTGAACTTGCCAAGGCCTTTTCTCTACAGGGAAAAAAGGTGCTACTTATCGACTCAGACTTGCGTAAACCAGCGCAACATTCAAAGTTATTAATACGAAACAACATTGGACTTTCAAATATTCTTGTGAAGGATAAATCAATTGAAGAATGCATAAAACCAACACAAGTTCCAAATTTCAGCGTGATTACCAGCGGTCCAATCCCACCAAATCCTTCTGAAATTATCAGTTTTGGTATGAAAAACGTTTTAAAAGAAGTCACATCACTATTTGACTTAGTGGTTATTGATGCACCACCGATTCTCCCTGTTGCTGATTCACTTGTTCTATCTAGCATGAGTGATAAGACATTATTTATTGTGAGAAGTAGAAAAACCAAGTTAGAAGACGCAAAAAAAGCATTCTCACAACTTTTAAAAATTAAGGATAATTCAATTGGAATCGTTTTAAATCAAGTAGAACTCGATCCGAAAGCCTATGAATATGGCTTTGAATACGATAAAGGAAAAAAAAGAGGTTAACCACCTAGTTTGTTAGCATTAAAGTGCCCCCAAGATGGTAAAGATGATCATTCATTTTGGGGGCATTTCTACGCTAGTCTAGCGGGAATATATCCCTTACTCACAAAAAGAAATTTGAAGAAATATAGCCTTAAATAAACCTTTTGATCAGATTTCCCTCATTACTTTAAATCGATCTTACCCGATATTCTAATCAATTAAGGAGGATTCGCGTGAAAGTATTAGCTTGTATTGTCACCTTTAATCCGGATATTGTATTATTAACTGAGAACATTCAATCAATTTGCAGTCAAGTTGACAAGATTCTTATTGTAGATAATGGGTCTGATCATGTAATTGAGATTGAGCATTTATCGCAAACATTCGCGCCCATGATTGAGTTGATTGCAAATAGTGAGAACAAAGGCATAGCCGAAGCACTGAACCAATCGCTTGCCTATGCAGTAGACCATGGTTTCAAGTGGTTATTAACCCTTGATCAAGATAGTATTTGCGAGCAAGAAATGGTGGGGAAATATTGCAGCTACATCAATCATACTGCGATTGACAATGTATTGCTTCTCTGTCCAGCAATCCACATGGCGGGTATCCTAGAACCCCATTTAGAAGATACAACGGAACAACTCGAAACAACGCTGACTTCAGGATCATTTGTTCATATCACCAACGCAAAAAAAATTGGTGGATTTGATGCACGTATGTTTATTGACTATGTTGACTTTGACTTTTGTATCCGTGGCAAGCTCAATCAGCTTGAAATCATAAGACTAAATAACACCGTTTTGTTTCACCAATTAGGCGAGACAGAACTAAGACATCTATTATCTCGCCCTGTCTTCGTAACGCATCATAAACCAATTAGGCGATACTACCTATTTAGAAACAAAGTCTACCTGTATCGAAAATATTGGGGAAAGTATAATCACTGGATCAGGCAAGATATCAAATCCAGTGTTAGAATACTCATTGTCATTGGATTGTTTGAGAAAAACCGATTAGAAAAATTTAGAAGTATTGTTAGAGGATTGAAAGATGGCTTTCACATGAGGTTAGAACAGCACTAGAAGAAGTGCAACAACGGCACTCGCGAATGGGGGAAAAGCAACTGAAACTTGCTAAGAACATATTCAAAGTTTTCAAATCATCTGCATTTATGACTATTGGCAACATGGCTATAAATCTTTTTCTACCATTTGTCCTGAGTGTCGCAGCTTTTGGAGAATACAAACTGTATACGCTGTACCTGACTTATTTAGGCATTTTCCATTTTGGCTATACGGATGGTATTTTCATTAAATACGGCGGCGAAAATATGGAAGTACATAATCAGGATTTAAGGAAGGAACATACCTTCTTGATCCTATTTCTAATGCCTGCAACGTTAATGATGATAATCATCGCCCTTTATCTTGGCAATATCATGCTCTTGCTAATAGCCTTATCCATTATTCCAACAAACATCTGGGGCTTTCACAGGTTACTGCTTCTTGCCACAGGCAAGTTTTCGACATACGCTCAGGTGTCTTTGCTGTTTTCTGTCGCAAATCTGCTACTTTTAATTTCTTTATTAATACTTGATGCAGTGAACCCACTTTACTATATGGCTGCGACACTGCTCGCCTATCTGATTACCGTATGGGCAATGGAACGTCATTTTTACCAGGTCACACCCAAAACAAGCACATCGAAACCTTCTTACTACCCCCTGTTTAAAGTAGGCATCTTTATCATGGCTGGTAATTTTGCATTTTCATTTTTCAGTACCAGCGGTGCATTAATTGCCAATTATTATTTTTCTATTGAGGAATTTGCGCAATACTCCTTTTCCCTGTCAATACTCGGAATGATTATTTTGGCAACAAGTGCAATTGGACTGACACTCTATAACTACCTAGCGAAAAATGAAAATGAGCAAAATATTATTCTCATAAAAAAAGTACTGATTATCCTAGGAGTACTATCCTGTGCTGCCTATTTTTTCATTGAAGTCTTTGTCACTTGGCTATTACCCGCTTACAATGATTCACTCGAACTCATTGCATTGTCATTTGTGCGGTTACCTTACTTTATGGTCATTAACGTGATCATCATCAACCTTTATAAAGTCAAAAAACAAGAGGTGAATTTCTTTCTTCTAGGCATTATCATGTTGGTGATGAACCTGTCTATAAGCCTTATTTTCACGAAGTTATTTCATTCATTAGCAGCCATTACATTCGCTACCACTTTAAGCTATATCGTGTGGTTTTTCTATTGTATAAGCCGCAAATTCGCCTACTTAAAAAGTAGCCTGCCAGAGCTCATGCTCCTCATTATTCATTTTGTTTCGTTCCTATTTTGCTCAATCAAACTCCCGAGTATTTCTGGATTACTGTTTTATTTAATCATTAACGTTCCGCTACTGCTTTTGGTTTATTATAAGCCCCTTCGAGCAGTTACTCGTTTATTGATAAAACCTAAAGTAGGAGCATAAATCAAGTACCATTGAACTCCTAATTGTTTCACACCACTCTTTACAATTAGAAAAAGAAGAATTTCTTTTTCTTGATTGCGAGTGGCTCTACCGGATAGATTTCATTGCCAGCTAAAACAGATTCAGCATTCAGCTCCATTTGTTTAACTACGCCGGTACCGAAAGTACGTTCAACTAAATGCATGGCTTCTTTAAGGCAATAAGGTCTGTTCCTCGACAGGCCATGCGCATCTGATGCAATAAAATGTGCTAAGTTTGCCTCCATCAGCAGGTGAGAGAAATGCTTTATTTTCTCACCAAAACTTCCACAAATACTTCCGGCAGTTAATTGCGACAGCGCACCCTGCTGAATCATTTGAACGAGTAGTTCAGGTTTCTGAATGAACCGTGCATTTCTCTCTGGATGAGCAATAATCGGTATAATTTCTTTAAGCTGTAATTCATAAAGCAAACTTCTTGTATAGCCCGGAATTGTACTAGGCGGAAATTCTAACAAACAGTAGTTTGAGTCACCAAGCGTGGCTATTTTGCCTTCTTTGATGCCATCAAGTAGCTCTCCAAAAATCCTCACCTCGTGCCCAGTATGGATCGTTAGGGACATTTGATTCTCAGTGAGAACCTGGTTAAATACTTTTACTTTGTTGGCAATAACCTCCTTGTTGCTTGTGTAACTGCGATTGTAATGTGGTGTAGCAAATATATCCGTGGCACCATCTTCAATTGCTTTCCGCGCAATTTGCAAACTCCCTTCTACCGAGTCTGGTCCATCATCTAAACCAGAAAGTATGTGGCAATGAATATCAATCATGCATTTTGCCTCCTTATTGCAACTGAACGGACCTAAATCTATCTTTATCATTAGGGTTATAGCTAGCCTTTGCATTTCTCCTTAAATTATAACGTAAATTCAACCAATGTGAAGATAACCTACTTTTTTTCTTTTGCCACTCTTTTTTCGGGGGACAGACGTAAACTGTTTCCTTTGCCCCTCGCTGGGGGCAAAGGAAAGGCGATTAACAACTACTAGACTGGGCGCAAAGGAAAATAAATGGCATCTAACTGTTTACCGCTAAATCACTTACTGTCGCCAGGTGCTGTTACAGATCGGCTCACTCATTCATCAAATGCTATAGAACGAAATATCAGATCAAAAGCGAAACAAAACCGTTTTAGGTAGGGTACAAGCTGGCAGAGCCTGCTTCTTGATACAAATGAGGCGACACGTTACGCTAAGGCATTGCCTTGTAGAAATTATTTTATGTCAGTGCTGATTGTAAGGTTTTAGAAATATAGCTTACCGGCACGAGAAAACTTACTGATAATACTGAGAAATCGCTTTATGCCCTACTTCTGGATGCGAGTAGCCGTCGTCTTGATTGTGTCTTATCCTTGTAGTTAATTGGTGGCTTGGGACAATGCTGAATGCAGGCAGTACAAGACTCGCACTGACCAGCAAACTCCGGTTTACCATCTTCAATCGTTATGTTCTTTGCTGGACAAACTCGCTTGCATATCCCGCAGGAAATACAGTCATCGCTTACAGAAAAATACAATGATGTTTCAGGCAGATGTGCCCTATACTTCTCATGGCTTCGATGAATGATCTTTATCATCGAAGCCATCCGCGTTGTCTTTTTATCGACGATTGCTTGTGCAATGACCTGCGCTTTTTTATTTGATTTGACTGTTATAGTATCAACGCGTTTGCTCATATTATAACTCGTCACAGCATTGCCAAATGTTCTCATTCGGGTACCATAGTTCAATTGAATTCCTTTTTCATTCAGCAAGCGATTCATCTGCGGTATCGCATTTCCCGCATACCCATAGCAAGTCGCCGTTGCAAAAAAATAGGTATTTTGTTGCTAGG
>JAVBKF010000112.1:0-3873 GCA_031554215.1 Caryophanales bacterium
GTTGTACTCACGGCAAAATCTGCAACGGCGTGGCATATCAACGCAGCCGCAAATATCCGCGTAGTGTTTCGAGAGTTTTAAAGCCCTCTTCGCATACCTGCTTAATTTCCAGCGGCGTTTGAATCAACTGATCAAGCAGACAAGGCGTGTGAGACAGCTTGACATTGTCGGACTCCGGGGGTCTCGTGCTGCCACTGATGGAGTCATGCAATCGTTGGAAGTTATCTACCAAACTCCTCACATCGCTGGTTGCGCGTTGTAATTCCTCAACATGGGTTCTCTCTGTCGCAGTTGCTTCTGCGGCATACGCCTCGCTTTTATTGCCTACACCGACTGTAAAATTGTTCATACTGTCTCTTCCTCTTGGTTGGTTAATCGAAACTTTGCATTGGCGACACCTGCGCATTACGCCGCCCTCTCTGCCGCCAGCACATTGCCGTAGTAGTCCGCAATGATGTCGTTGATCTTATCTACCATATCCGGCTTCATGATCCAGATATGGATGTTGCCATTGCCGAACAGCCTGATTTTTAACTCATCAGATAAATACAGCTCTTGCCCGCTGCGTTTGGCGTCCTCCAGTTTGTGCGCGAGCTTTTCGTTCCATGACTCGGGCTGTGTGGTGCCGCGAATCAAACACATAACTCGCTCCAAATCGTTTAATTTATCGCGAGAGCTTGTGTGGAATGTGAAGCCGTACTCGCTCAGTCCTTCCAGGATAATGCGCGCCTTGATCTTAAAAGGTGAGTGACTTTTGTATCGGTTCGACAGCTGCTGGAACAGGACAACGACACCCTCTTTCCATGTCTCGTGTCGATTTTTGAACATATCAATGAAAACGCTTTTGACGTTCTCGGCATTTAATTCGGGGGTGCTTTTTCTCAATCCATCAAACAAATCCTGCTTTGCTTTTGAGTGCATGACCGATTCAAGCTGTGATTTTCTGAGCAGCTCGCGCCAGCCACGTTGATCAAATTCTTTCTGGCACTCCTGGACCACTCTCAGCTGCTGCCCGGCCTCGTGTATGTCGTACCAGCCCCGTGCATTCTGCAGGGTGTAGTTAACGCCATGGTCCCCAACCACAGACTCCTGCATGGCTTCGCCGATCAGCGCCAGGCCTTCCGCCAGCAGCGCAGTCATGCGCGCGCGTTTGGTTAGGATGCGATCCAGCTCGGTCATCGGTGGTGATGGAGCTTTGGTTTCGGTAGACAGTTGATTCATGCTGCCACTTCCTCCAACCTGAAATCCGGATTCGTCAATACAAATCCTTTGCCCGTATAAAATTCATAAACCCGATCAAGATACTTCTTCTCAAGCGCGGTAGTTAGAATGCGGGTCACTGGAAAATCGAACGGCTCCATCATCATTTCCAGTTTCTGCTCGTACGGCATCGGCTTGATTATCCGATCGTACTTTTCTGCCCACACTTCAGAACACTGCTTTGCCAGGACAACGCCAAAATGCAGTTTGCAATACCCGCGATATTCTTCCGCTTCCTGATCGCCTTGTGCTTCCATCTCTTTGAACCATTTGCGCGCCAGCTTTTCTTGATCGTGCGATTTCTTCAGGCCTTTGGTTAGTTCCATCGTGCAAGGCAGTGCGCGGTTTTCAAGCACCTTGATTGCTGTATGCCTGTCCTGCTCTGTCTTGATTCGCCAAGTTGCCATTACTCTGCTTTCTCCATCGCCCTGCGCTCAACGCCCCATGTTTCAGCCATCGCGTCCGCAATTCCTTGGTACGTTGTGCTGCGCAATTTCCATCTATCCGCGCTCGGCGGCATTTTGTGGATACGATCCTCCCTGCCCTCGACTATGTTTGTTGGTGTGAGCAACGGAAGGTTTTTCAACCACAGACAAGTTGCTTTCGTTTCGCCGTGGCCGAACTGCCAAGGCTGCAGAACCTGATCAGGCTTGCGGTAAAGACTGGACATAATGCAAACTGGGTTTTCGATTGCTATTCGCGGAATATCAGCCTTTGCCAGCATCAAGAAAAACGAAGCGCTGGCTTGCTGTCTGCCATCCATTTTTTTAACTGCAAAATGCTTTGCTCCGGATACTGACAAATCAGTACAGGGCGGGTGAAAAATAGCCATATCCCAGGGGTAATCCAGCACATCGCGAATGTCGCCTTGGTAGTGCGGGCCGGGCACATCTGTTGGTAATAGGTCGCAGCTCATTGCATCGTGGCCAAGGCGCAAAAAGGCATCACGCACAACGCCGGAAAACTCACAACCGATTAAGACTTTCACGCGTTCTCACCTTCAAATCGCTTGCCAATATCCGCGTGATTCTTGCCGTTGTAGCGCGGCACTTCCGGGACTGCTTTGGCGGGGATTGTTTTTATCGGGCCGTGCTTGGCTTCCCATTCGGCCATCTCAGCCTTGAGCTGATCGGATAGAGACTGTTTTACACGGTCGCGGGTGTTGAATGCCTTGCTCATGCCTGTGCCTGCTGCTGTGCTTTGAAAAATTCGTATGGAATTACGGTGTTGCTGTACTTTGGCTTCCGGACTTTCGGGGTAATGAGTCCCATGGCTTTCAATCTGGAGCGCAACACGGATCGGGTTATGCCCATAAGCGCCGCTGTTTGTGCCTGTGATTTACCTATTCCCATCAACATACGTGCGAGCGCAACAAGTTCTGGATCAATGATTTTCCGAGCGCCGCATTTTGTTCCAATGCGCGTTCTGGCTGGCCGGCGCGGGCGGCGATAGTTGGGATTTCTTTCTTGCCATTCCCGGTTGATTTTTTTGGCATAGGCTTTCTGACAGTCAATGCACATGGCGTAAGCACGGTGCTTTTTGCCGGGCTGCTCGCAGCGTGGGCAAATAAATAATTCGTTGGGATGGGCAAGAGCTGTTCTCATGCTGGCTGTCTCAGCTTCATAACAAGATAATTATTTGAAATGTTTTCATCCCAAGCGCCGACAAGAGGCGTTTGGTTGCGGCGTCCAGACCGCTCCAGATTGCGCATAAGCTGGCTACGTGGAACGCCAAGCTCTCGGACTGCCGCGCTCAGCGTTTCCGGTCTATTCATGATTTGAATCGCCCGGTCTATGATTTCTGGCGGCAGGTTTATTTGATTTGGCTTCACTTCATCATCCGATAGTAAAAATTGCCTTCGTGTCTGTGGCACTTGATCACGCGGCCATTGGCGCGGAGTTCAGCAATGATTGAATTCACAGCACAGACTGAAGCCTCCTGGATAATCTGCAGCGTTGTGCGCGGGCGTTGATCGCTCAGAAGCGCATCCACTCGTTGCAGGCGTTTTGATTTTTCGATATTGGCGTGGTGCATCAGAGCATTCCTTTCAGTCTGGATAGGTGAGCCTTGGCAACGTCTGGCGGTGTGGGATTCGGTACAGACTCCGGCAACATTTTGCGCACCGGAACATCCAGCACTTCGCCGTTCATCAGGCGGTCGCACATGGTTTCGTAATTCACTTTGAACAAGGGGAAGCATTCGCGCTCGGTCAGCGTGTGCAGCTGGAAACGGCCTGTTTCTACTGCTGCGCGATATACGGCTGCGCTGCTCCACTCCTGCCGCTCCCACGGAATCTGCTTGTTGCAGGCTTCGATGTACGCTTGCTTGGTGCTGAGCAATCCAAGGTCTTCGGCAGACACGCGGCAGAGTTCGCGGAAAGCAGGGAATGTGAAGAAATCAGTGAAGTCCTTTGCGCGCTCCATACCGGTATTCAATTGTGTTTCCGATAGATCAGACATGTCGCTTTCGAATGTCCTGTACTCAATGCTGCCGATCGGCGCTGATACCAGGCGGCGACTCAAGAGCACCTGCCAAACCATTGCTATCAACTTCCTCTTCGTCGAGGGCTGCGATGTATGCGTGGAATGCATCTGCGTTACTTTCTGACTTGCT
>JAVBKF010000108.1:0-19956 GCA_031554215.1 Caryophanales bacterium
CCTAGAGCTGAAAAACGTCACAAAATTCATTGGTAAGAAAAAGATTATTGATCATGTTTCTCTAGACATTAAAAGGGGAGAAATCTTCGGTTTATTGGGGCCAAATGGCGCTGGGAAAACAACAATCATGAGGATGATTACTGGCCTCATTAAGCCAACTAAAGGTGATATTCTGATTAGCGGAATAAATTTGGCTGAACATCACGAGGATGCACTCGCTGAGATTGGCGCAATTATTGAAGCACCCGATTTGTACAAACACCTCAGTGGTAAGTTAAACTTAAAGATTATGGCAAATATGTCTCGAAATGTATCTACGAAAGAAATTCAGGAGGCAACTCAATTTGTTGGATTGTCACAGCGAATCAATGATAAGGTCGGGAAATATTCACTTGGCATGCGTCAACGGCTCGGGATTGCTTCTGCTTTAGTCAGTAGACCAAAAGTACTTGTTTTAGATGAGCCACTCAATGGGCTTGATCCTGATGGTGTGAAGGAAATGCGGGATACACTCCTTACATTAGCCCAGACAGAGGATGTCTGTATTATCATTTCAAGTCATATTTTGAGCGAGATGGAGCAGGTTTGCAATCGATTCGCCATCATTGATAAGGGCATAATGATTGAAACAATGGATATGACAGAAACAAATAGTCAAAATGAACCAGTCCCGTATCGATTTGTGTTTCTAAGTGAAGTAGAAAGCCAGGAAGTTGAAGCTGTCATCCAGCAAATAAAGCTACCAGAAGTCTTTCGTTTTTCAAGCAATGAGTTGACTGTAGTAGGCGATCGTGAAGTCATTGCTAAAGTGATCAGGGCACTAATAGAAGCGAACATTGACATTGTTTCTGTTACACCACATAAGAAAAATCTTGAAGAATATTTTATCAGGAGAGTCGGTGAAATCAATCAATGAATCAGCTAACGCTATTTTCTAAATTAATCGTTAATGAATTATATAAATCTTTTTTTCAGAAGAAAACAATTGCCTTTTTTGGGGTAATGACGATCCTGATTTGCGTGATGGCTTACTTTATTGCAGATGCAGATGCCGAAGGTAATTGGCGCAAGGATATGGACAAGAAGGTTGTCGCGATAGAAAAGCAAATAGAAGAAGCCAAAAAGGCGACAAATCCAGATCAGGCGTACATTACTTCTTTAAATGAAAATTTGAAAGAACTTCAGTATAGACTGGATAACAACATCCCGGATAACGTAACTTCCCCACTTAAATTTATTTATAATTGTAGCCAATTTTTTACGATGGTTATTTTTCTGTTTATGACCGCATTCTCTGCAGACATGATTGCCAGTGAGTATAGCGCAGGGACAATCCGGCAGATTCTTGTAAAGCCAGTTAAAAGATGGAAGATTTTTGTTTCTAAATTTATAGCCTCCTTTATTGTTAGTGCGTCGCTCTTTGCCTACTGCTTAATCGTAGCAACCATTGTCGGCATGATTGTTTTTGGTGATAATCCTACTTCTAAATATGAAATCAGCGTTATAGATGGGGAAATTGTGAAGTTTAATCTTGTGAGCACGATTGGCTGGTCATATCTAGCACATTTATTCGCACTGGTGGTCGTCAGTACGCTTACTTTCTTCATCGCTACTTTGACAAGAAGAAGTGCTGTTGCGATTATCCTCTCGTTTGTGGTTTTCTTCGGTGGGTCAATGGTGGGAGAGTTATTGATGCAGAATTTGGGCGTTGGGGTCTATCAATATTTTCTGACACCAAATATCATGCTAAGCAACTACTTGCCAGGTAGCTGGATACCATTTGAAGGTGCAACATTCGGCTTTTCACTAACGATTTGCCTCACATATGCAGTAGTGTTTCTAACGGCAGGGCTGTTTATTTTCAATAAACGAGATGTTTACTAGCCTTGTAATTCCTAGTGCTGGTGGAACAGCTTCGATGATAATGCTTCGGAATAGGATGTAGAAATGGTACTAGCGATCAAGGATGCAGGCAAAGCGAAGCAATGTGTCACGGTATTATTTCGGCAACTTGGATTATGTTGCCTTAAGTGTTGCCCGATATTGAATCCCCTGATGTTACAGTGAGGATCAACTTGGGAAAGCTGCGCTAGAGAAAATTGAAAAAATGATAAACCAATTTTTGTTAGCTTTGAACACAAGTACGGATTAAAGGGAAATTGCCCTGATTGCCTTGAAACAGTCTTGATATCGAAAAAGTAAAACTTTTTTGTGGTGCATGGTACCTATTATGAATTAAACAATTGGGAAAAGTGGCATACCATTCGATGATGATTATAAAATCGGATAGTATCGCTCCTTTTTTCCTTTGTTCTATACAAACTTCATTTTGACATGAGGCGAGAAAACGATTAATGTGGTATCAGCTAACCTTCTCAAAAATAGTTGGTGCAGTGTGCCGAGGTTGCTTAAGTAAAAGCAGCGCTTAAGTACCGCTGTTGTAGAAAAAATGTTCAAGACAATGTAAGCAGTGCAATCGTTATTCTTTGCTAGCAACAACTATTTTGTTAAAATACCTAAGTAGTCATGAGTGTACGATTCATTTTGTTCGATTTTATTGCAATCATTTTTATAAAAATTAGAATATTCATTTTACTACAGGGAGAAGGGGCGTCTATTTGAAAATATTTTTGGAATTAATGTGGTTTTTTAAACAGGAGAAAAAAGCGTATTTGACCGGGATATCGATTCTCCTTATTGTGGCATTGTTGCAACTGATACCACCACGGATTATTGGCTGGGTTGTTGATGAAATCACGGCTGGAAAGCTGACATCAAAACGGTTGGTCATTGGTGTCTCTTTACTCTTTGGGGCTACACTTGTGATGTATTTTCTGCGTTTTGCTTGGCGACTGGCTATTTTTGGTTCTGCAGCTAGGCTCGCAAGGATGACGCGGGCACGGTTATTTGAACATTTTACCAATCTGCCGATGTCGTTCTATCAGCGAAAGCGAACGGGTGACCTCATGGCACATGCCACGAATGATATTTCTGCGATTCAACAATCTGCTGGATTCGGTGTCCTCTCGCTCTTTGATTCATTATCAACTGGTATAATTGTCGCGCTGACAATGCTGACAATCGATTGGCGTCTGACGATTGTGGCACTGATACCGATGCCGATAATGGCACTTTTAACCAATTATTATGGTGGGAAATTGTTCAAGTCGTTTCACGATGCACAAGAAGCATTTTCAGATATGAATGACCGGACGCAGGAGTCGATTAATGGCATTAAAGTGATTAAAAGCTTCGGGCAAGAAGAAGAGGATATTGCAGCATTTGTAGAGCAGTCCGGCGATGTGTTAGCGAAAAATTATCGTGTTGCTAAAATTGATGGTCTTTTTGACCCAACAATTAGTTTTATTTCGGGGATCTGTTTTATGTTGTCTTTAGGGTATGGTGGTTATCTTGTTGTCAGTGGGGACCTCAGTGTTGGTCAGCTCGTTACTTTTACGACCTATTTGGGACTACTTGTTTGGCCGATGCTCGCCTTTGGATTTCTGTTTAATGTTGTGGAGCGCGGCCATGCATCTTACGATCGTATTAAGGCGCTTTTAGCAGAGGAAGTGGAGATTGCCGATGCACCGAATGTGGTAGATGAGATGCCAAGCGGTGCGATTAGCTATCATATTAGCCGTTTTGCTTACCCTGTTACAGATAGATTGCAAACAGCTGTTCGTCATGAGGCTGTTGATGTGGATGTAGCTAGGCAACTTACCGAAACCATAATGCTTGAAAACATTCATTTTCGCATTAATCAAGGCGACACACTAGGGATTGTAGGAAAGACGGGTGCTGGCAAGAGTACACTTATAAAACTGTTGATGCGTGAATTTGATTATCAAGATGGTGTGATTGAATTTGGTGGCAAATCAATCACTTGCTATAGAATCAACAATCTTCGTTCTGCTATCGGTTATGTACCGCAGGACCATTTTCTTTTCTCCACGACAATTAGGGAAAATATCGCTTTCAGTGCGGTTGAAACACCGACTCAGAAGGTACGGGAGGCTGCACGGTTGGCGAGTATTGACACTGATATTCTATCGCTACCAGATGGCTATGATACAGTTGTTGGCGAAAGAGGTGTGTCACTTTCTGGTGGTCAAAAACAACGTATTTCAATTGCCAGAGCACTTTTGATGGATGCTGAAGTATTAATCTTAGATGATTCGCTTTCTGCTGTCGATGCCAAAACAGAGGAGACAATCTTGCAAAACCTACGAGAACATCGGAAGGATAAAACAACGATTATTACAGCACATCGGCTTAGTGCGATTAAACATGCACAATTAATTCTCGTAATGGATGAAGGCAAGATTACGCAGTCTGGGACGCATGATCAATTAATGAAAATGGGCGGTTGGTACCGAGAAATGGTTGAGCGCCAGCAATTAGAAGCACTTGTTGAGATGGGAGGGTGAGGAAATATGACAAATGATCAACACGCAATTGCGGAAGGAAAAGTGCTAAAACGATTGCTTCGCTATTCATTTAAACATCCGAAATTGGTTGTGGTGGCCTTCTCCCTACTGTTAGTGACAACCCTAGGTGAGATATTTGCCCCTCTCGTCGTTAAGCGATTTATTGATGATTACTTAGCACCAAAAAACTTGGTCTTAGCACCAATTATCTGGCTTGCGGTTACGTATCTGTTGATTCAAATAATCAAAGCCTTTGCGATGTATTTTCAGTTTATAACATTTCAGAAATTAGCATTGAAAATCATTCAAAATGTCCGGATTGATATCTTTTCAAAAGTACAGCGGTTAGGTCTTCGTTATTTTGATCAAACGCCTGCTGGATCGATTGTATCGCGGATTACAAACGACACTGAAGTGATCAAGGAAATGTTTGTTTCTGTGTTAGCGACGTTTATTCAGAGTGCTTTTATGATTAGCGGTATTTTTGTCGCCATGTTTATCTTGGATGCAAAGCTGGCAGCTCTTTGCCTTGTTTTAGTGCCACTGATTGTCATGATTGTTCGTGTGTTTCGTCATTACAGCAGTAGAACATTTAGGGAACTCAGGGAACGGCTCAGTGAAATCAATGCTAAAATTGCTGAATCGGTTCAGGGGATGTCGGTGATTCAAATATTTCGTCAGGAGAAGCGCATGCGCGAAGAGTTTGAGGTGATAAATGAGAAACATTTCAAAGCAGCTCGGAGAAATATCATGTTAGAATCTTGGTTAACAAGGCCAGCAATTGATGTTGTTTCTGCACTCATTCTTGTAATTGTGCTTTCTTATTTTGGCATCAGTTCGTTTACGGCACCCGTTGAAATTGGGCTCATGTATACATTTATTAATTATATTGGTCGTTTCTTTGAGCCAATTAACGACGTGATGATGCGGTTATCGATGTATCAACAGGCAATTGTCGCTGGCTCACGTGTTTTTGCGATTGTTGACCATGAGGAGATTGCGCCACATCCAGTGCGGGAAACGAATGCTCGGATAGAGGAAGGTGAAATTGAATTTCGGAATGTCAGCTTTTCCTATGATGGACGAAGAGATGTGCTTAAACAGATTTCTTTTACGGCAAAGAAGGGGGAGACAGTGGCACTTGTTGGTCATACGGGTAGTGGAAAAAGTTCTATTATCAACTTGATGATGCGCTTCTATGAATTTGAGCGTGGTGATATTCTCATTGATGGGGTTTCAATCAAACAGTATTCAAATAAGGTATTGCGAGAGAAAATGGGACTCGTATTGCAAGATGCATTTCTCTTCTTTGGAACGGTTAGCGATAACATACGATTGCACAACACGTCAATCACGGACAAACAAGTTCGTGAAGCTGCAGAATTTGTGCAAGCTAGTAACTTCATCAATCAGCTTGAGAATGATTATCAGCATCAAGTGGTTGAGCGAGGGTCAACCTTTTCAAGTGGACAACGTCAACTGATTGCTTTTGCCCGGACTGTCGCAGCGAATCCCAAGATTTTGATTTTGGATGAGGCAACAGCCAATGTCGATACAGAAACTGAAGAGGCGATTCAAACAAGTTTGCATAAAATGCGTGCGGGAAGAACGACAATCGCAATTGCACATCGTTTATCAACGATTCAAGATGCTAATCTGATTCTAGTTTTGCATCAAGGGGAAATTGTAGAACGTGGTACGCACCAGCAATTACTATCTCAAAAAGGACTTTACTATAAGATGTATCTCTTGCAAAATGGATTAGTTGAGCAAGTCATATAGAAAAAGCTGAAATGAAAAGGCAAGCCTTTGTTGATTGTGATGTAGAAATAGAAGGATATTTCTGACAAGTGAGCCATCACTTTAGTTTAGTATTTTCTAACACACACGCAATTGGTTCATCACAGATGAGCGTTTCACGACTTAGCGTATCGGATGCGGAAAGAGAAATGCAGCGATCTATTCGCGCTGATGCCAACAATGTAGTGTGTGTAATGATGCAATTTTTCATATATGTTCTGATTAAAATATAAAAAGGAGCAGGGTTCGTGCACTACTCCTGTGGCTGTACCTCGGTATGGTGGTCGGCTTGCCAGACATAGTTTGAAAGTGCACATGGCAGGAGCTTATTTTTTTATGTTTTTTATCAATATATGTAAGTAAAACAATCAAGAAAGTTCCAGAGAAATAATGAATAAAATGGCACCGTAATCTGATCTAGTAACACCCCATTCGGGGCGAACTAACCACTGAACCGTTTGATTAGTAGAGGGCAGTGTTGTGTGTTTATCCATTGTGTTTTTCAAGCAGACAATATCTATTTATCTCATGTTTAAGGTGTTGCCTAACCTTCGGATTACTGATGCGTTCAGAATCCAGCATCAGATTCACTTTTGGCAATAAAAATTGTAGCACGTAGTTATATTGACAACTACGTGCTACAGACTTAGACTACACTATTCACTTAAATAGGCTTACGAAACTTCAGTCATTTTTTCCTTAACAGTCGATTTTCTTCTATTCCTTGTTCCTAGATAAACGACCACAACTACAACAAGTAATACAAAGCCATATTTATTAAATTTATTTTCGAAAAAGGACTCTACAAATGGTTCGTCAACAATCATTTTTGCAGCCGTCCAAGCAATAACAGCCCCACCAGCAGTGATCAACCAAGGAAAGCGATTTGTTGCTTTTACAATCTTTTGACTGCCCCAAACCATAATTGGCACAGAAATAAATAGACCAATAACCACTAAAAGAAAGTTGCCATGTGCAGCGCCTGCAACAGCCAGTACGTTATCTAGCCCCATTATGGCGTCCGCAATAATAATGGTACGAATCGCGCCCCAAAAAGATGAACTTGCTTCCATATTGTGTTCCTTCTCTTCTCCCAGAAGCTTGTAAGCAATCCAGATCAAAAGGATTCCCCCAGCCAGCAGAAGTCCCGGAATCTTTAATAACCATACTACGGCAAGGGTTGCAATAATTCGTACAAATATCGCACCAACTGTTCCCCAAAGGATAACCTTTTTTTGTTGATCTGATGGTAGCCTTCTTGCTGCTAGCCCAATCACAATCGCATTATCACCAGCTAATAGAAGGTCAAGCATGACAATTGACAGTAAACTTGTTAAAAATTCTGCTTCCATTTTTTCTCCTCCAAATCTTTATTTAAGATCCATCAAAAAAGACCTTTACTGAAAATAATCAAAAGATTATCTTCAGTAAAGGTCTTGCTAACAATGAAATCATTGCCAACAAAGCCGAGGGAAATTCCCCGTAATGACGACTTTGTTGTAGCAGCTACTCCCCTTTACGGGAAAAATATTTAAGTTGTCCTACCATGGTAACGGATTTTCTAGCTGACGTCAATGGAAGAAATATCTTCGCTTCATTGACTTTGGCAACCAGCTGGTGAAGACTAGGATGTAACTGTATGATTTTGATTCCCCGTTGTGATTGCTGTTATGAAAACAGAAACGATAGTTTGACTTGAATAAAATCGTTTAATGAACGGTGCTGTCGGCTTTATTATATAAGAAATTATTGTGATGTTATGGTGGAATTGATAACACTGATTCCTGGAAAAAATGCTTAGACTCAGTAAGAATAAACCCTTTTAGTAAATCAATCCATTTTATTTAGAAAAATTGAAGAGGAGACAGGTGACAACCAACCGGGACTCATGGTGATGATTGGGGGTTGTATATCAATAAAAATGATTACTTTAATCTACGCACCGATTACTGCAATCATTACAGCTTGATTCTGGTTATTTCTGGTACGGTGAGAGAAGCAACAGGGGACTCACTTAGAAACAATCACTGGTGAATAGTGACTATACTAAGCCACTCCGCTCGTTGTCACATGCAGGAGCAAAGCCTTGTTCGTTGGTCTTCTTTTCAAGAGATTTATCTTAGCAGCGTTTAAAGAAAGATCATTGGCTAAGTGATTTTTCAATTAAGCTTCCAGAAACTTTTTTGTTAAGCATCTCTGTCATTACTAGCGTCAAAGCGGCAAAGGCTAAAAGAAATACAGGGAACAAATGCATGTTGAAATTATTGGTTGTCACACCAAATACCAGCGGCATGAAAGCAGAGCCGATATAGGCACTAGCCATTTGTACACCGATAATTGCTTGGGAATTGTCTACGCCAAAATTGTCAGGTGTCGAATGAATAATTGCTGGATATATGGGCGCAGAACCAAGTCCGATCATCAGTAAGCCGCTCAGACATAGCCAGTCTATTGGCACTGGTAGCCAAATCGCGACAATTCCGATAAATTGCATCAATATGCCGGCTTTGATCATTCTTCTATCGCCTATTTTATTGGCAACAAAACCAGATAAAAAGCGACCAAAAGTGATTCCAAGATAGAAAAGGGCAACAGTTTTCGTTGCTGTTTCACTGATAAACCCTTTTTCAAAGACAAGATAACTAGCCGCCCACAGACCTGCAATTGCTTCGAGTGCACAGTATCCGAAAAACGCCACTAACAGTTGTTTCACGCCTTTTATTTGAATGATTTGTGAGAACCTCAGTGCTGGGGTATGGTTTCCTTCGCTCTGAATATTGTTTTGTTGATTTTTCCATAGCGGTAAACTAACGCAGATGACGGCAAATAATGCGAGCTGAATCAAGGAAACTATTTGATATCCGTTATTCCATCCTAATCCATTTGTTAATGAGTATCCCATGATATACGGACTAATCGAAGCGCCTACGCCCCAAAAACAATGGAGCCAGTTCATATGACGTGGTGCGTAGTGGACTGCAACAAAGTTATTTAATGCAGCATCTACCGCTCCAGCGCCGAGTCCATAGGGGATTGCCCATAGGCAAAGTAGCCAAAAAGACCCGGAAATTGAAAAACCGAATAGGGCAACACTGGTCAAAAGCACACTAGTGGCTGTTACTTTGCCAGCTCCTAGTTTTTTTGTTAATCGATCTGACAATAAGCTTGAAATAATTGTACCAACGGAAATGATCATTGTGATGATACCGGCATAGGAAATAGGAACGTCCAATTGTCCCTGCATTGTTGGCCATGCGGAACCCAACAGTGAATCAGGAAGACCCAGACTGATAAAAGATAGATACATAATAGCAAGTAGTAATGAGACCATAATTCCTCCACAAAAAAAGCTAGATTAAATTGTTTTCAGTGAAACGTAAAAATAGTGCATGTGTTACACCTCTATTGTAGCAGGACACAGGTTATGGTCCTGCTACTTTAAAGTTATCAGAGTCTATCGTGTGGTCAAATACAGCTTCTGGAACTGCAAAAGTATCAAGAGAAACTTGATTCATCTTTAGGATTTCAATCTCAAAAAGTAGCAGTACAACAGCATCATATTCTGCAAACATTCCATCTCGGCAGGAAAAGACGATTCAATATCGAAAAGTCTATAAATCATACAAAGTGAAATATTCAGCGTAAAAGCTTATTTTTGCAAGGCAACAGCTACTTTGGCTGCTACCTCTGCATTGTGCTTCACGAGGGCAATATTGGTCTCTAAGCTTCTCCCAGCAGTGATTTGTTTGATGCGGTCAAGTAAAAATGGTGTCACTCTTTTCCCACTAATTTTCTGCGCTTTTGCTTCGTTTAATGCCTCAATAATAACAGACTCAATCTCTGTGAAAGGAATCGCATTTTGCTCTGGGACTGGGTTGGCAATAATTGCGCCACCATGTAGTGATAGTTCCCATTTTGTTCGTAGTAAACTAGCCACTTCTTCGGCTGTATTCACCTGGAAGTCAACAGAAAATCCGCTTTCTCGTGAGTAGAATGAAGGAAATTCACTACACTGAAATCCGATGACAGGTACGCCTTCTGTCTCTAGAAACTCGAGTGTTCGGCCGATATCAAGGATTGATTTAACCCCTGCGCAAACGACAGCAACATTTGTTTGTGCTAACTCTTTCAGATCGGCAGAAATATCCATCGTTTGTTCACCTTCACGATGAACACCACCAATACCGCCAGTTGCAAAGACATGAATGCCAGCCTTTTCAGCAGCAATCATCGTGGCCGCTACTGTTGTAGCACCGATTTTCCCACTCGATAGGATGTACGGGAAGTCGCGGCGACTTACTTTTTCCACTTGTTTGTTTGTTGCAAAATCGATTAATTCAGCCTCTGTTAGCCCAATCTTAATTTGTCCGTTCAGTATCCCGATGGTAGCGGGGACAGCACCGTGGTCTCTGATAATTTGTTCAACTTCTTTTGCCATCTCAACATTTTGTGGGAAGGGCATTCCATGAGAGATAATCGTTGTTTCTAGGGCAACAATTGGTAAATTGTTGCTAATGGCATTTGCGACTTCCTCTGTAAACGATAGATACTTTTCCATTTTAGTTCTCCTTTAAGATTTGGTTGATTTTATCTGGCTTTAGTTCATTTGAAACTGATGTTAACGATTGTAATGTGATGCTGGATGCAGCGAGTCCATATTTACATGATTCCAATACGGTTTTTCCTTGCTCAAGCCCATAGGCAACGCCCGCAACAAATGAATCGCCAGCGCCTGTGACGTCTAGTACAGAAGTGGCAAATGGCGGAATCAGTTCCGCTTGATCGTTGCCTGAGTAAAAAACACCTTGTTCTCCCATGGTAATGATGACATGCTGTGCACCCCGTCTGCGAATAGTGTCAGCGGCAATTTCACAATCAGCTAAGTTTGAAATCTTGAGGCCAGAGAGTATCTCTGCCTCTTCACGATTTGGAAATAACAAAAATATGCCGCTCAGCTGGTCTGGTAAACGTTTTGTTTTTTCAATTGAAACGGGATCAACCAGTAACGGGATTTCGGCTTCTTTGCATTGTTCAATCACAAACTGAATGCATGCAGCAGGCAGATTGGTATCAAGAATAATCATGGATGCCGTGGATAACATTTTCCACTTGCTTTTAATCATTTCTGGGGTAATGGCATCATAGATGTTCATGTTTGAAATGCCAATGACCATCTCACCGTTTTGCTCTAAAATAGCTGTGTAACTGCCAGATTTCTGATGATTGATTGTCTGTACTTGACTGATATCAACACCAGCGAGTCTCGTTTGCTCGATAATCCAGCTGCCTTCACGATCATTTCCGACGAACGAATAGAGTGACACCTCACAGGCTAAACTAGCAAGATTCTCAGCTATATTTCGGCAAACACCACCAGGTGACTCATGTAAGGTCACTGGATTTGAAGTGTACATCTCAGCCAGATGGTCAGTAGTGGCTTTGGTGTCAATATTCGCACCACCAATACAGGCGACCCAGCGTGATTCACAGAATACATAAGCTCGTCCTTTGATAACGCCTTCTTTAATCAGAGATGATATCAAACCTGCAACGGTTGACCGAGGGATACCGATTTTTTTAGCAAGTTCATTCTGGGAAATATACGGATTTTGTTTGATGAACTGAAGTACCTTGTCTCGATGATTCATATGCCACCTCACTTTATAACAAAAGTTTACCACATAAACATTTGTTTAGAAAGGACGGTGGAGACTTGATATGGAATTAGAAACCATTTTATCCATTTTAAAAGGGAGGGACAAAGAAAAAAATCGCATCGTTGATCAAATGACCAAGCAATACGATTTTGATAGGTGAAGGGTTAGTAGCCCCTTGTCACCATGCTGTACTTTTGTTCATCAATTAGTAAAGAAAACTTGCCCCAACAATCACTAAAAGGATGAACAATACAACGATAAGGGCAAAGCCATTTTTGTGAACGAAACCGTCTCCCATGATAAATCCCCTTTCAAAAGTCCGGATACTTCAATCACATCATATGCCTATTTTGAAAATGTGTTTAGGTATTTGCCTATATTTAGTCAAACTGACATTGTCTTTTCAGTTCAGTTTACTGCGGCAGTAATAGGCCTATTAGTGAAAGGCACATCGCGCCATTATTTATTTCACTGTTGAAACACAATTTGAAACAGACCATCCCGAGCTAAGTGATCTTTTGTCACGCTTTTGTCATATTATCAGCTGAAATGTAAGAACAATATTGGAAAATCGCTTCGTTTAAACTATAATGAAGGGAGCTTATAAACGAAAAGTAGGTTCTGTATGCAATATAGTGTGAAACTTGATGCTTTTGAGGGTCCACTCGACCTGTTGTTGCATCTTATCAAACGAATGGAAATTGATATTTACGATATTCCTGTATCGAAAATTACAGATCAGTATTTGCTCTATATCCAGACAATGAATGAGTTAGAACTTGACGTTGCCAGTGAGTATTTGGTCATGGCAGCAACGCTGATAGCCATCAAAAGCAAGATGTTACTACCTAACCCTGTCATTGAAGATGAGAATGATGAGCATTACGAACCTGAAATTGATCCACTGGAGGAATTAGTACAACAGCTGATTGAATATAAACGGTACAAGGAAGTTGCACAGGATTTGCAAGGTCTTGAGAGCGAGCGAATGCTGATATTCACTAAGGCACCAGATGATTTGTCTGAGTTTATACCCGACCTACCGCCAGTCCCCCAGAATGACGGTGCTTCGGTCTATGATATGTTGGCCGCTTTTCAAAAGCTATTGCGTAGGCAAAAGCTCCAGAAGCCGTTACAAACAAGAATCGCTAGGCAAGATGTGAGTGTTGATAAGCGAATGGATGAGGTGATCGACATATTAAGGCAGAGTCGTGAACGGGTTCTATTTACATCGCTCTTTTCAAGTCGGTACAAGGATCATTTGATTGTTACCTTCTTGGCAATTTTAGAACTGATGAAGATGAATAAGATTTATGTGGAACAAGAAAATAATTTAGATGACATTATCATACAACTGAAAGAAGAAACAATATGAGACTTGAGATTATTGAATGGGATGCGATTGTTGAGGCTTTATTGTTTGCAGCTGGCGACGAAGGGTTGTCAATTGATCAAATTGCCTCTGTTTTAGAAGTAACACCTGATGAAACGAAGGACATTATTAGCGGCTTGCAGGCGTACTATGATGGAGAAACAAGAGGGATTCAGCTTGTTGAGATTGCTGGGGCATACCAACTAACAACGAAGAAAATTCATGCCCCCTATTTACAAAAACTTGTCGAAATGCCATCTGCGCAATCATTGTCACAAGCTGCACTTGAAACGCTTGCGATTATTGCCTATAAGCAACCGATTACAAGGATGGAAATTGAGGCAATCCGTGGCGTGCGACTAGATGGTCCACTGCAAAAGTTACTCGCTCGTGTACTGGTCAGGGAAGTTGGCAGAACAGAGACAGTTGGCAAGGCGATTCTGTATGGAACAACGGATGAGTTTCTTGACTATTTCGGTTTGAAGTCACTCGCTGAATTGCCGGAACTACCTGCTAATGGTGAGACGACTGATGATGATGAAAATGACTTATTTAGTCTTAAATTTCAAGAGAAGGTGGAAAGACCGAATGAAAATTTTGAAGTGTGAGGGATTTGTCCTCGAGAAAACATTGCCCAATACCTCTGAGGATTTCTTTAATCAGTCGATGGTTACATATGTTGAAAATGGGCTTGAGAAATCTTTTGTTGTAACCTATGTTCGTACTTTTGAGGACCGTATGCATGAATATACATCATTTACTGGTGATCCGGTATTTGAACAACAAGGAAAGCAGTGTACATTAAAAGATATTGTTGCATTAGCAGTTTTATTTAAGGATGAGGAAATGAAGAAGCGTCGTCGCCTCTATATCAATGACTATGATGTTTTCACATCTTATCTACAAGGATCAGATTTTATCGCGCTAATGGAGGCTTATTTTAACCAAGAACCATCGGTTTCCTAATCACAAAAGGTTGGCGGAAGGAAAAACACTGAATGGAAGTTCAGTGTTTTTTTTCATACTTCAACGGGACGAGCATATCCTCTAAGTAACGACGTTTTTCATATAAGGGGAAATTGACATTGAAAAAAACTCTACGCAGGATTTTTATAACGGTAGTCATTTGCCAGTTGCTTGTAGGTGTCTTGTTTTGGGACAAACCAGTGCGGGCGCAATCCATTTATGTCAGTGCCAAAAGTGCGATTATTATGGAACAAGACACTGGGCGGATTCTGTATGCCAAGGATGCCAACACCAAGCGGAAAATTGCCAGTATCACGAAAATCATGACTGCCATTATTGCGATTGAATCAGGTGATATGGATCAAAAGGTGCTGATAACACCGGAAATGGTTCGCACGGAAGGATCCTCAGTCTATCTGCAAGTCGGGGAAAAAATAAAGCTACGTGACCTTGTCTATGGTCTCATGCTTCGTTCAGGGAATGATGCTGCGCAAGCGATTGCGATTTCTGTTGGCGGGAGCATTCCAGGATTTGTTCATATGATGAATGAAAAAGCTGCTTGGATTGGCATGGACAACACATCGTTTACGAATCCGCATGGACTCGATGATGGGGACAAGCATGTTTCAACAGCAAAGGATATGGCAGAACTGATGCGCTATGCGATGAATAATCCAGAATTTAGAAAGATTACTGGTGCCAAATCACACACCGCTTCGAGTAGTGAAGGGAGCTGGGATCGGCTCTGGCAAAATAAGAACAAACTGGTGACAGGACTCTATGAGTACGCAACGGGCGGAAAAACAGGATTTACCAAAAAGGCAGGCAGGACACTTGTATCAACAGCAAAGAAAGATCAAATGAGTTTAGTGGCAGTAACAATTGATGCACCAAATGATTGGAACGACCACAAAACGATGTTTGACACTGTCTTCAAGCATTACCGCCTTCACCACTTTGCATCCGTTGGTATGCTTGATGATATTGACAATAAATTTTACAAAAATCATTTGTTTCTTGGCTCAAATCTAGTGTATCCAGTCACGAATAGCGAAATCAGCCAGTTACGGATGGAATACCAATTAACTGAGCCTGCTGAGGCGTGGACAGACAAGTCTAAAATTCCCGATGTTGTTGGAGAAGTGAAGCTCTATCACGGGGAAACACTTGTCTCGTCAAAACCGATTTACTATGTAAAGAAACCGGTCAAAGATAAGTTCAGTAAGACCTTCACCAATTTGTTTTCAATCTTCATAGGTGGAAATCTTAATGGTTAATTATTTCTGGATTGGCATGTGTGTGATTGGTGTTCTTTACGCGATGGTCACAGGTAGAATTGATGAAGTGAATGTTGCGATTTTTGACAGTGCTAAAGAAGCGATCACCATCTGTATCGGACTTATTAGCGTGCTTGTTTTCTGGCTCGGAATGATGAAGATTGCTGAAGCATCTGGACTTTTGAAGAAACTCACGATGTTGTTCTACCCGGTCGTGAAGCGGTTATTTCCAGAGGTTCCTGCTGATCACCCAGCTTTTGGCTATATTCTTTCAAACATCGTTGCCAACATGTTTGGGCTCGGCAATGCAGCAACACCACTTGGACTGAAAGCAATGGAGCAACTACAGACTTTAAATAAAGACAAGGAAAAGGCCAGTCGTTCGATGATTACTTTCATTGCGCTGAATACTTCAGGGCTAACAATTTTGCCGACGACTGTGATTTTGATTCGGATGAACAATCATGCAGCTGTGCCAACTGATATTATCGGACCAGTGTTTTTAGCGACTGCGATTGCGACGATACTGACAGTTCTTGTCGATCGGTTCTATTTCTATAGGAGAAAAATGAAAGGGAAAAGCTGATGCAATTAGTCGGGATAGTTTCTGCTTGGATGATTCCAATGATCATCGTCATCACGCTTGTTTATGCCACAATCAAGCGCGTTTCGGCCTATGATTATTTTGTTGAGGGCGGTAAGGAAGGGATTTCGATCGCTGTGTCGATCATTCCTTATCTTGTCGGAATGCTCGTGGCGATTTCTATTTTCCGCGCTTCTGGCCTAATGGATTTATTCATCCATATGCTGGCGCCAATATTCGATTTTTTTGGTATTCCGACCGAGATTGCGCCAATCGCTATTGTGAGGCCAATTTCAGGCAATGCAGCACTCGGGATGACGAACGATTTGTTGAAGGAACATGGTGCTGACTCATTGATTGGCCGAATGGCCTCTGCAATTCACGCTAGCTCTGATACAACTTTCTATGTCCTGACGGTCTATTTCGGTGCTGTAGGAATCAAGAAGATGGGTGACTCGGTGAAAATTGCTTTGATTGGTGATCTGATTGGGATTATTGCTTCTATTTTGATTGTCTTGTTTTTTTGGCGATAGCAAGATCAGGTAAACACGTTTCATTGACCAAATTATTTGATCGTTTTGATTTAATCACCTATTTTTTTCTGAAATAGTGTACAATAAGAAGATAATAGAGATTGGGATAGGTGACAGAATGGAACGGTTACAAAAAGTGATGGCACATGCGGGTGTAGCATCTCGCCGCAGTGCTGAAACGTTGATTTTAGAAGGAAAAGTTAAAATTAACGGAAAAGTCGTGCGCGAGTTAGGTACAAGAGTTGGTGTCAACGATAAAGTTGAGGTAAACGGCATACAAATTGAAAAGGAAGAGCCTGTTTATCATGTCATGTATAAACCGCGTGGTGTGTTGTCAACAGTGAATGATGATAAGGGTCGTAAAACGATTACGGATTTCTTCTTCCATATCAAGGAGCGTGTGTATCCGATTGGTCGGCTTGATTATAATACCTCTGGTCTACTGATTGTCACGAATGATGGGGAATTTGCGAACCTCTTAATGCATCCTAAATTTCAAATTGATAAGACGTATGTGGCAAAAGTAGAGGGCATTCCGAAACGGGAGCATATACGCTTGCTTGAAAAAGGGATACTGCTTGAGGATGGGAAAACTGCTCCTGCAAAGGCGAAGTTACTATCTTCTGATGACAAAAAGAGGACTTCGATTATTGAGCTGACGATTCATGAGGGTCGTAACCGGCAAGTACGAAGGATGCTTGAAGCCATTCATTGTCCGGTGATAAAGCTGAAGCGAGAGCAATATGGTTTCTTAACGCTAGGAAATATGAAGCCTGGAGATACAAGGGAGCTAAGTCCCAAAGAGGTGAAACAGCTGAGGAATCTTGCTGTCACTTGATTAGCTGATTAACAAGATTTGCGGTAGGCTTGTAGCAATGACGCTTTTGGTCGGCATATTAGTACTGAGCTCTTGTCAATTTTTCGTGCTCAGTCATATGCTGGCTTTTGTTATAGATGTCGATAAAACTTTACTCGCTTAGCATGGTTTTTTTGGGGCGAGGGTAACTATGACTAGCAGCATACGTTGTTACGACGTATTTTGTGGTAATCGTTGGTGAAAACTGTGCCACCTCTAGTGATCTTTAAATTAAATGAAAACCTTAGGAGAATGAATGGAAACTTCAATTGAAACAAATTGGTTAAAAAACACAAGGCTATACCTAACAGGCATTGCGATTACGCTTTTTGGCTCATCGCTTGTCCAGTATGCAATTATTTGGCATATCACCCTCGCTACCCAATCGGGTGTCCAAATGACGCTTTCGACAATATGCGGTTTTGTCCCGCAACTGATTATTTCACTGTTTGCCGGGGTTTGGGCAGACCGGCATGATCGGAAGAAAATTGTCATGCTGTCAGACCTCATGATTGCTGCTGCGACGCTGATACTCGTGATTACCTTTCTACTTGGCTATGAGGAACTTTGGACGCTCTACGTCATTTTAGCGGTTCGTTCGCTTGGTGCAGGTATTCAGACACCTGCAACGACTTCGCTAGTGCCGCAATTTGTCCCGCAAGATAAGCTGCTCAAGGTCAATGGAATGGTTGGAACGATCCAATCAGCTTGCATGCTGATTGCACCAGCCGTGAGTGGCGCTATTCTGGCATTTGCGCAAATGGAAGCAGTATTCATGATTGATATCGTCACAGCAATCATTGGTGTCAGCTTGATTTCACTGATGAAAGTACCTCCGCTTGTACGCGCATCGGCAGAGGTGCATGACAGCGTAGTGACGGATTTAAAAGTGGGAATCAGGTATGTGAGGGATCATCTTTTCATCAAGGAAATGCTCGCATATTTCGCAATATTTATGATTCTGATTGTACCGGCTGCGATGCTTTCACCGCTGCAAGTCGCAAGGACTTTTGGTGATAGCTATCTGAACCTAACGGCGATTGAAATCGCTTTTAGTTTAGGGGCATTACTCGGTGGCGTTGTGATTTCAGTTTGGGGTGGATTTAAACAGAAAATGAAGACAATTGCCTTCGCCAGTGTGCTATTTGGCGTTACGACTGCATTACTTGGCGTTGTCGACTACTTCCCTGTTTATTGTGGAACCATGTTCATTATGGGGCTAGGTCTTCCGTTTTTCAATACGCCGACTTATACCTTATTTCAAGAAAGTGTTGAGCCGGAAAAACTAGGCAGAGTGATGAGTTTGATGTCGATTATATCATCATCTGCATTCCCGGTTGGCATGATTTTCTTTGGACCTTTGGCTGATTTTGTGCAAATTGAATGGCTGATGTTTACTTCCGGGATTTTGCTGACGGGACTTGGCATTAAGTTGTGGTTTGACAGAACATTAGTGGCGAATTCACATCACGCTTCGATGGAGGCAGTGCAGAAAGAATAGATTACCAAGACAATTGAATTAGTAGCTAAAATGTAGAAAGGCATCCGCATAGTAAGACCAATGAAAAAGTCTTAAGGAACAGTGTTTTTATCAAACGATAAAAACACTGTTCCTTTTAGTAGTATTACTTTTAAAACTATGTAAATTTCCTTAATTACATTTTTGCGTAAGAGAAATGACATAATTATATTTACCTAGTTAAATAATAGGTGTACGATAAAACAGAGAAATATTGGTTATTTGCAATTTTAATATACAAATGCGTTTATTGATTTGTTTTGAAAAAAGTGAAAAGTCAAAAAATGGGGTGAATTAATGAAACGAATGCTAAAAGGTACATTTGCTTTTATCGGTCTTGTCAGTATCTTATTGATAGGAGGATGTGAAAGTACGAGTAGTTATAGCTCTTTAGAGGACAAGAATGCGGAGACAAAAACAAGTGGTATGACGCCAGTACAGGATTATGTTGGGCAAGGGTTTTCGATGGTGGAGGGAGAAAGAACTGAAGATGAAGTTGCCACCTATCCGATGGAAATTGAGGCGGCAGCTAAGGCCTATATGAAAGAAAAGGTGCAGTTTGACGTGATTGTGAACAATATCGTTCCAGCTAGGGACGGTGCGCTTTGCTTTGTGGAATCAACCGAACAGCCCTATTTTCATACATCGGTAATTGTAGGAGTTGGTGATGCCGAAGATCAAGGAATTGGTGTAGAAGATGTATATTCCTTAGAGGGAGAGGTAGAAGGATCAATCGTATCTGGGCTATACCAGATGGCTTATGAAGAGGAGTTTCAAGCATTAGATAATTTTATGGTAGATACCCTGCAGAAGTATCCTGTCGTCGGTAAGAATGAGGAAGCTGTTAACGATACAATGTCGGTTGGGTACCAAACCGAGTACTATTTTATTAGCATGAGTTCGTTAAGATTCCCGGATGTTTATAATAATTATATGAACAATCGCCAAATGAGTAAGGATGAGATT
>JAVBKF010000077.1:0-4483 GCA_031554215.1 Caryophanales bacterium
CAATGACATATAGCCCAGAATAAAGTCCACCATCCAACAAATTGTCCAACCCAGAAAATCCAGTTGAGATTCCTCTTTTTGCAGCATTTTTTGTTCTATTTTCAAAAAAGCTGTCAAGTTTCGCCGCTGCAGATGTAGCAAAATATTCAGCCTCTTTGTCTGTAAAATTATTCCCCTTGCACCCATTCACAATCCTCACAAGTTCATTTTTATCACTCAGATAAGCCTCATTTACATCATTAAAATTTTGTGGTAACCTCATTTCTCCAACGTCAAACCCGAGATAATCAAACTCTTTTTTGAGTAACAAGTTCATCGCTTTGCCCGCATCGTCATTGTCACCGCAAGAAACAAAACGCCATGTACTCGCCGAAGAAATGCGGTCAGCGCATAATCGCATCAGCTTTTTCACGTTCTGGCTACCACAAATTGCAACAGCTTTTACTCCAATTTGTTCAAGAATAATTGCATCAATAATACCCTCGGTTACAAAGAGGCACTCTCCTGCTCCATTTTGCAAAAGCACATCACTATTAAAAATACCCATTGCGCCAGTGCTATTTTTGTAGCGCGGTTCAACCTCGTCCGAAATCCCTCTTGCCACCCATCCTGTACATTTGCCTTGCTCAAAAATCGGCAAGTATGCCCTATTCCCTTTTTGAAATAACCCCAGCCTTTTGCATGATTCAGCAGTAATCCCACGGCATAAAAAATACCCTAACCCACAATCCTCAGAATCAAAAATTTCGTTTAGTTCTGAGCTTTTGTCTATTATATTAGCTGTATTAATATATTCACTATTAGTCTCTGTATTAGATTTTCTAATAGCTCTAGCTTCCTTTATTTCAGTGTTTTCAAACCCAAAAATTTCACATGCCTTTTCATACTGACCCGCAAAATCTGAAATCCCATAGTCAAGTCCAATTATATCAAACAAGTCATAATTTACCCCGCAAGCAAAACAATGCGCATTATTTACCCGCGAGTTATAACTCATTGACGGATGCTTGTCCTCATGCTCAGGACTAATGCAGCGAAACGGCTTTTTAGTGCTAATCCCTCTTTGTCGCAAGTAATCCTCCAAACACGCTCTCAGAGGGTCTATATATATCCATTGTAGCACGATTAGTCACTTCCTCCCTCATCTTGAATGATTTGCTATTTTTCTTCAATTTTCATAGACTTACATCAATCTGTAATGGGATCTCATGCTACTTGGGTTTTCCAATCTTGGCAAGTGCTTTATATTATTTTAACATTTATTTTCTAAAACAACACTAACCGAAACTGTATACCCTACTATAGACAGGCATATCACTAACCGAAACTGTATACCTCACTAACCGAAACTGTATACCTTACTAACCGAAACTGTATACTCTAACTAAAAAAAAAATCCCATTTTTTGCGAGAACAAAGCCACAAATTTAACACGTCGAATTTTGTGTAAGTACTGTAAGTAATGTAAGTACTGTAAAAGAGGAACTGCTGTTTAACGCAGTTTCTCTTTATTTTAATTATACCTGTAAAAAAAAGGGTATACAGTTTCGGTTAGTATATCAAGTACACCGTTAATAAGGTTATATTGGTTAGAGGAAAATAATCCGGCTCAGATACAAATAAAATCTTCCCATATAATCGGTTGAAACAGCAGCAACCTATTCCAACATGAACTCCTCCTTATTGTTTTGCGCCAATTCCCAAAACACGGCGCAAAATATCGTTGCAAAGCTTCGAGTCAGTCACATTTTGGCGACGAGCCACCTCGCAAAGTTTTTCGATGACTTCAACGTCCAAGTAGAAAGTTTTATTTTTTGCGCTGCGGCTTGGTTCAATTCTCAAATACTCTGCCATATCAAAAATTTCCAACTTTGTTGCTGGCTCCGAATTTTCTTGCTTGTGCTCTTTAAATTCTTCTTTATTGGTGGATTTAGTTTGTGGTTTTTTTATTGTTTTAGTTTGGTGATTTTGCTTAGGGTGGATTTTTTCCTCTTGTTCAAGCCGTTGCATAACGCTTTGCTGAAATCTATTGGCCACGCTATTCACTCCTATTAATTAATATATTAGTTAATATACAATATATTAGATTTTATATTATTTGTTTTTTTCTCATTTCCTCAATTAATTCCGCGATGGCCACACATCCCTTTGATTTTATATCATACAAGCTAATTGGGGTTGCGGCAAGCTCACTCTCAGTTATCTTAATGTTTCTTGGTATTATTGTATCCATTTTTAGTGAGCGAATATCGACTAGTTCAGGGTCGGAATTCAAATATTCCAGAAAATCAGCAGAGAGTTTGTTGCGGTTGTCAAAGTCGTTGATAATGAACCCGTTAATATTGTCAGGAACTCGCAAGCGTCGCCGTGCCTCCTCCCACAAAGCAATAAAGAGCTGCGCACCCTCCAGGGCGTTCATTGAAACATCGCAAATTAACAAGATTGTATCACTGACGAGAAAGGCGTTTTGGTTGACTATGGACATACTGGGGTTTGTGTCAATTAAAATATAGTCGTACTGCTCAAAGAACTTGCGGTAATCCTCAATATAATTTTTAAGAACTTGTTCCCTGCCCGACATAGTGGATAGTCCTAGTTCAGCTTTGTGCAAAAAAATTGAGCCAGGAATCATATCAAGGTTAGGGATTTTTTCGTTGGGGCATTGCAAGACAAGCTCCTCGGCGGTGGGTTGCTTGCCGTCGATGCGGTAAATATCGTACATGGTTTTAAGCTGGGGATTTGTCCTGTCAATGCCAATATTGTTGGTGAGGTTTCCTTGCAAATCGCTGTCAATGATAAGCACGCGGCTGCCCAATTGGGACAAAATGCCTCCAATATTGAAGCAAAGCATAGTCTTGCCGACCCCGCCTTTTAGAGTGCCAAATGTAATTATTTTCAAGAAAATCAAATCCTTAATATATTTATGTCTATATTTTAACATATATTAATACATATATGCAAGCATATATGTATTAATATATTGGAATATACTATATAATAGCTAATATATTAATTAAAGCGCGGCACAGGATTGAAGTTGGAAATTTGAAGTAACTTGGTGTGCCGCACTTTTAGGGAGAAATAAGACGAGAAATCTTATAAAAATACCCCCCTATTGAATAGCCGGGGACATGCTAAATTTCAATTTTAATGCCAGCCATAGTGCGACCTTTTTTGAAAGGGGCGTATGACTTAATATAATTGTGCTCGACAAAATATTCGAGAATCGTACTGGTGTAAGTTCGAATGCGAAGTTTTTTGACCTTAGTTGCAGTCTCAGCTCCAAGCTCCTCATAAATGGAATCGTATAAAATAGTGGGGGAAACAATGCAATTTTTTTTGTTTTTCATTAACTCAATGCGTTGAAGAAGATATGTTTTAAGCGGGATTGTGGTCGAATTGTTGTTGACTGGTGCGCCCAAAAGGAATATAGGTACGCTTGCTAGCTGACGTTTCATTTTGGAATAAGAATACAGCGGTGGGTGCTGTAATATCTGATATAAATTGGCAGTTTTACCGTTAATAGTGCCATGAATGCGGTTGAGTGGCATTAAATATCCGTCTATGGATAAATTCTCAATTTGAAGTTGCTCGCCCATTTCGTCGGTGAAAAATCGCGCTGAGCTTTCCTCTGACAAATCAATGGTAATCATCATGCGTCGCATTCTTTCAAGCTTGGTGCATATTTCGTCCGCAAGCTGGTCGTCAACGGTTGGGTTCTGCTTGCCAGTCATGGCATGGTACAGCATAGGCACAGAAAAGACTGTATTCCCGCTCTCAATCAGCGAAGTAACCCCATTTATAATGGATTTATCATAAGTCGAAAGCTGTCCACCACCCTCAATTTTCATATGGTCAGGTATATCCAGCGTCACTGTAGTATTGATTGGCTGACTGCCTTTGTGCCCCACGTTAATGGTGTTTATGTCGCCAAGAGTTACGAGGTGGTTTGTGATTGCATCAATTTGCATTATGTATTTTTGCGGGCGTATGCTTTGGACGGAAAGCATCGAACTAGGCAATTTGTCGAGCTGAAGCCCTGTTAAATTAGAAAGGTTTTCACGTACCGAATCATCAGGAATATCTGCAGTGGTAAACGCGGCTGAAAGGTACTTACGCACTTTTTCAGGCAACTTCCCAATGAATTTATAGTAATCATTTGTCGCTATGATTATTTGTGACACCAAAGTGTCGTAATCTTCCTCAGTTACATTAGATGCAACGGAAAGGTCATGGTTGCGCATGGCTATTTCATTTGTGTGACTCAAGAACTCACGAAATTGCTCTTGAAAAGCGTCCGCGCCTATTTCCGAAATGATGGAATCCAGGAGTGTGTCGTCTGAGATGCTCTGTTGCGTCATTGGAGAAGTCTCCTTTGCTAATATATATTATATTTTACAGGGAATTAGAGGCGGTGTCAAACTGCGAACAAAAGACATCTTAAATACTTTATGTATTGATAAAAATATGATACAATAATATA
>JAVBKF010000168.1:0-12587 GCA_031554215.1 Caryophanales bacterium
ATCATCGTTGCTACTCGCAATATATAGCAACCTTCGACAACGCTCTCAGTGTTGTCGAGCTATATTGCATGAGCCAAGAAGAATGCGATACGTGTCGAGCGGAACGTCAAGAAGACGAAGCAATGATCAGCCACTATTGGCAAGGACGATAGGAGACAAGAACAACATGGAAGGCCAACAACCAGCCAAGATGGTCGCAGTGAAACTCGGCAAGCAACCAGGCTATGCTGCATACGTGCAGTACAATCGGGAGACACTCTCGTTCGATGTAGTTGTCGATCTAGGTGTATATGGCGTGTATGTAACGCCAGGGCAACCTAGCTATCTAGCAGCAGAGCAAGTTGTTATGGAGGGCGTCAATGGCTAAGCACACGCACTTGCCGCAAGGCAGCCTAGAAGCTATCATGCGGCATACCAACGAAGGTATCTGTTACGAAAATCCACGTTCGATTGAAGAGATACAAAAGCGTTGGGTGTACATGCAACAGTTATTCGGTGTTGGTACCGGGTACGTTCGTATCTTCATTGCAGGTACTTGGCTGACTACAAGCCGTGCGATAGTATCCTGTGACTTCGAGGATCAAATTGAGATCCTGGAGCTTACACCAGCGCAGGCTGTGGTCCTCCAGGGTGAACGTGTACATTACTTGCGGATAGCGCCGACTGTACACCATGAGGTCTGGTTCCAACTTACCGATGACAATATGGGGCCGATGCCCCGCCTAGAGGCCAAATTAGATGAACTATACGCCGACTCAGATGACTAGCCCGGAAGATAACAATACAGCACCAGCTAATCTTCCGGCACTCAAGTTCTCTGACGATGATGGCGCAATCATGCGCTACATTGCAAGCGAGCTTGAAGGCGCGAACGTGCAGATATACATGATGATTGTCATCGACTATGCACGAACCTCCATCAACACATCAATGCCAGACCTACGTAGGGCGTTCTTGATTTATCAAGAAGCCATCCGCGCAACACATAATCCCATACGTGCCGAACAAGTCGCAGCGAACAGCGCGGTCCTACACAATCTCAAGCTCGCACTAACAATCGAATAGTAACGCATCCTCCGCCACTACACCAAAGAGCCCGTATACTACCACGTATACGGGCTCTTTGCGTTTCTAGGCCATTAGAACGAGCATAGCGCGGCACCTGAAAGCCCCGATCTAGCCCGTTCTAGGTAGATCGGCACATGATTATTCTATCCAATTGCAAGAACAAGCGAACCAGCCTCAACGTTCACTAATTCCAACAAAGGTCGAAGGCGCTCATTACTCCGTCCGCTACTGGTCATTTGGCCCAGAAGTGTAGCAACATTGGTGAGCTCACGCTTGTTGCCCACAACCCACTCGAACCCATCGCGTCGTGTATAGATGTTGCCACCGAATAGACTACACACTAGCTCCGCCTCTGCTCGTTCGGTAGTAAACAGCTTCAAGCACACATAACGCCCCCCATCTACCTTATGGGCTCGACCTTTGTCGAGTATGAGCCGTAGTCCATCATGCTCTTCATTATCAGAACAATACGTCCGCTTCAACATCATACACCTCGAAGTGTTCAAAGTCCTCAGCGTCATAGAGCGCAACGATTGGAACATCCAGCGTATCATCCAATCGCTTTGCCCAACGATCAAGTACATCTATATCGACAAGCCACGGAATGCCAGGGAACCATTTCTCTCCTAGCCCTTCCATAACTTCCTTCATGTCCGCTTCTGCCAAAGCAACGTCCTCGGTTCTAATCTCCATACCCGTTGCATCGTGCATACTAAGTACGACCGGCCATCCTCGTTTGTCCAATTCAATAGCAGACAACAGGTTCAGGTCTGACGCATCCCCCTGGATCGGCATGTTCCAACACGCTCGTTGTATATCGACAAGTGTCTGTTCATTGATAACCCAGAAGTACAGACGACGACCAAACGAGCTTTCAATATAGCCTTGTTCAACGCCGGTTCGCCACATTCGTTCACGCCACTTAGGAGCCTCAGTCAACACGTTATCGTAGCTCCTAATGATCTCCCTAGCTTTCTCAGCCGGTAGGTTGAACTGCGCTCCGAACGAATATTCATTGCCTCCGTATATGTATGAGAAATTGAGGTTCTTGATCCAAGTCCGTTTCTCTTTGTTCCAATTGCCTTCACCAAACAGTAAATTTGCTCCTTCATCGTGAAGGTCACGACCAGACCTATAGACTTCCAAGAGAAATGGATCTTGGCAGCCCCACGCCCATCGCCTCATTTCCGCTTGGCTATAATCGCCCATAAGGAGCTTATGCCCCTCTTCTGCGATAACAGCCGACCTGATTGCATCACCATATCTGTCCTTACCGGCTCGTGGCAATGTCTGCCAAGCCGGTTTGTTTGCACTCAATCTTCCAGTCTTAGCGCGATGTAGATTGTACGAAGGATGCACACGCCCATCTATCCCCACGTAAGCTAGTATGGTGTCTACATACGCTGTAATGATCTTGTCGATACGTCTGAACTTCAACAATAGTTCCGTGAACGGTTCTTGTTTCAATCCAGGTGTGTTTTCGATTGCAGCGCCACAAGTCGAGCGTTTGGCGTAGTGTTTGCTCGTATGCTCCCTATATCCAAGTACCTCGAACACATACTTGCCGTTCTGCACATGTGAGCGCGGATTTTCCACTACGCCCTTAGTCAGCATTCGTATCTCATATGCTACGGCGTCGCGCTCATTGGCGAACTGCACACGCAAGCCCCTAAGATACGGCTCGTCTACTCTCATGCCGCGTTGTTCCACGCGGGTTAGCATAGCTTGTCCAGGCATCAGAAGCTCTAGGAAAGGCCGCTCCATTTGCCCCTGCTCTACTAACCGAATAGTATAGTCAATCCACAACTGATGTGTAACAGCAACGTCCCAGGCTAGATACTGCGCCAACTTATCCTCTGGGATCATAGAATACAGAAACTCAACGCCCTTCGGACAGGACTTCTTATAACGTGTTACCAGCTCCTCTTCATAATTAGGTATGCCATACTCCAACATACCTAACTCCTTCAAGCCATGTGGCGGGTTCACGTTCAAGACGTAGTGCGCCAGCATCGTATCAAAGTCGGTCTTGGCGTATTGCACGCCGTCACGTTGCAGCCACAATACGTCGAACTTTCCGTTATGTGCTATATTGGTCGTTCGTTGAAACAGCTCATTGACAAGCTCCCTAGCCAGAGGTTCTTGCCACAAGCGTTGATTGATAATGATGGTTGCATCTGTGTTCGTAGCAATGCCAACCATCAATATGTTTCGGTGTGGTACGTTAGGTCGATCATACCACGTATCCGCCGTATCTGTTTCCACGTCGAAGCTAACCCAGCTACCGTCCTGTATGCTCTCAAGCAACGAAGAGAGGTGTGCGATATTACGCGCCATAATGGGCACAGGCGCCGTTTGTAGTTTATGTGGCTTCCGTCCCTCAGCGAACGTATCCAAGTCTTTCTGAAAGTCTGGATAGATAGCGGGCACACGTAACACGTAGGCAGGATGGACCGTTAGCACAGCCTCCATATCTACCAGGCCCAGGCCGTTGGGCTTGTGCCATTCGCCACGCTGCCGTGTAATCGTAACCTTCTTAGCAGCCGGACCTT
The DNA here is from genome assembly GCA_031554215.1 of Caryophanales bacterium. Taxonomy (GTDB): domain Bacteria; phylum Bacillota; class Bacilli; order JARBTR01; family JARBTR01; genus JAVBKE01. Next base: position 3,621 of record JAVBKF010000168.1, read on the forward strand.
CCACAGCTCTCAGCGCAGCCTCCGCCCCGTATTTACCAGCACCTAGCACGCGCTTGCAATCTTTCAGTTCGCTAAGTTCCGCTTCCAACCTAGGTCTACAGCAATCGACTGCTCCCGAATAAGGTTCTAGTTTGTTGTCGGGTGGTCTACACAGTACAGCGTTGGTCAAGAACCCTTCTGATTCATCCAAGCCTGCACGCTTGAGTCCCTCCCTAAGAACTTGGCCAGATGCTCCAATAAACGGTCTACGAACCCTGGCCAATATTTCATCCTTACCAGGAGCCTCCCCAATCACTGCGAACGTTGCTCCAGTTCCACCCTCGCTAGGCACCATCTTGAACCCATAGCCACCTAAGGGACATTTCTCGCATAGTGCAAGGGGATGCTTTCGTCGTGCCCGCAGGTCCGCAAGTAGTCGTTCCTTGTCTACAGGCTCAAGCTCAATATCGAACACTTCATCAGCACTAGATTTGAATCCAGCGGGCGAAGTCGGAGATGCAAACTCCGTAGGGTCCATATCGAACGTAACTTTCGAGGCATTGTCCTGGGCAACCTTTGACTTATCATTGTTGGTCATGTTCATTATCTCCTGGCCGAGCGACTTCGTTCGGGATCTGGAATATATAGCCAGTCCACTTCCGTTCTCCCGGTATAGCCCTTACGCCACGTTAGCATAGCGTATTCAGTCATATCGTTATCGCTACTCCCTTCTATGAACGAAGGGCGAAGCGATAGGATTTGAACGAGCGCCGGCCGTAGCTTATAACCTTCACGATACATACTAACGTATCGTTTTTCAGATGCGAGGAAACCCAATCGTAGCAGCAAGCAAAGGTAGCCTCCAGGCACGAGCAATTCCATGCTGTGTCGGATAATCTGTTCTGCTATACTAAACGGTGGATTACCCAACACTAAATCGTATTGGAACGCTGGCCGATACAGTCGGTAATCACCTTGCACCCATCCATCGTAACACGACGGCCGAGCGAGCTGTCTAGTTTCGACGCCTGTAACGTCCAAGAAAGGCCAGCGTTTTTTAGCAGCCTGTCCCCATACACCGCTACCAGCACCAGGGTCGAGCATCGTTGGTGCGTTAGTATCGTACAGCATTTGTGTAGCTGGAAGATACTCAAGCAAGCCCTCCGCTAGATACGGCTTAGTATACTTCACGTCCCTTGGATTTGTCATCGGCGCCTACTGCTCCCTTTATCTCCCACTACTGGCCGATGAGCTTGATGTTCTGCACAATAGGCGACACTCCCCACGCCGATTGTAGCAGACCAGACCGCTGGCTCGCCACATATATCACACGCGCCTAATGGCTCGCTGTCTACTATACAGTGTAGTAAATCCTGTAGGCTCGTATTTTCAGGCATACCGAAGCGTTCGTTATTTACGCTATGTTGCCCACTGAAATCTCCATCCGGTTTACCGTTCATAAGCTCCTCAGAACGTCAATGCTAGTGCGCTGGATATTATGCCTACGACAGTCAGGCTACTACCAAGCATCAGTGAGATAAACATCGCGCTCGTTATTACCCAACCATACTTGCCGCCTAGATCGGCGTAGTACTCGCTATTCGCTCCCTTCACTAGCTTGATGTACTTGCGGAGATACCACATCGCTATCATAATTCCGATTCCCGTCAGGCACATTCCTATCGTCAACAGTTGCATTGGCAAGCTCATTGTCGTGCATCTCCTGTAGTAGTTCATCCAATTCCCTACGATAGGCCAACGCCTCACGCCTAAATCGCATAGCCAGTTCCTCCGCTTTCTCTCCATATGATTGAGTTTGCTCTGGTGTCACATCACGTGAGCGGTCGAGCTTTTGTAGCATCAAAGCAGACAGGTCGCCATCTGCATGTAGGAAGCGCAGCGCATCCATAGCTTCATCGCGCAACGAGTGACCTAGCTTGTGTGATTCCCAAGCAGCCCATATCAACATACACTGCACGAGAATCTCGCCAGCAGGCTCGTCGTGTTCGTGTATTTCGTGTAGCTCCAGAACAGCTTGTAGTAAGTCATCTGTTCGTACTGCACGCTCACTTGCGTGTGCTAACACAACAAACGTTTGAAAGTCATTGAAATGATCTAGTACTAATGGTAGATTGGTCTGCATAGAACTGAACCTCAAAGAGGCTAGCCCAACCTGTGAGCTAGCCTATAGCCGTTAGTCTACTTTACCTTCCAAGTCGATAGGATCGACAAGGCCAGCATTCTCTAAGCGTTTGTGATAGTCGGGTGGAATGTAAGGATTCCGACGGTCTGCACCACCGCCGTCTTGCACACCCCCTAGCAATGTTTCGTCATCGACGCGTTTCGCTTGATCGCGTGTATCTGGACGCGGAAAGGCAAATTGCCTTTCACGAACCTCTCGTTCCAATCGTTGAAGTGCGATCTGATTGCCAGTCAACACGGCCTCTTGCTCAGGCTTGTTGTATGCCATATCGACGCCCTTCCTCATGTGTTGGATTGCTTCCTGGGAGCTAGTATCAATCGAGCTTCCAGACCTTATAGCAGCCTGTTCCGCTTGCTCGTTCTTGGTTGATGACCGGACGGCATCGAAACCTTCGGGGTAACGAGCCTTGAGCTTTGCAATGTTCAATTGCATAATCTCGTCGATTGTTACGCCGAGGGCTTGAGCAAGCAACGCAACGTACCATAGTACGTCGCCAAGCTCAATTATTAGCTTGTTGTTGATCGCCTGCGTAAGACCCTGATCGTGGTAGAAGGCTTTTTTGAGTAGGTCAGCTACTTCACCGGCTTCTCCAGCCAGTCCAAGCGCGCCATTGACAAGCATACGGTCGGTGTGTTCGCGTGTCTTCGGATTTAGCGTTGTTAGCGCCAACGTTTGGTATTCATCTGGGTGCATCGACTAGCTCCCCTTTCGATCTGTATGTGGTTCCACCGGCATGTAGTATGATAGTTGGCCCTTCGACTGCACGGAACGTTTCTACCGCACCGTATTGCATATCTTGCAGAGACAAGCTAAGATGCCCGTCCATTTCTGTGCTATCCCCTTTGACCGTGCCCGATGTCATGCGGAACATCATCAACGTTTCCTTGCCAGTGTCCATATCGACTGCTTGCACGATGATAACAGCCTCACGGACTCCAGCCAGCCTATAGCGACCCCTCGGCCTCAGTTTACGCAGGAGGTGTTGCCTAGCCCTACTTTCGCGCTCTTCTTTGGTCATAAGTCCTCGCTCCCGCCCGTAGAAGGCAGCTCGAAGATAGCGCGCACTACTTCACACGCCTGGGACAGATCCGTGCATATCCAGCCAGCTAACTGCTTAGTGAATATGTGGTTGTGTATGTCCCGATCATTCATAATCAGAACGATAGGCTTGTTATATGCGTTAGCCCAACCAAGCTCAACCATAGTGCCAATTGATATTCGATCAGCGTCGTGTAGATTCATTAGTACTAAATCGCAACGCTGTACATCGAAGCGGTCCCTAGTAACCACAGCGGCTTGCCTAGTCAGTGGGTGTTGAGGATATTCATCAGTGGTAATGGCTCCTAATTCACTGAGAAAGCCTTTGCCTCGTAGTGGATTGATACAATCACACACGGATAGCAAACTACTACTAATGTCTTCTCGCCACGATCCCGCTTGGGCATGTGTCAATCCAGCCATAGGACCGGCAAGGTAGATAAGTGGTCTACTCATTTTCTTGCGTGCCTCCTGGCTCGTGATCGACCGGATCTATGCCCTGGTCGTTGGTGTCGATAGTTTGTTGTCCGGCCAGTAGTTTCTGCTCGTTGAGCAGCCGTTTGGCATTTCCTGCACGGATACTACCGCCAACCCCCGGTGGGGGCAAGCCGATACGGGGCTGTGCTAAGGCAGCGCGGATAGCCGCATCGTCCTTTGGCGTCTTAGTTCCCGAATAGAACGTACCAGGTAGATACAAGCCAGCGGAGTCGTCGAACTCCCAATTATCAGCCTTCGCCGGTACTTGGATAGGTTCCATCATCACTGCACTAACCACTACGGGCGAATTGGCAAACTTCTTGTATTCAGCGGGCAATCCGCTATGTTTCAGAATGAGATTAGCCCGTTCAATCATATTCGACGCATAGAGTGTCGGCCCGTATTCAGTGTTGATTACGAACGCTATGGCAAGTACATCATAGCTGCGTTCAGATTTATACTTAGCCAATGTTCTCTTCCTCCTTCAATGCTATGTCAGCTTGCGTGCCATGCAGTAACATCACCGGCTGGAAGAGCAATATGGCTCTTATTTCGTAGTTATTGTTGACTGCCGTCTGTAAATCCTCCATTGTTTTGAGAGTCATCCAGTCGAATGCACCGTTGCTCTTCGGTACTTTAGCGTGCAGTTCAACGCGACTGACTGCGCCAGCCATGTACGTTGAGTTTTCAGGGTCTAATGCAGAACTTAGCCCCATGCCATCCCAAGCTATTTCAGTTGCCACTAGACACCTCCTGCACGATAGGCGTGCTAGGCTCCAACGATATAACTTGCAGTTCGCACACCATGTACACGCTACCTGTTTTGCGTAAGGCTGCACGCAATTGTGCGCTGTTGGCGATGTAATCTTCTCGTGCGCTTGGATCTTCACTAGGCTTGTAGTAGCCAGTTAGTTCGTCTACTAAAAACCTACAGCGCATTACATGCTCCACACCATCTACCGTAAGATTGATGGTGGCGTCCTCCCATTTGATGGGACTATCGACTTCGATTCGTGACGAGAGTGGATTGTTGTTCATTGTTTGTCCCGCACCCAGACAGGGCAACTAGATGGTGGTCCCGCATTTACTTCGCGGAATCCACACATGTCGAATATGTTCGATGCGCCAAATTCAATCACTATGTTGCGCCGGCGAACCGTTGCAACATGTTGTGGCGCTGTCACATCAGTAATCCTACAATGTTCCGTTTCGCCAGTAACTTCGCTAGTAACCCATAGCCATGTATCTAGCGCATAATAGCTGGAGGCTATCATACAACGGACTATAGGCATACCGCGTTTACGTGCGACCCGTTCCATCAAGCCCACGCGATAGTGTGCTGCGAACCCTTGCCGATCTTGTTGGGGAGTAGCATCAACGTGGTTAGGAACCAACATGGCAACGAGTGCAATGGCTCCAACGATGCGATATAGCACGTTCCCTCCTAATCCGGTATGTTGATATAAGCTCGACGGCTACTTAGTCGATTAGGTATGTCCAAGCCTTCTTTATTGGCTTGTTCGAGCGAGATGCCATGCATCCATATTCCCTGTCGAAGTGCGCCGCCTGTTCCAAAGGTAGCCTCTTTCAACTGAGCTAAGATAGCATCGCGTTCCAATCCTCCGCGTCCTTGTCTTCGGCGTTGTCCCAACCACCAGGAATGAGCCGGTGTGACCTGTAGGTAAAGTATATTGTCGGTAGAATCGTATTCAAACTTGAACGGTGTGAATGCTCCTTGATTGACAGCATTTACACACGCCTCCGTAAATTCATCTACCAGCGTTCTCGACCGTCCCGATGTTGTGTTGACAATCTCTAGGATAGAGTCTGTAAATACCTCTGCGTTTGGTGCCTCCATTCCTACAGCCTTAGCGAACATTAGTGCGCCGAACATTGCAACTACAAAGTTATTGCGTACTCTGTCCGGCAGCCGATCAGGGAATGCCCTATGAATCAATGCGCTTGCTTCACGAAGCAACTGCATCGCAGTACCATCTACAAGTGAGCTAATAGCGAACTGTGCGAAGTACCCGCCGAAGCTAGTCGGCACGTTCTCACGGAACGCTGTGAACTCTTTGTGTGCATTCGATCCTTCTGCTATCGTATCTGGACGTAACCGCGCAACTATGATGCGCTCTCGTGCAGCCGCATCAGCTATCACGTCCTCACCGTCTACGCTAAACGGCGCGCTTAGTGGATAGTCCTGCGTTGTTTGGTCTGCACGACCTCTAGGATCGTGGCCGGTGTCATAGGCTAGTAGAATAAAAGTAATGAACTTCTCCACACGGTCGTAGCGAAACTCACTGAATGCAATCGGAACTGCATTCGACGAGCCAAGCAACGAGAGCATGACGAACTTTGTTGTGCCAGCATCGTATCCTTTAGCTTCCTTCTGACCGAATAGCGGCATAAGGATACGTTGCGACAGGGTTGTTTTGCCGCTACCTTTCGTGCCAGTTACATTCAGCGTAGGAAACCGATAGTGTTGCTGTTCTAGCCAAGGTTTGAACAGGCTAGCAGCATACCATCCAACCATACTCCACATAACGTTTGGAGTATTCAAATTGAACAGATGCTCCTTGATTCTCTCTAGCTCCGCTTCTTCACGAACAGGCCGTAAGGATACTTCCGGGTGTTCACGTCCAGTAGGCAACCAAGTGATAGGTGCGTGTTTACCCTCGTAATATCCTTCTGGGCCGATTGTCTCCTTATCGCCTAAGAAGTATGGAACTCCTTTGATATAGTGCAAGCCAAGTGCCGGGCTAGCTACTACTCTTGGCAATTCCAACGCGTCTAATTTAGCAACCAGAAACGGTAGTAGTAATCGTACATCGGTGTCCTGGCCAAGCCACTGCCATGCAGCAAGCGGTGTGCTTGCATCCATCATAGCAACTGACCTGAATGCTTTGCGCGGGAATGTAACGTCATTCCACACATGTCCATTAGCGTGTACGGTACAAACTAGCGCATCTTCTTGCCCGAAGGCACTACCATCCAGGAGTACGGTTGGATCGAGTGTGAACGTGCTTACTCGTCGCTTCGATGCTCCCTGGATGTAATAGCCATCCTCGCCTTCCGTAATCATTACGGGTGTATGCTCTCGTGGAGCCCGTTTCTTCTTATCCCCAACGCTGGGAATACGACCCTCTTGTTCTGACACCTTATGTACCTTATCACTCACGGCCTCCCTAGCTTTCACTATCGTTGTCGATAGATAATGCTCAGGAGAAGTATGGGCGCGGTACTTATCACCAACCGGCTGATTATCGAACAGCAACTCAATTAGAGGGTCTGTTGCACCTGCACCTAGCAATGCTGTTATAACCGCCCAGTCACGTTCGCTTCGAGAGTCGAACCCTGTCGCATCTCCCGACCGTATAAGTCTACGCGTTCGGTCGTCTAGCCTTGCTAGCACATCGAAATCTTCTGGCGCATAGCGCAGAGATTCGTTTATACGATCTATTCTGGATTGTATCGGGTTAGCAGGATCTTTTACGTTGTATGTGTATGGTAAGCGTAATAATCTGTTGGCATTCCAACATTTATCCGCTTCTGGCACATCGGCACATATAATCTGATTGATACCCTCAATCATTTCTACGTTCGTAATTGTCCTGGTCAACTTCCAATACAGATGCCAGCCTCGACCGCTCCAAACTATGATACTTGGGGGGAACGTCATATCTGGAAGTTCTGCATGGTCAACGTCCGCCCACGCAGCGCGTGTGCCTAGCACATCCTCTTTATCCGCACCTTCGCGTGAGCGCATAGCGGGAGAGAAGTAGACATTTCGATTGGTCGGTATACTACCCTCGAACATAGGAACTTCTGGAAAATAAAGGGCGTTATCCAACGAACCGATTGTTAGTTGTAGAAGTCCTCCTTGGAAATGAAAGTTGCTTAGGAACTGTTCTACCGTTGTAGTTGCTGATTCTACCATACCTGCTCCCATCAATCCGATAGGCACATAATAAATCGCCTCCATGAAAGTCAAAAATCTTACAGAAGCTAAAGCAACAAAAAGCGACATTCAGTTCTAGGTATCCTAGAAGCTCGTGAATGTCGCTTTTGTTGGTCTTGGCTATTTAGTGACTGGGGGTATGGCTAGCCTAGCGACGAGCAAGAACAGCGCCGAGCGGTGTGTTAGCGCCAATGGGGGCATAGGCTTTGACACGCGCACGCGGTCGATATGGCTCGCCGGTCTGTTCGTTGATGCCGGTTGACTCTTCGATGGCGGTAGTAATGACCATACGCGAACCCATCAACAGGTCCGAGGTCACTTCCTCATCGAAATCCTTGGGGAGTCCAATGGCTCGCAGCAGCGCTCCAACCCGGAAGAGTGCTTTCGGCGCGAACGAGAGGATGTCAAACACCGTTTGGTCTACGTTGGCGTCGTCGTCGCTCTCTTCGACCTTATAGCGCAGGTCCATCTTGGGGAGACCAGCTTGGCTAGTGCCTGGCTTCGCATAGGTAATAACGACTACGTGCTGACCGTCGCTAACTTCGCGTTGCTCTGGAATTGCACCAAGGTTGACTCGGAATCCGCCAGCGCCGTTATCAGTTCCATTGCTCATTGTGTTCACTTCCTTTTCGGTGGCTAGTGCCACTATGTTAGTTGCCGGGACCGCCGGTACGTCCGTTACGGATAGGGAGGCTTGCGCCTCTTCAATTTGCAAGTCGCTAGACTGCGACCGCGCTCGCTTTGGCATCTTCGATGCTCACTCTCACATGTTGCCCATCGTATGCACCGCCCACGATCTGAACGATATGCCACGATTTGTTCATACCGTTCGAGCCTAGTGCAACGTCTGGGCCGACGTACACACCCTGGTACGTACCAGGTGCTAACGAGGGAGCTTGCTCCCCACTAAACTCGATGGTGTCACCTAGCTTACTAGCAAAATCTCCTGGCATTCTCCTACCTAAGTGTCTAAGTAATCCCTGACCACTTAGCTGATGTTCGGTTGCGTGACGTTCTCTTATTGCAGCTATCGCCGTCTACGCTATTATCTGCTGCTCACGACCGAACTAACACGTTTCAATACTAGACAAGCTACGCCGCCCGCCTTGCACCAGACGGCGCAACTCTAACAAACACAAACGGCAGGAGTCGAACCGGCTTACCTCCCCCGGAATCAGACGGGGGCGCTCTACAAACCGCTGAGCTATCGTCTGTGTTTGTATCTAAAAACAACAATCGTATAGGATTTGAACCTATGGGCCGAACATCGGATTGGCTAGTCACGCCACGATTCGGCTCTAGTTACAAT
>JAVBKF010000146.1:0-4955 GCA_031554215.1 Caryophanales bacterium
TGTAAGATTTTATAAAATAAATAATTTCCCTTTCAACTATTGGATTAAAAACAAGTTTCAGTGAACTCTCTTGTGGGATGGAAACGGTAACCATTTCCATTCTAGTTTCTTGGTCAAAAGGCTTTGCTGTCAAGGAGTCTAGACTGGTTAAACGAGTATTATTTTCAGAAACAATTTTATTAATTTTTTTGGATATATTCGGCTGGTCATTTTCAAGATAATAATCCGCAATTTTTTTTGAATAATTAATCACTTTCTGCGTGTCACTCTTCATTCCACCCTCAATTACTTTTAATAAATCAGTAAACATTTCCAAACCTCCTTGTTTAAAATTGCATCATCAATGTTCATTATATTCTTTTTAGTGTCAATTAATCAATACTTTTTGTTTATTATTTATTATTGTATGTTCATTTATCTAGAAAAGCTTCTTAATTGATTATTCCTTTTATAAACTTTTTTATTCTCTGCGATTGCATGAACTCAAAACTTAAATGACTTTGCCCCCATTTTGCCCCCACAAGTATAAAACCCAATAAAATCATATGAATTGCAAAAATGCAAAGCTCAGATTCTATTGGGTTTTTGAACATAAAAGAGGCTATCTTTAATACCAAAATCGAGTTGACAGGGTGGGGGTCGCTGGTTCGAACCCAGTCGGGATCATAGGGTGCCAAACCCACGGAACCCTCTGCATAGCATGGTTCTCCATTATCCCACTTCTTGGCGAAGTGGGATTTTTTTTGTGCCTATTTTTCAACCTGGGGACAGTTTTGGGGACACTTTTTTGAAAATGAAATCCCCCTCTTTATTTCTTGATACATTTGATACAATTGATAGAATGCTTAATCTCATGAAATCGTGCATCCTACTTTTTCAATTGTTGTACAACATTCATTTTATTGAAGTACTATAACAAAGTACTACAAACGTTTCCCCGCTCCTGGGCCCAGTTGCTACCCACCAGATCGAATTATTTTCATGTTTGTTTTATAATTGTGTGCGCCTTTTTTTTAGTTTGTTTTTAATTATAAGGACCAAAAAAAAGAGCAATCATATGACTGCCCCTTGTGAATCGATTGTTATTGCTGAGGTGGAAAATATTCAATGTCTGATGAACCAAGCTTGTATGCTTTCACCGCTACTGAGCTAAAATCATCATAGAGATTGAAATAAACCTCTCTGCAGCTTGAACACTCATTGTAAGGAACATTACGAACCCGAATCATCTTCCTGTGAATTTGGCAAAACACAGCACCGACTTTAGGCGTCATTTGTCCGCCACACATTATTCTGATGCCTCCTTAATCAATTTCGTTAAGTATGATCTTGCTCTTACTAACAAACCTTACAATCGCCCTTGCCCCATCTGGATCAGTGATTTTTATGGTATACCCATCAACTAGTTCGACAATTAGGCTGGTAGTTTCAAAGTTAGATTCTAGCCATGTAAGTATATGGAACTGCACTACTGTCTCAGCCTTGATCATTTTGTGAACCATATTTCAAAATAATGTCTTCATATCTGTAAAAGTCAAATAAGTAATTATGCACTATATCCCCAAGGTCTGAAGCGGCTTGATTCTTGGAATAACAGGAATCGTTCACCAAGTAGTTGATAATCTCCAATAATTTTGCTAAACACTCTGATTGCGTTGTGAGACATGTAAACAATGTTTCTATTTGGTCTTTAATAATTGCTAGCTGATCAGGTGAATCAATTAGTTTTTCCATATCGACACCTCCCTTGCTTTTCGATTCTTTGTTTCAGTCCGCATTGAAACAAAATTACACCTATCACCAACAATCACACTATCCAAAACACTGATGCCTAATAACTCTCCAGCTTGATAAAGCCTTTCCATAGTTTCAAAATCTTCTACAGAGGGAGTAGGATCGCCACTAGGATGTTGTGTGCAACTATTATTGATTGTGAGTTATTTAGAATAGGAGCTTTAAACACTTCTCTCGGATGGATAAAAGCTCTATTAAGCGACCCGATGGAACACCTATGAATCGCATTGACATGATTCTTGCTATTCAAAGCCAGTACCAAAAAAACTTCCCTGTCGTCTTCTCCAATTTCATTATAAATAATTTCAGCAACATCGGAAGCGGTTTTAATGGGTGTATATAAATAATCTTCCTCTCTAATCATCGTTACTTGTTTAATTCTGACTATTTCTAATACACTATTCAAATTGTTTAACTGTGGTATTAACGGAGAGATTATGCAATCGCAATATTCCATCATGCCACACCTCCCCTTCTGAGCATTTGGCTGTAAGCGATGGCTTGAGCCTGAGCAAGGTTCCTCGTTAGTCGTTGTAGGTGCTGAAACTGTAACAGGCTTAGCCATTTCATCCAATGAGAACCTTACCTTGATCTGCTCATTTTTCCATGCCTGTCTGAATGCTTCTGATCTGTTCATGCCTGCCTTCATGTGATTTTTTGCATTGGTGAAAACTTTTGATTTGTTGTACATTGTTCGTTTCTCCTGTAATTTAAATTAAACGATTGTATCTATTAACTAAAGTATCGATTAATAAAGATATAACATGCACTTAGTTTTAACACAAGTGTTTTAGTAAAGTATCATTTACGTTTTTACGATTGATTGCTTATTTAAATAAGTTTATACTTATTTCATGGGGTGATAAAAAATGACAATGCGATACTTTAAACTGTTTGACATATTAAACAGACGTGGGCTAAAGAAAAAAGATTTAATGGAAATGACGGGCATAACTGCCCCTACAATGTCAAAGCTCAACAATGGCGAAACAATAACGACTGAGGTATTAGAACGCATCTGCAAAGCCTTAGACGTTCAACCAGGTGATATTATGGAGCATGTAGAGGAGACAGAATAATGCCATTAAACACAAAAGAAAAAACGTTAAAGGTAAAGCAAAACGAGGAACTCATGGTTGAAATGATGCAAAAACTCACAGGATTGCAGAATACCATAGAGAGCATGGGTGAAAAAAGAGGCAAAATTTTTATTGATTGGATTGAAACCTGCAACAAATATTTACAGTGGGAAGAGACATTTGATCCAAAGTACCTAAGATCGTACAAGCGTTCTGAAATTGTTTTTGCCCATTTTGGCTTCAATGTTGGATCGGAATTTGGCGGTTTGCACTATGCTGTAGTCGTAAAAGATAGTTCCAAATCTGACCCATTGGTCAATGTTGTACCACTTTCATCACTGGAGAAAGGTATCGTTGAAGAGGATATTCATAGAGAAAAGGTCTTTCTGGGCGAAATTCCAGAGATACATAATAATTTGGCTGTTGCCATTCCTAACCAAATGAGACCGATGAGTAAAATAAGAATATTCAAACCTAGAAACTCATCTGACAGAGTTTATAAACTAAATAGCGACCAAATGGATAAACTGGACAATAAAATTAGAAGAATGTACACTAAACTCAGGAACGCAGAGTAATTGGAATAAAAATGATCTTTACTTTTTCAAAATAAAGCTTTATGATACATAAAGTAATAAAAAAATGATAAAATAATATTGCCCTTTGAGTTTTACTCAAGTGCGGCCAAAAAAATTATTCAGATCATATTTTGATCAAAAGGAAAAGTCACCCTAGTCATAAGGTGGCTTTTTACGTACCCTAAATAATCGCTCTTTGCATTTTGGAACTAAATAACTAAACACTATGTTCAGCCCAAAACATCTTTACGTATCAACCTGTGTTGACTTGTACCCTGGGCATTTAGCCGCTTCCTGATAAAATAGAGTTCTTAATAGTTTCAGATACAGGCATATTGGATAAGCTACACTAAATAGGACAGAAAAAATAAGGGCATTGAGGTAAAATAGAAAGAAAGCAAAAGGAGAGAAAAGTAAAAGAGCAAGAAGAACATATACGGACGAATTCAAAAGCCATTCTGGTGCAGCTGTACCAGAATGGGAAAAGAAAAAGCGATCTAATTAAGGAATACAGCTTGACGCCATCTGCGTTTGATAAGTGGATAAAGCAGTCAGAAGCAACAGGCTCATTCAAAGAAAAAGATAACAGAACACCAGAACACCAGAAGCTAATAAGACTGCGTAAGATGAACCAGCAGTTAGCAATGGAGGTAGACGTTTTAAAGCAAGCAGCGCTGATCATGGGACGAAAATAAATGTAATCAAGAAGTACGATCACAAATACTCAGTATCAGCATTGTGTAAAGTCCTCCCGTTAGCAAGAAGCGTGTATTACTATGAAGCTGCTCAAGCACGAGATGAAAGTGTCCTTACAACAGAGATTATCGAAATTTTCAAAGCTAGTCGAAATAACTACGGAACTAGAAAAATCAAAGTAGAATTAGCGAAGAAAGGACACCAAGTTTCACGACGCCGGATCGGACGAATAATGAACGAAGAAGGCCTGATATCAACCTATACTGTGGCACAACTCAGGCCACATGCGGACAAGTGTAACGAGTCGAAAACCGCTAATTTAGTGAAACGTAAATTTAATGATCAACCACAATACAAAGTAATTGTGAGCGACTTAACATACGTAAGGGTCGGAATGAACTGGCATACCATTTGCGTTCTAGTAGACCTATTCAATCGAGAAATAATAGGCTTTAGTAGTGGAAAAAGAAAAGACGCAGAGCTTGTTTCTAGAGCATTGGCAAGTGTAAAAACGAACCTGAACCAAATTCAAATATTTCACACAGATAGAGGGAATGAGTTCAAAAATACCCTTATTGAAAATACTCTTTTGACCTTTGGTATCAAGCGCTCACTAAGCATGAAAGGCTGTCCATATGATAACGCAGTAGCAGAAGCAACATTCAAAATCATTAAGACTGAATTTGTTAATGAACAGACTTTTGAGACCCTTGACGAGCTATCTTTTAAATTAGCTAATTATGTTAATTGGTTTAATAAATTTCGGATTCATTCTTCACTGGGGTATCTAACCCCGCATCAATTTAAA
>JAVBKF010000042.1:0-13263 GCA_031554215.1 Caryophanales bacterium
TGATCCCTGCATTAACACCCACAACAATGGCAATTAACATGGCTACAAGCGTTAGTTCAAAGGTGGCTGCAAGGTACGGGAATATCTCATCATTGATTTCTGCTCTTGTTCTAAGCGAAGTTCCCAAGTCGAAATGTGCTAAATGCTTTAAATAATCAAAAAATTGAATGTAAAGTGGTTGGTTGAGCCCTAGTTCTTCCGTCAGCGCTTTAATTGATTCTGTCGTCGCTCGTTGTCCTAGAATCACCTGTGCTGGATTCCCAGGGATTGCGTGAATAATCATAAAGACAATGAATACCATACCGAACAGAACTGGAACTAGCGCTAGGAGTCGTTTCACTGAATAAGTAAGCATGGTTCACACCTCTTCTTATTAAAAATAACCCGCATCAATTCCTCTTATAATCAGGCTTGTCAACATCTACCTCTGATGATCGCCAATCTATGTAGAAGTGATTTTTTAACAATGAAGGAGGGATTCCCCCTCCCCCATTCAAATGTCGTTCATCGGGCCGTTGACAATGTCATTACTTAAAGTTCACACCACCAAAAGATTCAGAACCAGTTGGATGCGGCACGTAACCTGTTACATCTTTATTCGCAGCAATTAAAGGTGTTGAGTGCACTAAGTTAATCCACGGTGCATCTTCATGAATGATGACTTGTGCTTCTTTATAGAGCTCATTCCGAACTGCCGGGTCTGTTTCTGTTTGTGCTTTAATGAGCACATCGTGCAATGCATCATTGGCATAGTAAGAATAGTTATTGCTACCAATGCTGTCCTTATCAAGTAATGTGTATAGGAAGTTATCAGCATCACCGTTGTCACCAGTCCAACCTAACATGTAGGCAGGAAATTCGCCTTTAGATGCTTTTTCTAGATAAGTAGCCCAGTCGATTGTTTGTAAGTTTACTGTGATGCCAAGCTTTTTCCACTCTGCTTGAATGACCTCAGCTACTTTTTTACCATCTGGCATGTACGGACGTGCAACCGGCATGTACCATAGGTCCATTGTGAATCCATCAGGGTAGCCCGCTTCTGTCAGTAAAGCCTTGGCTGCTGTTAGATCATATGGATAATCTTTGATGTCATTGTTATAGCCTTCAATTCTTGCTGGCATTGGGTTTTTCGCTGGGATGGCTTGCCCTTCATAGAAAGCATCAATTAATGCCTTTTTATCCACAGCCATATTGAGTGCTTGGCGTACCTTTTTATTATCAAATGGCTTCATCGTTACGTTAAAACCTAGGTAACCAACATTCATTGATGGGCGCTCAATCAGTTGCAACTGGCTATCATCTGTCACTTTTTTCTTATCAGACGGGTTCATTCCGTCCATGATGTCGATTTCACCGTTTTGCAAAGCATTGATGCGTGCTGAGTTATCTGGAATGACGCGGAAAATAACTTGTTTCAACTTTGGCAGTCCTTTTTCATGATAACCATCAAATTTTTCAATGACGATTTTGTCATTTGGCTTCCACTCTTTGAATTTGAATGGACCTGTGCCTACTGGATGTTCACGGAACTTGTCACCATATTTCTTCACTGCTGCCGGTGATGCAATACCAAATGGACTCATTGCTAGGTTCTTTAAGAAAGGCGCTTGCGGGCGAGTCAATGTGAATTCTACAGTGTTTTCATCGACTGCTTTCACTTCTTTAATCACATGACCCTCGTCACCTTTATAACCACCAAACATGGTGTAGTAAGGGAACTGCTCATCATCACCATTCATCCAACGATCGAAATTGAAAACAACAGCATCAGCATTGAAATCAGTTCCATCTTGGAATTTAACATCTTGTTTCAAATGGAAAGTATACGTCAAATTATCGGCTGATACGTCCCAACTCTCAGCAAGACCTGGATGAATAGTCGTATCTTCTTCGCCATAGGTCACAACTGTTTCAAAAATCGATTCAGTTACGCGGTAAGTTTCGCCCTCTGTCGTCGAGATTGGGTCGAGCGACGTTGAGTCACCACCGCGTCCAAAAATGAGCGTATCACGCTTTGTATTTCCTTTTTCTGACGACTTCTTATCGTCGTTGCCACACCCTGCCAGTAATACACCGACTGTTAAAATGGCTACTAGCATTATTAGTAAAGATTTCTTCATGTTTCAGAATTCCTCCCCTTTGGGTATCTAGGCCAGTGAAAGCGCGTTGATCCCGAAATAAAATATGTATGTCAAAGTAGCTGATAGCTACTTGATGACCTTGCTTAATCTTCTCTAACTTTGAACCCGTCTGCAAAACATTAGCCACTGCATCGCGTTCACTCACATTAGATGGCAAGCGACCGCATGACCACTTTCGGTTTCCTTAAACTCAGGTCTTTGGACCTTACAAATCTCCATACATGCCGGACACCTCGTATGAAAAGTACATCCTGAGGGCGGACTCGACGGGCTTGGTATCTCACCGGTCAGTAGTTGTTCTTCCTTTTGATAATCCGGATCAGGGACTGGAACAGCAGAGAGTAGCGCTTTTGTATAAGGATGTTGTGGATTCTCATACAAAGTCTCACAATCCGCAATCTCAACAATTCTACCTAGGTACATAACAGCTACTCGGTCACTAACGTGGCGGATGACAGCAAGATCATGGGCAATAAATAAATAGGTCAAGCCAAATTCAGCCTGAATATCTTGAAATAAATTGAGTACTTGCGACTGCACAGAAACATCCAGTGCCGATACAGGTTCATCAGCGATAATCAGCTTCGGGCGAGTCATTAGCGCCCTCGCAATCCCAATCCGTTGCCGCTGACCACCGCTTAGTTGATGCGGATAACGTTTCAAATGATCGCTACTAAGCCCAACTACCCCAGCCATTTTCAGGACCGCTTCCGCCCGCGATGTTTTGTCGCCAATACCATGAACAATAAGCGGTTCCTCAAGGATTTTCCCAACTGAATGGCGCGGATTGAGCGATGCATAAGGATCTTGAAAAACCATTTGAATTTCCCGGCGAGCCTTCCGAATTTCTGCGCGAGAAAGCGTTTGTAAATCCTGCTGATCAAACATAATTCTGCCTTCATCGCTATCAATGAGGCGCATAACCAAACGACCAGTCGTCGACTTACCACTACCACTCTCACCGACGATCCCTAGCGTCTCCCCTTTTTTCACAGAGAAAGAAACATCATCGACCGCCTTAACAGCACCAACCTTTTTACCCAGTAATCCGCCGGTAATCGGAAAATACTTCTTCAGCGACACAACTTCCAGGAGATTCTCACTCATGACTTAGCAAACCTCCATCTCTTTTTCAACGAGTAGACAACGAACGAGATGGTCCGCTTCTGTCTCAATTAATGCTGGACTTTCTGTACCACATGCTGCAAATGCATGGGCGCAGCGGTCAGCAAAATGACATCCCGCTGTAATCGTGCCTGGCTTTGGTACATTTCCTGGAATCGAGTACAAACGTTCATCCTTCCCGCCCAAACTCGGCAAAGACCTCAGTAACCCCTTCGTATAGGGATGTTGCGGATTTTGAAAAATGGCTCTAACGCTTCCCTGCTCGACAATCCTACCAGCATACATCACTAACACGCGGTCGCAAATCTCAGCAACAACCCCAAGGTCATGTGTGATGAAAATGATTGATGTATTCGTCTTGCGATTGAGTTCACGCATGAGTGCAAGTATTTGTGATTGTATCGTGACATCGAGTGCCGTCGTTGGCTCGTCCGCAATTAAAACCTCTGGCTGACAAACCATCGCCATGGCAATCATGACCCGCTGCCGCATTCCACCAGACAATTGGTGAGGATATTCACGCATCATTGCCTCAGCGCGTGCCAGACCAACGCTTTTCAGAACAGTCACACATAATTGCCGCCTCTCTGCCTTAGAAAGGTTTGTATGAAGCTTGACCGTTTCAAGCAACTGATCACCAATTGTAAAAAGTGGATTCAATGACGTCATCGGTTCTTGAAAGATCATCGCTAACTGATTGCCACGGATTTTCCGCATTTCCCGATCAGATACTTGCAATAAATTCTTCCCTTGAAACTGAATTTCACTGTTCTCAATAAGTGCCGTTGTCCCTTTAAGAAGCCCCATAATAGCAAGCGATGTAACACTCTTGCCGCTTCCAGACTCACCGACAATCCCTAGCACTTCACCCTTATGTAGTTGAAAAGAAACATTCGCAATTGTGTTAATCCGTTTGCGCCCAGAAGTGAAATCAATATTTAAATTTTTTACATCTAATAGGATTTGCTCAACCACTCGTAACACCCCTTGTACCACAATTAGAACTTCGGCACTGAACACTTTGAAAATGACAATTACTCTCCTTACCCTGAGTGGTGAATCACTGCTAGCCTGAATTACGTGGATACCCTAAATCTATGCCGATAAAATAAAAAAATACCAACATCGGCGACGAACTTTGGATAGTTTGTCGTAACGATATTGGTATTTGATTTCGTGTGATTTTACGCAGCTATTGCATATCAAGTAAGTGATGACCAATTTAGTACATCGACATATAGTTATCACGTTCCCACTGATGAACGTACGTACGGAATGCATCCCACTCAATTTCCTTTGCCTCTAGGAAATGCGCCAAGATATGGTCACCGAGTGCCGATTTAACAATTTCATCCCCGACAAGATTGTCAAGCGCAAGTTTCAGTGAACCTGGTAAATCCTCAATGCCCTCTGCCTTCCGCTCTGCATCTGTCATGGCATAAATATTACGGTCAACTGGCGCGGGTACAGCCATTTTATGCTTAATCCCTTCGAGACCTGCTTTGAGAATAACGGCCATTGCGAGATAAGGGTTTGCCATTGGATCAACATTCCGTAACTCGATCCGGGTACTGAGTCCGCGTGATGCTGGAATCCGAATGAGTGGACTACGATTCTTATTTGACCAAGCTACATAACAGGGTGCTTCATGCCCGGGCACCAAACGCTTGTATGAATTAACTGTTGGATTTGTTATCGCTGTGTAATTGACAACATGCTTTAGTGTTCCAGCAATGAAATGCATTGCATCTTCACTGAGCCCTGAATCTGCCTTCTCATCAAAGAAAGCATTTTCATTTCCTCTAAAAAGTGACACGTTACAGTGCATCCCTGATCCAGCAAGGTCATAAACAGGCTTTGCCATAAAGGTAGCATGAAGATTGTGCTGCCTTGCAATGGTTTTAACGGCTAATTTGAATGTCTGAATATGATCACAGGCCTTAAGTACATCTGCATATTTAAAATCAATTTCATGCTGTCCCATCCCTACTTCGTGATGTGAAGCTTCGACTTCAAATCCCATTTCTTCGAGTTCAAGTACGATATCACGACGGCAGTTTTCACCAAGATCTGTTGGTGCAAAATCGAAATAGCCACCTTTATCGTTCAGTTCAAGCGTTGGTTCACCATCTTCATCGAGTTTAAATAGGAAGAACTCCGGCTCAGGTCCAAGATTGAAACTTGTGAACCCAAGTTCCTTCATTTCCGCAAGTACCCGATTTAAATTCCCGCGTGGGTCTCCTGCAAACGGAACCCCGTCAGGCGTATAAATATCACAGATCAAACGACCGACAGCGCCAGTTTCCTTCGTCCACGGGAAAATTGCCCATGTATCAAGATCAGGATGAAGTAACATATCAGACTCTTCAATCCGAACAAACCCTTCAATTGAAGAACCATCAAACATCATTAAATTGTTCATCGCCTTATCTAATTGACTTACCGGAATTTCAACATTCTTGATGACACCAAATATATCAGTGAACTGTAGGCGAATAAACCGCACATTATTTTCTGCTACAAGTGCCCTAATCTTCTCTTTCGTAAACGTCGCTCCCATAAACATTCTCCCATCATTTTTTTCTCAAATTATTTATTAAAAAAATTCCCCTTACCTTGATTAAATCGACCTGCTTGCTTCAATTCTTCATGAAAAATTTTTCTCATTTCAGTTTCGGACACTTTTTTCTCCGAACTTTCACCGGCAATCTCGTTTAGTAACCCTTTATCCCTAAATACTTTTTTGATGCCTGCCATGTTCAGTCCATCCTGCAACAATCGCCTGATCTCCTTCAGTCTTGCTAAATCCTGGAAAGAGTAAAGACGCTGTTTACCATTAGTACGTGCTGGTTTGATCAGCCCATTCTGCTCATAATAGCGAATCTGTCGTGCGGTTAAGCCAGTCTGCCCTGTAACAACGCCAATTGGAAATAAAGGGGTGTACTCATGTTCATTGTTTGCATTTGGCACCTTTACCGCACTCCTTCCTAATTCTATGTCAGTATTATATGCTTATGTGATTATAAATGTCAAACTCATGTTAGGTTTTCTGACATCTATTTTAAACCCATTATATCTACACTTGCTGAGGAAAACACTTTCATTTTTTAAATTCCGACACTTTATGCTACACTGTGTACATCAAATGAGCAATAATTTGTTCCGTAACGAACTGAAAGGAATGACGCCGATGACCCTAACTGAGATCATGCAGGAACTCAAAGCACTTGGCACCGAACAAACAAAAAAAACATTTATAAGGCACGGCGCAACCGACCTTTTTGGCGTGAAAATTGGCGACTTAAAAAAGCTAGTCAAATATGTTAAGAAAGACCAACAACTCGCATTAGATTTATATGCAACAGGCAATTCTGATGCGATGTACCTCGCGGGACTTGCCGTTGATCCGAAGCAAATGACTAAGGAACAACTGCAAAGTTGGGCCTGTACAGCAACATGGTATGCAACAGCTGAATCCGTTGTCGCAAACGTTGCTGCAGAGTCGAAATTCGCTGTAGAACTGGCACGAGAATGGATCACATCTGATTGCGAAAACATTGCCACTGCTGGTTGGAGTACCTATACAAACTACCTATCGATCACACCCGATGACCAAATTGATTTTCCGGAAGTTGCCGAACTCCTTACACTGGTCAGCGACACAATCCATCGTGAAAGAAATCGTGTCCGCTACACAATGAATGGATTTGTCATCGGTGTCGGTACCTTTACAATCCCTTTGCACGGCGACGCGAGAGCAATCGCTGAAACGATCGGTGCAGTAAAGGTTGATGTCGGTGATACATCTTGTAAAGTCCCTTTTGCTCCAAGCTATTTAGATAAAGTTGAAACAATGGGACGAATTGGTTACAAAAAGAAAACGTGCATTTGTTAGTTTTCTTGTAGTCAATCATCGCCGTTTGCAACTACCGAAACTCCTTGTCGTATCCCTGATAGAAAAAAAATAGCCCTTTCGCCTGTAGCTATGAACCGAACCCAATATCTTTGTTTTTCGTCTACCATTTTTGGGCTCAGTTCATTCACGAAAAGGCTATTTTTCTCCTATACACGAGATTTCCTCAATCAACCAATCGAAAATCCAACTAAATGACGCACTTCATATCAACTGTCCTATCGTCTTCGTGAAACACAAAAACAGCTTATACCCAAAGAAAGGTAAAAGCCGCTCTTCCTTCCAATCATCTAACCGCCATCGCAGTACCGGACCCCAGCAAGTTGCTCTGATCGAAACCCCTCCATCACGGCTAGAGCAATATCATTGGCAGTTAAATGATAGACTTCCTCAAGATATGCCCGCTCTCCAGCCTGTCGATACACTTGCTGCACACCCACACGAACAAGCGGAATCCCGCAAGCATGTTCTGCCAGTACCTCACTCACCGCCGGTCCAAGCCCGCCCTGCACATAATGATTCGCAGCTGTAACCAACCATTTCGAGCGCTTGGCAAAATGAAGGACGGTTTCAAAACCGAGTGGCTGTATCGTAAACATATCAACGACATTCGCTTCAATTCCTTTTTCCATCAAAATAGCCGCTGCCTTTAAAGCATTATCGACCATAATACCACAAGCAATGATCGTCACATCCGCCCGATTCGTTTCTAGCAACACCTTTGCCTTACCAATCTCAAATGCCTCACCCTTTGAATAGATGGCCGGCACCCGCTTCCGAACTGTTCGGAGGTAATACAGGTCCGGATGCTCCGCCGTACTACGCAAAACCGCTTCAAACATCACCTGATCGAACATATCCATCACGATACAGGTTGGCAACATCCGCATCAAACCAATATCCTCGAAAGAAGTATGCGTACCGCCATTATGTTCAGCCCCAATCCCTGCATCCGGACCAGTCAGCACTGCCTTCTGATCTGCATAGGCAAGTGAACCATACAACTGATCATATGCACGTCTAGTAAGGAAGGCAGTGAAAGTGTGCACAAGCGAAAATCTTGCCTGTCAGCGAAAGACCAGCAGCAACGCCAATCATTTCAGCTTCCATAATTCCGCAATTGATTAAACGATCAGGAAATTCTTTCTGAAACGCCTGCGTGGAAATCGATCCCATTAAATCCGCTTCAAGCAGGTAAACTAACGGGTTCTCTCTCTCAATCGCGCAAAGAGTCTCACTATAAACAACGCGCATTTCACGCTCATCCATCACAATTCCCCCTTACGAGCAAGTGCCGCTTCCAGCGCCGCGGCGTATGCTAAAGCCTGCGCCCTCACAGAACCAGCTAGACGAACATGGTGATTCGCAGCCATCTCTTCAAATAGCGGAACCCCCTGCCCCTTAATCGTATCCAGTCTGATCGCGATTGGGCGTTCCTGCTGCGAAAAGCCGACCGCAATTGCCCGATCAATCGCTTCAATATCAGCACCATCGACGTTGATCGCGAAGAAGCCAAATGACGTCAATTTTTCAACAAAATCGAATGTCTGGCATATTTCTTCTGCCGGACCATCTAGTTGCTTTTTATTTTCATCAATAAACAAAACTAAATTGGCAAGTTTCCGGTGCGCTGCAAATTGAGTCGCTTCCCGGCACTGCCCCTCATTTAATTCACCATCACCAACGATTGTGTACACTTTCTGATCCGTTTGGTCTAGCTTCAGCGATAAAGCAATTCCGGTAGCAACACTTACCCCTTGGCCGAGTGACCCTGCCTCCTATCAACGCCATTCACTAATCGGTGGTCCGGGTGACTTGGTAAGGTGACCCATTTTGATTGAGTGTTTTTAACAATGCTTGATCAAAGAATCCTTTCAAAGCCAAAGTTGCATACAGCGCTGGTCCAGCATACCTTTCGAGAGTACAAAATAGTCACGGAGAGCCCACTTTGGATTTTCTGGATCAATCCTGAGCCATTTCCCGTACAAAACAGCTAGTACCTCGGTGATAGACAGGCTTCCCCCATAATGACCAAAACCAGCATGGTTGAGCTCTTTCAATGTTTCAAGACGAATTTCACCAGAAAGTGCCTTGCATTCTTGTGTATTCATTTGATGACACCTCCATTGCATCACTTACGCTGCTTGCTTCTCCGTCTTCGGCTTTGTCATGAATTTAGGGACGATAATCATCAGTGCTAACACGCCGAATACACCGATTGTGAGTATCGCCGGGCTAACCTTCCCAAGCTGACCTAGGAAAATACCCGCAACGCCGAAATCTGAATCTGAGAATGTCGAATTCGCAAAACCTAGGTCACCAAGAACCGGCATCAGGAATAGCGGTAAGAATGTGATGATCATGCCATTGATAAATGAACCGATTGTTGCGCCTCGAATACCGCCGGTCGCATTCCCGTAAACCCCTGCAGTTGCACCTGTGAAGAAATGCGGCACGACACCCGGCAAGATCAAGGTTCCGCCAACGACAGCAAGAACAGCAAGCCCGACAAGTCCAC
This sequence comes from Caryophanales bacterium, assembly GCA_031554215.1. Taxonomy (GTDB): domain Bacteria; phylum Bacillota; class Bacilli; order JARBTR01; family JARBTR01; genus JAVBKE01. Next base: position 9,698 of record JAVBKF010000042.1, read on the forward strand.
CAACAAAGCTACAGAGGAAACCAATGAGAACAGCATTTGGTGCATACGGATAAACGATTGGACAATCAATCGCAGGTTTTGCACCCGGAATCAATTTATCAGAAATCCCTTTAAAGGCTGGAACAATTTCATTGAGTACTAAGCGCACACCAGCAAGGATGACGAAGATACCTGCAGCAAATGTAACCCCCTGCATGATCGCATAGACTAGATAATTTTTCCCATCACTTAGTTCCGACTCGATGAAATTTGGTCCTGTTGCAAGTGCAACGACCAGATAGAGCGCAATCATTGTCAGTGCAATCGCCACTGAACTATCACGCAGAAACGACAACGATTTCGGAAAGTTCACTTCTTCTGTTGAGCGCGAATGTTTCCCAACTTTCGAGCCAACATAGGCAGCACCGAGGTAGCCAACGGAACCAAAATGACCGAGCGCAATTGAATCATCACCGGTAATTTTCCGTGTGTATCGTTGCAAGAGTGCCGGAAATAGTACCATGATGACTCCGAGGGCAGTTGAACCAACAATGACTGTCATGGTGTTTGTCATGCCCACTGATTTCAAAATAACGCCAATCATACACGCCATGTATAACGTGTGATGCCCAGTTAAAAAGATATACTTAAACACTGTAAAACGAGCTATGAGAATGTTCGCAATCATGCCGAAAAACATAATCAGTGCGGTGATACTGCCAAACTCTTTCAAGGCAACGGCTACGATCGCCTCATTATTCGGAACGACACCCCGGACATGAAATGCCTCTTGAAACATAATTCCGAAAGGGTCTAATGAAGCGACGACTACACCAGCTCCGGCACCAATAACGAGAAATCCGATAGATGTTTTCAGCGTGCCTTTAATGACATCGGGGGCAGCCTTTTTCTGAGCCAAAAGTCCGACCATTGCGACTAAGGCAACCAAAATCGCCGGTTCTGATAGTAATTCTTGAATGAAACTAAATATGCTTTGCATAACGACAGCTCCCTCCTATACCTCACGCTAGCTAGCGTACACCTTTTTCCTGAAGCGCAATTGATAACTTTTCTTTAAGCTCGACTTTACTCATAATGTTGTTTAATACGACAACAGACTTATAACGATCATTCAATGATTCAGCAATGTCTCTGCCGACAACAAAGATATCCGCCATCGTTGGTGTTGCTGAACTTAAGTCAATGTGATCCACTTCAATACCTGAGATATTCATTTCCCCAAGAACAGCGTTAATGTTCATTTCTACCATAAAACTACTTCCAAGTCCCGAACCACACATCGCAGTAATTTTCATTTATTTCGCCTCCTTTCCTTCGCCAAACGGACTGACGATTTCAATCAGTTCTGCCGCATGATTGACGGTAAACAACTGTTCATTTGCCGTGTCATCTAGCAATACTCTTGATAATTGTGCCAATGCTTTTAAATGACTCTCAGAATCTGTCGTCGCTAGTACAAATAGTATCTGTACAGCCTTCTCCGGGTCATCCAATACATAAACAGGCTTCACAAGCCTTAAGAAACTCATTGCCAATTGATTGACCCCATGTTCTGATTTCGCATGCGGGATCGCAATATTCTTCATGATGACAATATACGGTCCGTATGTCACAACCGACTCAATCATCGCATCAATGTACTGCTCAGTGATAAATCCTTGATCAAGAAGTGGTGTTGCTGCAGTCCGAATGGCCTCTTGCCAATCAGGAACCGCCTCCCTAACTTGAACATTTCTCTCTGTTAGTAAGTCCTCCAACATAGGCGCACCTTCCTTTCTGATTTCATAGTGCGTTTCCGAAGCAAATATTTGCGACAGTGCATGTTCCAATGCGCTTAGGTCCCTGATCTCAGCTTGCATTTCGACCGCACTGATCACCTGATCTATCAGCACCTGATTTGGGCGTAACCCGAAGACGATTCGGTAGACATCCTGCGTTAGTGAAATCCGGACACTTGGCGACAGCACGATCGGTACGATAAAAACAGGCGTGGTCAATGTCTCCTTTAAGATGATAGATGAAAAAATCAAGTCATAATTTCCGGCAATGCCTTCGATACATCTAGAAGTGCTTTTTCGTTCAAAAATGATTTCTGGGAACAGTGACTGCAATTGTGACTCTAATAATCCTGATGAGCCAATCCCATTTGGGCAAACAATCAGCGCACGTCTTCGGGTAATTTGGGTGATATCATCCGCTGGAATGAGTGCTGCCAAATGGATAACAATGTACCCTATTTCATCAGGTGGAATCTTGCACTTCACCAATTTCTCAAGTGGATGAAGCAGAATGGTAATAATCGCTGACAGTTCTGGATATCGGTTGTTAATTTCATCTAACAATGGATTCACAATCGGAATCTGATGCACAAGCCGGTAGTAAGCGCATTGTAGGTGAAGAAAGATATTATTGGATAGTGGTAGTGTTTCTGATAAGGGGAACTGTGTGATAAAGGAAAACTGCCTGACTATTGAATCTGAAAATGCCTGCAATAACGCCAGTGTTTCATCATTTTCCTTCACTTGTAAAGATTCAAGCAATGTGCTTTGTAACAAAATAGCACAGTAGTTCTTTTCTAGTGGTGAAAACCGTGTAAACGCCTGACCATGATAATGAGCAATCATTTCAGCAATTCGCTGATTCAGTATAAATGGCGTTTCTTGAATTGATTCAATTGTCTTACCTAGCTTCTCATAGCGTGTGCTAACAAGTAATATCATTAGCGCTACATCCGCTAATTTGTAATCAATATAGCGCAATCCGTCATCATCCAATTTGATGACAAGATAATGGCTTAATGCTGTCAACTGCTTCTCGAGCGTGCTAACTTTATCCGGTTTCCCCAGAACCATCTCGAGGAACTCGTTTCTCTCTTGCTCCTTTCTCACAAAGGGGATGAGCCGAAGCATTGTAGACCGAATTGCCGATTCTGAACCAGAAAAATGAAATCCATTTTCGCGTGTATACCGTATTTTGATCCCTTCTACTTCCAGTCGATCCTCCAACATGCGAAGGTCACCCAACACGGTGTTTTTACTAACTTTAAGCAGGCTAGTTAAATGATCCATTGAAATGTAGACCTCACCGCAAAACAGATAGGTCATCAGCGCCAAATGGCGGAGCTCTTTGTTTTCAAACGGATACAGCGACTTGCAATGAGCACTTATTTCCTCAGAAATAAAGTCACGCGTAGCACATGGAATTTGAAACCGATATTTACGATGATAGACAATTGGCTCAAGGCGTTCTACTGCCAGTTTTTCATTGAATTGTTTAATTGAATAATCTATTTGTCTCCGGGTATAATTCGTCTGAGCCATTAATGCTGGAATGCTCAGATTCGGTGATTGTAACAGTAAATCTAGAATTCTTAAAATGCGATTATTCACCTAGTACCTCACTCCCTTAATGCCTATTATAGACCGCAACTCATGATAGTTTAAGTGTTTTTAAGCTCATATTTTGTGACGCGGTTTTTACAATTTTGCACTTTGGGAATATTGGACTGCCATTTCAGTTCATTGACTTTGTCAATTTCACAATGGTTTCATATGAAAAAAAGAATG
>JAVBKF010000050.1:0-5692 GCA_031554215.1 Caryophanales bacterium
AGATTCTTTCTTGAAAATAAGGTGTGAAAAAAAGGATCGATTGCTTCATATAATTCTCCTTCATATTTGTATTAATTTGTTTTCTATCAAGTGGAAACATCACTGATAACTCGTAGAATATATTACAGGATGTTGTGATACTAGTCAAAATTGTTTGGCAACTTATTTATGTGGAATTTTATACGCACAATAATCAGTGACAACAGCCCAAGTATGAACATTCCAAACTGGAACAGTATCGTACTTGCTTCAAACACCGTCACGCGGCATCAACTCCTTTTGAAAAGGTTCTAACCTCCTTTCGTCGGGAATCTAGCCAATCGCCCACTATGCTTTTTACTACTACAGTGATTTTACTTTAGTATATCTGTCCATTCACTTCTAACATCAACTTCTCCTCTTTCCTTACAAATCATGAAACACCTTACATTTACGCTATAAACGATTGATTGAATGGGACTTTCAGCCTACTATTAAGGTATTAGCTAGGGTGTGCCTGAAAAAGCTATGTGAAGAATTTCCCGCAGTCCTTTGCCCTAAAAAAGTCCTAGCAGTACGTTGTTGCTAAGCTCCGCTAGGGCGACGTGTGCTGTCCCTGCTGTTTGCTAAATCAAAGATTTAGAACGCAAGCGGCAAATATGCTCGCTATTTACGATTTTTTCCACGACGCGCTAATCGAAAGTTCCTTGTCATTACCCTTTCATAAATCTTTTTCAGACACACCCTAGAAAAGGAGGAATATTGATGTCCACAAATAAGAAGAAGAACATGAAATCGAGATTTTGGGAGTTTTTCCAAGGGCTCGGGAAGACATTTATGCTTCCTGTTGCATTGATGTCGTTTATGGGACTTCTGCTTGGGATTGGCTCGGCTTTTACAAGTGATCGTACGCTTGAGATTTTGCCATTTCTAGATCAACCGGTGCTGCAATTTATCTTTTCATTTATGGCTGCGGTTGGTAGTTTTGCATTTACTTATCTTCCTGTGATGTTTGCCATTGCCATACCTCTTGGACTTGCAAGATATGAAAAAGGTGCTGCAGCGTTTTCAGGGTTTGTTGGTTATGTTGTGATGAACTTATCGATTAATTTTTATTTAACGTACACAAACGGGCTAGCCACTGAGGATTTGTACAAATCTGGACAAGGGATGATTCTTGGCATCCAAAGTTTAGATATGGGGGTTTTGGGTGGTATCATTGTTGGTATCGTCGTTCACTTCTTACATACGAGAAACTATAACCGGAGATTGCCTGATGCTTTTGCCTTTTTCGGTGGGGTTCGCTTTGTACCGATTATCTCAGCAATCACGCTGGCGTTTATCGGACTTTTAATTCCATTTATTTGGCCTTACATTGCTGAAGGCATTAATTCAGTTGGGGTATTCATTGGTAGTTTAGGTGCACTCGGCTCCTTCCTATTTGGTTTTGGCGAACGAATGTTATTACCATTTGGTCTTCATCATATCCTCGTGTCAATTATCCGGTTCACGCCTGCTGGTGGTACGATGGTCATTGATGGCGAGACTGTATCTGGAGCGCTGAATATTTATTATGCTCAGCTAGAAGCGGGTGTGACCAGCTTTAGCGGAGAAGCAACGCGTTTCCTTTCACAAGGAAAAATGCCAACATTTATGTTTGGACTTGTTGGAGCAGCACTCGCTATGTATCATACAGTGCCACTTGAAAGAAGAAAACAAGTGAAGGGATTGTTCATTTCCGGTGTGATTGCTTGTGCTGTCACGGGGATTACTGAACCGATTGAATTTCTATTTTTGTTTGTTGCACCGTGGCTCTATTTCATGCACGCAGTCTTTACAGGGCTTGGCTTTATGATAATGGACTTATTACCGGTTACGATTGGTAATACGGACGGTGGTATTATTGATTTTATCATCTTTGGTGTGTTAATGGGTACGGATACTGGCTGGTATTGGGTACTGATCATTGGACCAATTTGGTTTGCACTCTACTACTTCACTTTCAAATGGGCGATCTTGAAATATAATTTCGCAACGCCTGGTCGTATGACTGATGAGGACGAAAATGAAATGGTAAGTAGTTTACCCGTCAGCGAGGAAGAGCAAGCGCAAACTGGGAGTGCTTCCAAGAAATCAGCTAAGATAGATCAGGCTACCGCACATGCAGCGATTATGCTGAAGGCGCTTGGCGGTAAGGAAAATATTGAGTCGATTGATAATTGTATTACCCGCTTACGCCTTGTTGTCAAAGATATGAGTAAACTTGACGAGCATACGCTGAAGAAAAATGGTGCGATTGGGATCATTAAATTAGATGAGCACAATGTACAAGTGGTAATCGGTCCTCAAGTAGGACAAGTAAAACAACATATTGAAGCATTGATGTAAATGACTAATTGAATGCTAGCTGCCTTAACAGAACGATAGCTGACAATTAGATAGGTTTTTTATAAATGAAAAAGAAGGTTTGGGATCATTGTGAATAGTCGATTTGATAAAGTAATAGATAGAAGAAATACGTTTTGTACGCAGTGGGATTATACGGAGGATCGCTTTAATGCAAAGGGGATTCTGCCATTTTCGATATCCGATATGGATTTCCATGTACCGGATGAGGTATCAACAGCGCTCGAAAATCACATGAAGCATGGTATCTTTGGTTATTCGAGATGGAATCACGAGGCATTTAAAGGCGCAGTAGCACATTGGTATCAATCAAGGTTCCAGACTGTAGTTAAGCAGGACTGGGTGTTGTACAGCCCCACAGTCACCTTTTCGATTGCCGCTTGGATAAATATATTAAGCGAGCCTGAGGATATGGTGGTGACACAAGCCCCCATGTATGATTCTTTCTATAAGGTCATAGCGCATAATGATCGGCAGATTGTCACAAATGCACTAACACAGGGCAACCAGATTGATTTCAATGATTTAGAAGAGAAGCTCAGGCACCCCCGCGCGAAAATTTTGCTGCTATGTAATCCCCATAACCCAACTGGTCGTGCTTGGACATTGAATGAGCTACGGCAAATTGTTGGATTATGTAAGCGATATGATGTATTTATTTTGGCAGATGAGATTCATATGGATCTGACGCTCAGTCAAGCTGTCCATCACCCGATTGTTCAGGTGGCAACGGATTATTTAGACAAAGTCATTCTGATGACATCGGGGACGAAAACGTTTAACTACCCAACTTTTAACTTTTCTTATCAAGTGGTACCTGATCCAGTATTGCGCGATCAGTTTACACAGATTTTAAAAGCAAAATTCGGGTTGTCTTCACCGAATGTGTTTGGGATGATTGCTACAATCGCTTCTTATCAGCATTGTAGTTACTGGGTAGATGAGTTGAAGGCTTATGTGCTCGGCAACTTTACACTTGTTGAACAATTTATCAAAGCGGAGCTACCAGCACTGCAGTTTGCGATCCCAGATGCCACTTATCTTGCCTGGATTGACGTTAGTGGTTTGCATAAATCCGATGCGGAAATACAGCAAGCATTGGTTCATCAGGCAGGTGTTGGGATTATGCCCGGTAGCACCTATGGTGCAGATCATTTTCTGAGGATGAATGTTGGTTGTCCTAGAAGTAAGGTGCTCGAAGGACTAGAACGGCTTCGAGCTGGCATTCGCGCACTTGATTAGCTGAGACAAATTGATACGAAATAGGACGCCAGTCTTTTGTGATGAGATCACATTTGATTGGCGTCCTATTGTACTACACTGGGAACCGGCTAAAGATTGCCTGTGTTCTTAACGACGACTATGCGTGAAGATAGCCAGCAGACACATTGACTAGTCATTTCACCTTTAGATGCTGTCAGTAGTAGCAAAATCATAGTACTCAGCAGGGACTTGTTCCCAATGACAATTCGGTTGCAAATCACTATGGATGACCGGTCAAGTGACTTCGGCTGAACAGATGCGTATCGCTATCAGAAAAGAGAATGGTAGTTATCTGCTATTACCAGATTGACCGTACAATGTAGCAGATACCAGCCTGTCAGCAAATCACGCTTATGTAACCACAGGTGCAGGTCACCAAACAAACGACAAATCAAGCGATGAAATCGGTATAATCTTATGATAAAATAGGAAGCATTAAATGAAAATTCCAACAGAAAACGGAGTGAAGGTGCTTGAGTGAAGTAATGAAGCGATTCACGTTAAAACAGCACAAATTAAGTGAACTAGAAAAAAATGTGATTATTTTTGTATTAAAAAATCGTGCATTAGTACTGTCAATGACGATTGATGAATTATCAAAAGCACTATTCACTTCTACTGCAACAATTAGTAGAAGCTGTAAAGCTCTTGGGTACAAAGGGTTTCAGGATATGAAATTTGAACTCAATCAATTGGAGAAAACGACGATTTTGAGTAGGCAAGTAACACAGCATCATCTACAAGCTAGTTTACTGCGCGTAGCAAGTGAAATGTCGCAGACAATTGGTCAAATTGATGAACAGAAAATCCATTCAGCCGCGGGTAAAATTGTGAACAGTAATCGCATCGAATTCATTGGTGTTGGTAATTCCCTGTTCACTTGTGAAGAGTCTGCGAAAAAACTATCAAATGCAGGGAAATACGCAAGTGCAAAAAGCGATTGGGATGATCTGTTTGTGACGGCCAAATCGCTTAGTGAATCTGATTTAGCCATTTTATTTTCATTTAGTGGCGAAACAAAAATCATTCTCGAAGTGATGAATATCTTGCTCGAAAAAAAAGTGAAAACAGTTTCGATTACTGGGCATCATCAAAATAGTTTAGCGGGACTAGCTGACCTGTCATTTCAGCCTTATATACTTGAAAACAGGATAAATGGCGTTGATTTCACATCACGCTTCCCAATTCAAATGATTATGGATTTAATTATTATTGAGACCATGACAATGGGGACGGAAACAACTAATTCTGGGGCTGTTATTGAGCATGTTCATGGTGTCCCTTTGTGTGGAAATACCCAACGTTAAGTGCAACCGGCACCATTTGCAAAGACTGACTGGGTGACTCATTTGCTGAAACCCTTGGGGCATTTGAATCAAAAGCGGCGATTTACTCCACAGTTACTACCACAGTTTCTATATTTCGTATGAGTTTACTCCCTATTTTCACCATACAAACAATCGTGTCTTTTCGTTTCTTACTGCAACAATTTTGTAACCTAGATCTTCAATTACTTTCTCTGCGCATCCTTGAATTCCTTTAAACCATCAGCAAATATAACCATATCGTCCACTCTTGAAACAATCAAAAATTCCCCAGATGACATTGCTTTCAGTGACGAATCGTTTTTAATACTCATACTTGACTCAATAATAATTTTCCTAAACACAATGAAGAATCTTTTATTTCCATTTTTTCATGGTGTTTTAGTTTTGCCGGCTAGCTTTTTTACTCCAGCCTCATATTACTTTTAATAAACATTAAAAAAATGCCAGACCCCGATATTCTTGGTTTTACGCTTTCAAAAGAAAAAAGTATCAGGTAAAGGAATTTCACAGAAAAATAAAAAAGCGAAACCGCCTATCCATCTCGGTTTCACTCATATAATCCTTACCCAATCGAACCTTCCATTTCAAACTTTTCAATAATACCCCTGAATTTCGTTTCATACAACTGTAAAAACCGCGTGAATACAGAACTTACAACACTTTACTTGCTATATGATTTCATAGCACTTTAAATCTTTTCGGACAAATTTCGGACA
>JAVBKF010000155.1:0-2785 GCA_031554215.1 Caryophanales bacterium
ATACGGTTCTGAGCCCGGAGAATTTAATAGCTGGGGTTCTAAACTGGAGGTGCCCACCTCATACGATCCGGCTGATTTTTTTCAGACCGGTATAAATGTAACCAACTCGGTTAGTTTATCAACAGGGAATCAAAAAAGTCAGACCTACATCTCAGGCGCTTCTACAAATGCTAAAGGTATTATACCAAGTAATGAGTATAATAAGTACAACTTCACATTTAGACATACTGCTAATCTGATAGAAAATAAGCTTGATCTGGATTTGAATGTAATGTATATAAGACAGGATAATCAATACATGATCTCTCAAGGTCAGTATTTTAATCCTTTACTACCGCTTTATCTGTTTCCTCGTGGCGATGATATTGAAAAGTATAAAGTGTATGAGAGATATAACGTTGATCGCAACTTTAAAACTCAATACTGGCCTTATGGTGATATGGGATTAAGTATGCAAAATCCATACTGGATCATCAATCGCAATTTTATCACTAATACAAAAAATAGATATATTATTGGGGCAGCATTGAAATACAATATTTTCGACTGGTTGAATGTAATTGGAAGGGTGAAACTTGATGATAATACCAATGTGTTTGAAAAGAAATTCTATGCTTCGACTATTAAACAGTTTGCAAGTGAAACAGGGTATTATTCTAATGAGAATACTAATACAAGACAATCATATGCCGACGTATTATTAAGCGCAAATAAAACGATCAACAACAAAATAGGTCTTACTGCTAATGTTGGTGCTAGCTACATGGATGACCACAGATTTAAAACAACAGGCTTCGGCGGTAATTTAGGTCTGGTGCCAAACCATTTTCATTTTAGTAATGTAGTTAATGGTTTACCAAATCAAAATATTTCAATACCGTTGCAAACTCAGAGTCTTTTTGGAACGGCTCAGTTAAGTTACAGAAATATGATTTTTGTGGATGCAACAGCCAGAAATGAGTGGCCTTCTTCATTGGCAAATACATCACAATCTTCATTCTTTTATCCTTCATTAGGATTGTCTGCAATTGCAAGTGATCTTCTACGAATTCCAAAAGATGTATTGTCTTATTTGAAAGTAAGAGGATCATATAGTGAGGTAGGTAATGCCTCGTCATTATTGGGAATAACTGTACCTACCTATTCATATGTTGGTGGTTCTCCTGCAACAAGCACATTTTTGCCTCCTACATGGGCAGAGCCGGAAAGAACTAAGTCATGGGAAGCTGGTGTTAATATGAGATTCTTTAGAAATAAAATCAGCTTTGATGCCACATATTATAATGCAAATACTTTCAATCAAATGTTTTATAGGGAACTGCCACCTAGTGCGCCTTGGGGAGGAATGTATGTGAATGCAGGTAAGGTTAATAACTGGGGTATTGAAGCTTCTTTGGGCATTAAACAAGCAATAACTAAAGAAATAGAATGGAGTAGTAATGTGGTTTTTTCAATGAATCGAAATAAAATTGTGACACTTGTAGATAAGCCTCAGGTAGTATCTGATGGTGGTGTAAGTTGGACAATACAACCTGTAGATACACTGAAAATGTCTGTGTTAGAAACTTATCAAACATGGCTTGTAAAAGGTGAATCTATGGGCGATATGTATGCATCTTCTTTGGTTCTGGATATGTATGGAAATATAAAAATAGATGGACAATCAGGTACGGTAAAACCAGACTATACTAAATTCTATAAAGTAGGGAATGTAAATCCGAAGTATAATATTGGCTTTAGGAATAGTATATCATACAAAAACTTCACACTAGGATTCTTGATAGACGGCAGATTTGGGGGTGAATGCATATCATCTACACAAGCGGTAATGGATCAGTTTGGAGTGTCTGCAGTAACTGCAGAAGCAAGGGACAATGGTGGTGCAATGGTGTATGGGTATCCTATAAGTGCTAAGTCATATTACTCAACAATTGGAGGGGGTAAATCCGGCATTCTTTCAGAGTATGTATATAGTGCTACTAACATACGATTGAGAGAAGCCTCTTTGAGCTATACTCATCCGGTGAGTTTGTTTAATAACACTATTAAAAGTGTAACTGCTTCTATAACCGGAAGAAACTTGTTTATGTTCTACAATAAAGCTCCTTTCGATCCAGAGCTTACATCATCAACAGGTAACTATTATCAGGGTATAGATTATTTTATGCAACCAAGCCTTAGAAGCGTAGGCTTTAACTTGAAATTTCAATTTTAAAAACAATCATTGTAGACTATGAATAAGTTAATAATATCGAAAATTACAGGATTGTTGCTGTTGTTGGGTGTGTTGACATTTTTTGGAGTGTCATGCACAAAGAACTATCTCAAGCTCAATACGAATGCTAATAATATCACAGAAGAGATGAGAGATAAAGACAATCTGAGAGTTGGTGGTTTTTTCCCTCAAATGCAGCAAAATGTATTTCCTGCCGGACAAGGTGATTTGTCTGATCAAATGAAGTATGCAAACGCATACCAGTTAATGCAAAATCTGGTAGGTGATGTGTACTCAGGTTATATGGGTGCTACAGATACATGGAATGATAATAAGAATGGTACTACATATAGTTTCACGCCGGATTGGTATGGAGTTCCGTTTAATCATACTTACAAAAATGTAATGTCGGCATGGCTCTCCATTAAACGCAATGCACAAGTTGAAAACCCTGCAGCTTTTGCTTTGGCTCAGATTATTAAAGTAGAGGCAATGCATCGCATTACTGATATTTATGGTCCTTTGCCTTACAAGAAATATGGCGAAAGTGAATCAGTGCCATATGATTCT
>JAVBKF010000187.1:0-2524 GCA_031554215.1 Caryophanales bacterium
AGCCGATGACGCCCCGGGTCCTGTTCCACATGCTCACTCGCGGCCCGCCCACGCACTCGGCTTCCACCTGCCCTGGTGTCGCCACCAGTGGTGCACCAGGTAGGTGTCCCAGCGGCACCCCGGATCGGTGCCACACTCTCAGGTGCCGGCAGAGCGAGCCGGCCGACCACTGCAGGAGACAACGTGTCCCACGCCACCGTCATGCCGTTCCACCGCACCATGCCGACGATCCCGCGCCCGCGTGCGTTGATCGACCGCGTCACGACCTGCATCTGGCCAGCGCGCCGCTTCGTGTCCGTGGACGGACTAATGCCACTGCCGCCGGGCGCTACCTGGGCGTGCCCGGCACCCACCTCGAAGCGCCAGAAGTGCCTCCGCGAGCTCCCGTGCACCAGCCACGGTGTCCGGTCGCCGCATGTCGGCATGATGCTCCACGGCCACATGCTCGCCCAGGTCCCTGACGGCTTCAAGATCGACCCGACCGAGGGTGTCTCGAAGCGCCGCAAGGGCTTTGGTGAGCGATGAGCGCCGGAGCCGGCGTCACGAACGAGACTGACTACATCCGCGAGGGGCTGCATCTTGCGGGTTGGTACGCCCGAGCAGACCTCGACCCGGGACACGTGGACGGCATCGTTCACGATGTGCTGGATCTGCTGCGCGGGCATCTGACCAGCGAGGAGATGGCTAGTCACGTCCAGAACTGGGTGCCGCTCGGCTACGACTATCCACGCAAGGACCCGTACCCCGACACCTACCAGGCGGCTCGGGCGATCCTCGCTGAGGCTGCGAACCACCTAGTCACTTCGCCCGCCCCGGAGGATGGTGAGCAGATGGCGTCCGAGAGTGTCGCGATTCGCAACCCGCGCGACTCACACGGGCGAGCGCACCGCATCGAGGAGGGTCTCGACCTCACGTGGGGGTGGACGCACTGCGGCCTAGGCGGACGGACGCGCCAGCGCATGAGCGAAGCGGTCCCCGCAGCACAAACGGCCCCCGAAGATCGTTGCCGGAAGTGCTGGGTGGGGACGGCCTTCGAGCCAGTCGCTCCGCCCGGCTAGTCGTGTCCCGGCGGGCACCCGGAACTGCGGCACGATAGACGACGTGAGGGGAGTGAACGGATGAGCGCGACACTAGGCATGGCGATGCCCGACTCTTCGGGCATGCCGGCGCAGGCGACCGAGGACCAGATGCTCAAGTGGCTCTGGTTCCACTACCGCGCGCTGAACTGGATCCCGCTCCCGCAGGTCACCGTCGGGATGCACAACCTCGGCCCGACCGCGTCGTACGTCGGCGAGGCCGACGAGGCATCCGACAAGGACCGCCGCATCGACATGCTGCTCGCCCGCCGAGCACGCAACCCGCTGCGCACCGGACCACTCGAGACCATGGCCGTCGAGGTCAAGGTCACCCGCGCCGACTTCATGTCCGACGTGCGCCAGCCCGAGAAGCAGGCGCCGTGGCGCTCGGCCGCGACCCGCCACGCGTACGCCGTACCCGCCGGCCTGGTACAGGCCGACGAGGTGCCCGCCGGGTCCGGCCTCCTCTGGATCGACCCGCCGCCGCACGCCGGCGGCAAAGCGACGGTCCGCACCATCGTCAAGGCGCCGTTCATCCCCGACCACAAGCCGCGCCTCCCGTTCCGTGTCGTGATCGCACTGCTCTCTCGGGTCGCCTCCTTCGAGGCCACCACCCGAGGCTGGGTAGGGGCGCCCGCCGGCGCCCAGACCGAGGCTGACCTCCGCGCCGAACTTGTCGCCGCCCGCGCCCGCGCCGAGCGCGCCGACCGTGAGCTCGAGAAGGCCAACGACAAGGCACTGTCCTACCGAGGCGCCTACGCGCTCGCCACCCCGGACGGCGTCCCGTGCCGTACCTGCGGACACGGCGTCCGGCCGCTCAACCCCAAGGACGGCGGGTTCCGCAGATGGCGACACCTCGAGGCCACCAACGACGAGCCGTGCGCGATCGCCCAGCGGGTCGAAGCCGAGCAGGCCGCCCGCGACGAGTTCGCTGCCGCCGAGCCGGCCGAGCGCGAGTGGCGCCTCCGCGTCGCCCACCGTCACGGCTTCAACGGCGGCGCCGAGGTTGAGCCGTGGCGCGCCTGGCTGCCGAAAGACTGGAAGCCCGCCGTACTCCCTGTCGGGTGACCATCTGGTCACACCGGCGACCCGAAGACCTCCCCGGGGCACCCGGCATGAAGGTGTCCCAGGGAGGTCCGTTTTCTGTGGGAGGGTAATCCCACAAGCCCGGAGAGCGACCGGGCTACCACCGCTAGGACACAACACCGTGAAGCGCACAACCCTGCGCCGCCGCACCCCCATGCCGCGGCACCCGGCCGCACGCCGCCCGGCACTGACCGACCCCGTGCCGGCGTTCGACCCTGAGCGTCGCCTCGCCGAGCTCCGCGCCGGCATGGGGGAGCAGCAGACCCGGGCCGCGCTGCCGCGCGAGTTCCGTGGACCTGTCGCCGACCCGGTCGCCGCCGTGCGCCCCAAGGACGACGGCACGTTCTCCGAGGCCACCCGCG
>JAVBKF010000172.1:0-2983 GCA_031554215.1 Caryophanales bacterium
AAGACGGTACAAAACAAAACTGGGCAAAGTATGAGCGCAAACCAAGGGACTGGTCAGGACCGCATGCCACAAAATCCAAACCGTCCAAGTCGTCCAACGATGAGACAAAGTGCTTATAGTTCAGACAGACCTAATCAGAACTATGTGCCAAGACCAACTGGCGGGGCAGCAAATAATGGGCAAGGCCGTCCGCAGGGAACACAGGGCACGCCAAATCGTGAAGGTCAGCAAAACCGCCCAGCAGCGACTGGACAGAACCGCGAAGGGCAAGCAAACCGTCCACCAAATCGTGAAGGTGGGCAAAATCGTCCAGCGTATCAGAATCGCGATGGACAGAACCGCCCACAAAGCAGTCAAAATAGGCCGCAAGGTGGACAGGGACAAGGACAAAATCGTCCAGCTTACCAAAACCGTGAAGGTGGTCAGAACCGTCCGCAATCGGCTAGTAGTGGTCAGAACCGTCCATATAACAACAATACGAACAACAACCGCCCTCAAGGGAACAACCAAGGGCGTCCGGCAGCGGGGCAAAATGCTGGGCAACAGAATCGTAACTATTCTGGAAATCAAGCAAAGCCTGCAGGTGCAGGGAAACCAGCAACAACAGGTGCAAGTACCGGTGGTAATGCAGGTTTCAAGAAGCCGCAGAGACCAGCACCAAGACCGTATATTAGTAAAAAAGCAGCACAAGAGAAGCAACGTGTTGAATCAAGAGCTTTCCGTCAACCAAAAGAGCCAACGGTTAGAAAGATCAGAGAATTGCCTGAAAAGATTACCTTTACAGAGTCATTAACAGTTGCTGAACTTGGCAAGAAGCTACATCGTGAGCCATCTGAAATCATCAAGAAACTTTTCATGATGGGTGTTGTCACAACGATCAACTCATCACTGGATAAGGATGGAATTGAAATCATTTGTGCTGATTACGGCGTGGAAGTTGAAGAGATTGTTGTTATCGACAAAACAGATTTAGAAGCCGTTATTGCTGATGAGGATGCTTCACTGAACACGTATGAACGTCCGGCTGTTGTGACGATCATGGGACACGTTGACCATGGTAAAACAACACTACTTGATTCGATTCGTAAAACAAAGATCACCGAAGGCGAAGCTGGTGGTATCACGCAACATATTGGTGCTTACCAAGTAGATGTCAAAGATAAGAAAATCACATTCCTAGACACACCAGGACATGCAGCATTTACAACGATGCGCGCACGTGGTGCCCAAGTAACGGATGTCACTATTTTAGTTGTCGCAGCTGATGATGGTGTTAAGCCACAAACAATTGAAGCGATTAACCATGCGAAAGCAGCGGAAGTGCCGATTATTGTTGCGGTAAACAAAATGGATAAACCAGAAGCCAACGTTGAAAGAGTACAAACAGAACTCAGTCAATACGGTGTCATTGCTGAAGCATGGGGCGGAGAAACGATCTTTGTACCAATTTCAGCAAAAATGGGGCAGGGAATTGAAGAACTTCTCGAAACCATTATTTTGGTTAGTGAAGTGTCTGAACTAAAATGTAATGAGAACAGAAAAGCCGTTGGTACCGTGATTGAGGCGCAACTTGATAAAGGGCGTGGACCAGTTGCGACATTGCTTGTCCAAAACGGAACCCTTCGTGTTGGTGATCCAATCGTATGTGGGAACGCATTTGGTAAAGTAAGGGCAATGACTGATGATATGGGGCTACGTGTTCAAGATGCACTTCCGTCAACACCAATTGAGATTACTGGACTGAACGAAGTACCGCAAGCTGGCGATCGTTTTGTTGTATTTGAAGATGAGAAGACAGCACGTGCTGTTGGTGAAAAACGTGCGACAAACCACTTAGTAGCGAGCCGTGGTGAGAAAGCTAAAGTCACGCTTGATAATCTATTTGAGCAACTGAAAGATGGCGAAATGAAAGAACTGAACATCATTCTGAAAGCGGATGTGCAAGGTTCACAGGAAGCTGTTGCTAGTTCATTGCATAAGATTGAAGTCGAGGGTGTCCGCGTGAAGATTATTCACTCTGGCGTTGGTGCCATTTCAGAATCTGACGTATTACTGGCTTCTTCTTCGGGTGCGATTGTGATTGGATTTAACGTTCGTCCAACTGTCAATGCCAACCGAATTGCTGATGCTGAGAAAGTCGATATTCGGTTGCATCGAATTATATATAATGTGATCAATGAAATCGAAACAGCGATGACAGGTATGCTCGACCCTGAATTTGAAGAAAAAGTGATCGGTCAAGCCGAAGTTCGTCAGTTAGTGAAGATTTCTAAAGTAGGCATCATTGCGGGTTCTTATGTATTAGATGGGAAAATTACTCGAGGCTGTAGTGTAAGAGTGATCCGTGCTGGTATCGTCATCCATGAAGGTGAACTGGACACATTGAAGCGCTTTAAAGATGATGTCAAAGAAGTTGCAGCTGGATATGAATGTGGTATCTCATTAAAGGGTTATAATAATATTGAAGAGCTAGATGTGATCGAAGCGTTTATTATGGAAGAGAAGAAACGCTAACCATTTTGTATGAATAAAGGTGCTGTCTTTGAATGCTAAGCTTACTTAACTTAGCCTTTAGGGTTACGCGTTACAGCGGACCCTAAAGTAGCTGCACCTCGAATGATTGGAGTTGACTATTTTGAAACAACGGACCAACCGAGTCGGTGAACAAATTAAGAAGGAATTAAGTGATATCTTTGGGCGAAAGTTGAAAGATCCGCGTGTTGGCTTTATCACTGTCACAGGTGTTGATATCACCGGTGACCTGCAGCAGGCAAAGGTTTTCATCACTACGCTTGGGGATGAGGATGCACGTAAGAATACACTGATTGGCCTCGAAAAGGCAACTGCTTTTTTACGCGCAGAACTCGGGAAGCGCATTCAGTTACGTGTCACGCCTGAACTTATTTTTGAATTTGATTCATCTGTAGAATACGGTAGCCACATTGAAAAACTGCTCACTGAAATTCATAACGAAGATCCCGAA
>JAVBKF010000089.1:0-2753 GCA_031554215.1 Caryophanales bacterium
GTATGGCAAACAGCGATTTTCTGTACCCACAGTTTCGTTTGGCTCTGCCTAACTCCACACGCAAAGTGGGGACAGAAACCCCTTATGCTCTTGATTTTATAACTCAACTGAAAGGAGCCAGTGCATTCAAATCAAAGAGCATTAGTTTTCATATTTTTCATCCTGCTTCAAGTTTATCATTTTATGCAGCTTTATAAGCTCTCGGATGGTAGGGTCTTGTTTAGCTTGGGTAACTACCTCATCAGAGTTTTTATCTATTTCACTCACCATATAATCTAAATAAACATAAACTCGTTTTAGAACTTGATCTTCAAAAAGCGCTTTGTCCATTAGTTCCAAATCTTCCATAGGCAATTCTGGTGAGTTCTTTATTTTTAGTTTGCTTAAGAATAAATTCTTTACAACTTCTTCTGAACCAATTTTTGAAATCAAGTTTTTTCTGCTTCGGAAAAATATTTCTTTATTAATAACAGATTCAATGCCTCCGAAAACAATTTCACTTTCTCCAAGCAATAATGAATTTGGAGTAACATTTAATTCGATTAAAATTGATTCAAGATTTTCTGCTGGTGGAAATGCTATACCATTTTCATATTTGTAGATTGTTTGAGCACTTACTCCAATTTTATTGGCTAATTCTAACTGTGTTAGTCCAATTCCTTTTCTATACTTTCTCAAATTATCAGAGAAATTTTCTATTATACTCAATTGAGAAATCTCCTTTCACTAACCTTTCCTATGATTATTTCACATTTTTATGGAATAACCAACAGGAAATAGATTATTTTTTATTGACACAACCAATTTAGATGTGTAAAATTCGATTTAGATATTTTTGCATAACTTTAAAGATGTTTGTAAGAATTATATCCATTGAAAGGAGGTGAAATACATGAAACAGACTGTAACAAAAGTTGACCTAATGAACCTTGGGTATGGACCAACTTTTTCAAGTGACATTATCCGGCTTGCTAAGCATTATATGGTGGCCCAAGGATACTCTTACTATTCGAGTAAACGACTTGGAAGAGTTCCAACTCATGCTGTGGAATCTGTTCTAGGCTATGAAATAACAGCAAATAGAAAAATATTGAAACAATCGGTTTAAGGATTTTTGAAACGAGCGAAGCGAAGTTCCTTCTTTACTAGACTTGATATTAGTCTAACATCTCGAGAAAAAAACGAGGGGTAATTCGGTTGAAAAGCTAGTAATAATCAGGGTTTCATAGGTTAAAAGACACTAAAAAAACTGAATTAAAGCGAGGTGTCTAAATGACTTGTATTACAACGTAAAAACGATTGATTCCAAGTCGACCCTTGAAGTTTGGGTACATAGTCGACCAATCTTTACAGGATTCACTGTCGAGTGTGCTTCTAGTGGCTCTAGGAGGACGTTTGAAGAATTAGATGAGGATGAACAGGCGGAAGCTATCAAAAAGAAGAAAAAGTACTACAGGAATAAAAGATGGGAGATTTCAAGGTTGATCAATATGAACTATGACAACGCTACAAAGTTTTTCACAATGACATTTGCAGAAAATCAAAAAGATGTAGAGATAGCTAATAAACATTTTGATAAATTTATTAAGCGATTGAAATATCAACTTGAGAAGAAATACGATGGCACACCGCTAAAGTATATTGCAACATGGGAAAGGCAAAAGCGTGGGGCAATACATTACCATCTGGTTCTATTTGGTTTTCCATACATCAAGAGAGATGGCCTAGCTGAAATTTGGAGCCATGGCTTCGTGAGAATCAATAAGATTAAACATATTGAGGTTCACAAGATAGGGATGTACGTATCAAAGTATTTTGCCAAGGATTTAGACCTGAAGGAGAGCAAGAAGAAAGCGTTTTTCAAAAGTCAAAACTTAGCACAACCAATTGTTGAAAAGCTTGATATTGATGACCTAGACATTTTAAAAGATACTATTGCTGGTAATGCAGTTATTTTCTCGAAGGAATACGGTAACAACTTTTTTATAGATTACAATGAAATTGAAGATAAGGTTTTCTATTACCAAATTGACAAAACAAAAAAAGCTGAACATTTTCCTGAAACTAAACAGTTTCAAGCTATGTCCAACCTCTAGACAAGGTCATTATATCATAGTGGAAAAGTGAAATAAACAAATGAGGTTTGCCAACCCCTACAAAGAACCAGCAAACCTCAAGATGACGTCTCCGTCTATGACATCTTATCATGACTGGAGACCTCGTTCAATACAAAACAAGGGAGCACGATAAAAATGTCAAAAGAATTAAACCATGATTTGTTACAATGTGAAATCTACAGGGTGCATATTCTGCATCTATTGCTGGAATTAACACATGGCGTATTATCAGCTGAGGTATTAAACAGACATGAAATTATCAATCAAATTTTAGACCTAATTGAAATAACGCACCTAGATGAAGAATTCTGTTATAGAGGAGCAATCCAATGAATAACTCAGAAAAAGCAAAAATGATACTAAAGGAACTTGATTACTACATTCAAATAGACCAGGGGATTGAGCCTTTCTATCTGAAAGGTATTATTAATGGGCTAGTGAAAATAAGTAAAAAGGAAGTAGGAGAGCATGCCAATAATTAAAAATAAGGATGGGATTTATAGAATAGACATAAGCCTAGGCTATGACCCCATTACTGGAAAGCGTAGGCGAACCACAAAGCAGGGCTTTAACACGAAAAAAGAGGCACAGGCTGCGTACTTAGCGATTAGGGAAAAGTACCTACAAAGGACACTT
>JAVBKF010000236.1:0-6276 GCA_031554215.1 Caryophanales bacterium
CTTGGCATTTAGTTTATCGTCTCTTTTCGCTGGCTTCTAGGTGTCCGTGGTTTGACGCTTACCTTTTCTCACCTCGTATTTATGTTACATAAAATGAACCCAATAGAATAGACTTTTTTTACTGTCCATGCTATTGGGTCCATTTTAATCTCTGATCTTGGCTTTTTTAGTTTATCGTCTTTTTCCTCTGTCATCTAGGTGTCCGTGGTTTGACGCTTACGGTCATTGACAAACAACAGCAAAAAAACAAGCAAGACGCTGTGATGATAGCGTCTTGCTTGCTTATTTTAGTCATTTTTATTTTTTTGGAACAACAATTTCACCTGAAATGATTTTTTTCGTATAGTCATCTACAGCTGTTTTAATTTCTGGTGTCAGGTTTTGGTCTGATTCAGAAATACCAACGCCGTGAGACTCTAAATCATACTCGAGGACTTCTCCGCCAGGGAACTTGCCATCTTTTCCTTGGTTTGCAACGTCCTGAACAGCAATATCAACACGTTTCATCATCGAAGTTAGGGTAACACTTGTTTCGCCATCCTTCAATAATCCATCGTCATATTGATCTTTATCAACCCCGATTACCCATACATCACGTGAAGGATCTGCTTCTTTCAGGCTGATTGCCTCAGAGAATACTCCTTTACCAGTTGCACCGGCAGCTTGGAAGATCACATCTACACCAGACTTATACATTGCTGAAGCCGCAGCTTTACCTAATTCTGCTTTATCAAATGCGCCTGTATAGTTACTAACCACTTCGATTGTTGGGTCAACTGCATGAACACCGGCAGTAAATCCTGCTTCAAATTTGTTGATGATTGGTGTATCAGTTCCGCCGACAAATCCAACTTTTTTCGTTTTCGTTGTCATAGCAGCTACTACACCGCAAAGGAATGATCCTTCTTCTTCTGCAAACTGGATACTTGCGACATTTGGTTTGTCAACAACAGAATCAACGATTGCGAAATCAGTATCTGGATTTTCGTCCGCTGCTTGTGCAACTGATTTTTCCATTAGGAATCCGATACCATAGACAAGGTCAAAGTCTGCTTTTGCTAGTTTTGTTAAATTTGGTACATACTCATCGTCTTTCTTTGAAGCAGCGTAGTCATAACCAACCGCTTTCTCTAGGTTATTTTCTTCGCCGTAAGCCTGAAGCCCTTCCCAAGCTGATTGGTTAAATGACTTATCATCGACCCCGCCAACATCAGTAACCATAGCAACTTTATAGTCTGTCTTTGGTTCTTTTTCTGGCTCTGACTCTTTCTTGTCATCACTACTGCCGCATCCACTAAGGATCGTAGCCGTTGATACCATCAAAATAAGTAAGAATACACTAAGTTTTTTCAAAATATTTTCCTCCTCCAAAAGTTGACTGATAGAAACTTCCTTTTTAAAAGAAGTATTATACCATCTTAAATTTAGCATTGTTTCTACAAAAAATAAACTACTAAAGCTTTTCGTCAGATTTATGTCACGAATTATCCATAAATCGTTCGTGTTGAGAAAGCGTTACTTAAAGGAAAAAGCTATGTTATTCTACATTTTCAGGATGTTTTGTTAATAAAACAGTGCGCGGTCTGCTACCCTCATAAGGTCCTACGACATGGCGTTCTTCCATTTGGTCTATCAACCGAGCGGCGCGAGAATAGCCAATCCGAAATCTTCTTTGCAAGAGTGAAACGGAGGCGGTTTGCATTTCTACGACGAGATCCACCGCCTGGTTATAGAGTTCGTCGGTTTCTGAGTTTGGATTTGCGACTTCAACTTCATCAGGAATCATTTCTTCTTGGTATTGTGCTTTCTGCTGAGCGATCACATGATCAACAATATTTTCTACTTCTTGGTCAGATAGGAAGGCGCCTTGTACTCGAACAGGCTTTGAAGCACCTACTGGGAAAAATAGCATGTCACCCCGGCCAAGTAGTTTTTCAGCACCCCCCATATCAAGAATGGTCCTCGAGTCAATACTAGAAGAAACAGCGAAGGCAATCCGTGATGGAATGTTAGCCTTAATAATGCCCGTGATGACATCGACTGATGGTCGCTGCGTAGCAATGATTAGGTGAATGCCGGCAGCGCGCGCCATTTGCGCGAGTCGGATGATTGCGTCCTCTACATCGGACGATGCCACCATCATTAAATCAGCTAACTCATCAACGAGCACAACGATAAATGGTAATTGTGGTCGTTTGATTTCTTCTGTTAGATTGTGTTTGCGAACACTTTCGTTATAGCCTTCGATGTTACGGGTTCCCGATGCTGAAAACAATTCATAGCGCCGCTCCATCTCACTGACAATTTTCTTTAAGGCTTGGGCAGCTCTTTTTGGATCTGTGACAACAGGCGCCAGTAAGTGAGGAATGCCGTTGTATACATTCAGCTCAACCATTTTCGGGTCAATCATCATCATTTTGACTTCATGTGGCTTTGCATTCATGAGAATGCTGGTAATAATGCCGTTAATACAAACACTTTTACCACTACCAGTTGAGCCGGCTACAAGTAAATGTGGCATCTTGTTTAATTCTGCGGTAATTGGTGCTCCGGTTATATCTCTTCCGAGTGAGAACTTCAGAATGTTCTTTTTTCGATCATTAGCTGTTTCTAGCACTTCACGCAAGGAAACCATTGATACTTCTGCATTCGGTACTTCGATACCAACCGCTGATTTCCCTGGAATCGGTGCTTCAATTCGGATATCCTTTGCAGCGAGTGCAAGCGCTATATCATCAGTCAAAGCGACAATACGGCTTACTTTAACACCTGCCTCTGGGTATACTTCATACTGTGTTACCGCAGGACCAAGGTGGATTTGGGTCACTTTGGCATTAACGCCAAAACTCTGCAGAGTCTGTTCGAGTTTCTTAGCATTTTGATTGATCTTCGCCATCGCTTTACGCTGATCGACTTTCTTTGCTAAACCGAGTAGATCGATAGGAGGGAGCATATAATCCACATTTTCTGTTTCCATACGTGTCTGGTCACTTGTTAATGGTTCTAGTAGAACCTGCATCTCCGCTGTTTGTTCTGCATCGACATGTTGACTAAAGTCAGAGATGACAATGTCCGCTATTTTACTGTCTAGTGGGGCTGTTTCTGCCTGATCGTAATGGACATTTGTACCCTGCGGAGCGGCTACTTCCTCTGGATTGTCGCTATCCTCTACATCTGTAAAGTGCTCCAACACATCTGCCTTCATTGCATGCCACTGTCGCCTAGTAAAGCGCACGATCGGTTTTAACAGTTTCACGACCGTGTCTTTGACACTTAAATTGGTGATTAAAACGAAGCCGATGATGCCCATAATGACAGCAACTATTTTGCTGCCTGCAGTATCGAATAGAAAATCCGCTGTTGCATAAACAACAGCACCAATCATGCCACCGCCGAGCTCAAGACTTTCTGTTGGGTCTGCGACATTAGCCCAGAAATGCTCCCAAGTTTGCAGGATGACGCTGCGGTGATCATTATCATAAGGAATAGAATGATTGCTAACAGCTGAAATATGAACCATCAAAAGTATTGATGTAATCACTAAATAAATTCCAAATAAGCGTTGACTTAAGAAATCTGGTACTTGCCTCTT
Source organism: Caryophanales bacterium (assembly GCA_031554215.1). Taxonomy (GTDB): domain Bacteria; phylum Bacillota; class Bacilli; order JARBTR01; family JARBTR01; genus JAVBKE01. The sequence continues at coordinate 3,593 of JAVBKF010000236.1, forward strand.
ATAGATAAGATAAATGCTAAGGACCAATAGACCTAGAAGTAGAATGAATGACCATTCTCCCATGAAAAATTCTGCCACGAGCCGTCCCGCTTTTGATGCATTGCCAAGATTAGCAAGTGAAATAATCGAAAAGGTCAGTAGTATCAAACCAACGACTTCAAATTGAAGTGTCCTAACGACACTAATATTTTTTTTACGACGAGATCGTTTCTTTTGCTTTGCCATTTGTACCACCTATTGATCTTAATTTCAGTATTATATCATAACAGGACTGGCAAAGACCTGCGATCTATCTTGCCGATTTGAAACTGATAAAATTCGTGAGAGCGAGATGATAACTCGGTACGGAGGGTGGTAGCTTCTATCCAGTTTTAACTAGCCGGAGTTGGTATCTTTTAACGTGGTATATTCAGTGGTTGGAGTAGATCTTTTTTCACTATTCATCATTTGATAAAAATATCATTTATTTGCCTTAATAGACGATTTCAGCACGATTTTAGCCTATTTCATCTTCGATATTTGGGTGTTCATAGCTGAAATGGTTTGTCTTAGCTTCATTTTTCATGGAATAAAAAAATGACGGTTAGCTGAGAAAAGAGATTGTTCCTATCGCTTTTTTTGATATAAGAATAATTTTTTCTGTACATATATAGGCTCTCTGTGTAAACTTTAGAAAGATAGTCTTAAAAACTTAAATTGGGGGGCGTGCTTTTCTTGGATTATGCAATCGAAATGTTGGGAATTCGCAAGGAATTTGGTAGTTTTGTTGCCAATGATAACATTACATTACAAGTGAAAAAAGGCGAGATTCATGCACTTCTTGGAGAGAACGGTGCCGGGAAGTCTACCTTAATGAATGTACTCTTTGGTCTCTACCAGCCAGAAGCTGGTGACATCAAGGTGAAGGGAAAGTCAGTGAAGATTACCAATCCAAACATTGCAAATGATCTTGGGATCGGGATGGTTCATCAGCATTTTATGCTTGTTAAGCCTTTTACTGTAACGGAAAACATCATTTTAGGAAAAGAAGAAACCAAAGCTGGCTTTCTGGATGCGAAAACAGCTGCAAAGAAATTATCTGAACTTTCGACTAAATATGGTTTAGCAGTTGACCCTGACGCGAAAATTTCTCGGATATCTGTTGGGATGCAGCAACGGGTTGAAATTATTAAGACGCTTTACCGAGGGGCAGAAATTGTCATATTAGATGAACCAACTGCAGTACTCACACCGCAAGAGATTGAAGAATTAATCGTGATCATGAAGAACCTTGTCAAAGAGGGGAAATCAATCATCTTAATCACACATAAATTGAAAGAAATCATGGAGGTTTGTGACCGGGTCACCGTCATCCGTAAAGGAAAAGGCATTGACACAGTGAATGTTGTAGATACGACAGAGCAAGAGCTAGCGAACTTAATGGTTGGCCGGGAAGTGTCATTTGAAACGGAGAAAATTGCTGCAAACCCGGGCAAAGACGTTCTTATGGTGAAAGACTTATGTGTGAGTGATGATCGACAGGTGGAAATCATCAAAGGATTATCACTAAATGTAAGAGCTGGTGAAGTGCTCGGGATTGCTGGCGTTGATGGAAATGGTCAAAAAGAGCTTGTTGAAGCGATTACTGGGTTGTGTGTAATAGATTCAGGCGTGATTTCAATTAATGGGCAAGAAGTGCAAAAGATGAAAACGCGTCAGATCACTGAAACCGGTGTTGGACATATTCCTGCGGATAGGCATAAACATGGACTTGTACTTGATTTTCAACTCACAGAAAATATGGTTTTGCAATCCTACTATAAAGAGCCCTACTCGAAATTTGGGATCTTGAATCTTTCTGCGATTAAAATGAAATCAAGGGAGTTAATCAAAAAATATGATGTGCGCTCACCAAGCGAAACGACGCTTGCACGTTCTTTATCAGGTGGAAATCAGCAAAAAGCAATCATTGCGCGTGAAATAGATCGGGAGCCGGCACTATTAATCGCTTCCCAGCCGACAAGAGGTCTAGATGTCGGTGCGATTGAGTACATTCACAGTAAAATTATTGAGCAACGTGATAACGGTAAAGCAGTTCAGCTGATCTCGTTTGAACTTGATGAAATCATGAATGTCAGTGATCGTATTGCCGTTATTAGTAATGGACGTATTATTGCTGTCGTCGACCCAAAGTCCGTAACAGAAATGGAACTCGGCTTACTGATGGCAGGCACCAAATTGCCAGTTAAGGAGGCAACTCATGAATAATCGCTTGAAAAATTTTTTAATACCTGTTATTGCCGTTATTCTTGGACTCATTGTTGGCGCGATTATTATGACAATTGGTGGCTATGATGCTGTAGAGGGTTATAAAGCACTCTGGAATGGTATTTTTGGAGATATTTATAATATTGGTGAAGTTGTTCGTAAGGCAACGCCACTAATTCTTGCAGGACTTGCCGTTGCTCTCGCATTTAAATCAGGATTGTTCAATATTGGTGTCGAAGGTCAATTTATCATGGGGATGCTCGCATCCGTTATTGTCGGAAGTGCATTTGACCTTCCAATGATTATCCATCTTCCACTGGCAATCCTAGCCGGGGCGGCGGCTGGTGCTCTCTGGGCCTTTATTCCTGGCATACTGAAAGCACAGCGCGGTGTTCATGAAGTCGTTGTGACAATTATGATGAATTATATTGCCCTTC